>NZ_JAEPIV010000011.1:0-282 GCF_016632405.1 Azospirillum aestuarii
TGAGCTGCTGGTCGACGGTGCGGTTGCCGTCGGAGACGGTGAAGGTGCTGGTGCCCTGCATCGGTCCGGCGGGCACGCCGTTGAGGAAGGCGGCGTCGAACACGTAGGCGTAGTGGCCGGTCTGGCTGTTGACGTAGGAGGTGCCGCCCGGCCCGGTGGACCAGGTGTCGTAGGTGACGCCGTTGCTCAGCGTGACGCTGCCGGACTGGACCGGGGAGGACTGCGACCCGGCGATGGAGTAGGTCAGCGTGTCGCCTTCCAGATCGGTCGCGGAGAGCTGTC
>NZ_JAEPIV010000011.1:310-175681 GCF_016632405.1 Azospirillum aestuarii
GGGCGTTGGTGTCGATGCGGTCGTTGTTCTGGCTGATCGCGGTGGTGTAGGGGGTGTTGGCGTTGCTGGCGCTGTCGACCAGGACGATGTTGACCGGGATGTCCTGGTTGGCGGCGCGGTCGCCGGTGCGCTGGCCGTCGGCAGTGACCGTGAAGGTGGCGGTGTAGGTGGTCGCGCTGACCTTGGTCAGGTTGCCGAGCGCGAAGCCGTCGACCGTGCTGCCGCTGCCCAGCGTGTAGGTGTCGCTGTCCGACGCCACGGTGATCGTCACCGTCACCGTGTCGCCGACCTTGGCCGGCTGGTTGGGGATGGTGACGGTGGTGATCGACGGCGGCGTCGTGTCCGGGGTGCTGTTCGTCACGGACTGGTTGGTGACGGTGGCCGGAGCATTGCTCGCGGTGTCGGTCAGGTTGCCGGTGCCCGGGTTGTAGTCGAGCGTCACCGTCTCGCCCTGGGCGACCGCCGAGGCCAGCGTGAAGGTCAGCGTGGCGGTGCCCGAACCGCTGGCGTAGGTCGCGGCACGGCTCTGGCCGGCGACCGTGACGGTCAAGCCGGCGGCGCTGGTCGCCGACATGGCTTCGGCGAAGGTGACCGTCAGGGTCGTGCCGTTCACCGCCGCCGAGGCGATGGTCGGCCGGTTCGCGTCGATGCGGTCGGCGCTCTGGCTGATCGCCGTGGTGTAGGGGGCGTTGGAGTTGCTGGCGCTGTCGGTCAGCACGATGTTGACCGGCACATCCGAGCCCGCCGTCACGTCGGTGCCGCCGCTGGTCACCGTGAAGGTGGCGGTGTAGGTCGTCGCGTCGACCTTGGTCAGGTTGCCGAGCGCGAAGCCGCCGACGGTGCTGCCGGCGCCCAGCGTGTAGGTGTCGCTGTCCGACGCCACGGTGATCGTCACCGTCACCGTGTCGCCGATCTTCATCACCGCGTCCGGGATCGTCACCGTGGTGATCGACGGCGGCGTCGTGTCGGCGACAACCGGCGGCAAGGAAACGTAGGTGTCCACACCGCTCAGCGTCAGTGTCTCATAGGGTGTGTAGATGGTTTCGACACCGGACACGAAGATGGTGCCGGCGGTGTCGGTGACGGTCACCACATCGTTGCCGGTGCCGCCGATCAGGGTTTCCAGCGCCTGGACCTGGACCGTGTTGCCACCGGCGCCGAGATAGACGACGTCGGTGCCCCCATTGCCGACGACGGATTCGACGGCCGACACCGTCATGGTGGCGCCCCGTGTGGTGCTCATCGTCACCACATCCATGCCGGAACCGCCGACCAGGGTTTCCAGCGCCTCCACCTGGATCGTGTTTCCACCGGTGCCGAGGTGGACGACGTCGTTGCCGGCCTTTCCGATCACGGATTCGATCGCCGAAACCGAGAGGGTCATGCCGTTGTTGTTCAACGCGACGACCACGTCGTCGCCGGAACTGCCGATCATCGTTTCGATCAGCGACACCAGCATCGTGCTACCGACGGTGTTCCAGGCGATCGGCCCGTCGCCGACGATTGCCGTCCCGTCCCGGAGCGTGACGTTGACGACATCGTTGCCGCCGCCGCCGATCAGAGTGGTGAGGCTTGCCACCGTGACGGTGTTGCCGACGTCGAGGAGGATGGCCGTGGTTCTGCTGCCGGTTCCGCCGACGATCGTTTCGATCGACGACATGGAAACGGTGCCGCCGCCGGTCTGGAAGCTGATCGTGCCGGTCTTGTAGCCCATCGTCACGACATCGTTGCCGCTGCCGCCGATGAGGGTTTCCAGGAAGGACACGCCGATCGTGTTGCCGCCGCTGGCCAGAATGACCGTGTCGCCGGCACCGCTCCCGTTTCCGAGGACGATCTCGACGCCTTGCAGCAACATCGTGTTGCTGCCGCCGCCGATGGTGGCGACGAGGTCCCAGCCATCGGTCCCGATCAGCGTCTCCATCATGGTCACCGCCATGGTGCTGCCGCTGGAGCCGGCGGCATTCATCCTGATGACGTCTTTGCCGGCGCTGCCGATCATCGATTTCAGATACGCCACCGACATCGTGTTGCCGGTGGTGCCGGCCAGCGTGATGAGGGTGGTGCCGGTGGACGCGCCGATGATCGTCTCGAGCGATTCCACCACCATGGTGGTGCCGGTGGAGGTCAGCTGAACCCGGTCGTTGCCGGAGCTGCCGATCAGAGTTTCGAGGGCCTGGACCGTGATGGTGTTGCCGGCCGTGCCGGCCAGCGTGACGACGTCCTTCCTTTGGGCCGATGTGCCGCCGATGAGGTGGTCGAGGTTGGAGACGGTCAGGGTCTGGCCCTGGGTGTTGAGCCGCGCGCCCTGGGTGCTGCCGTTGCCAACGATCCCCGACCAGACCTCCGTCGAGGCGAACACGTAGTCCGAGCCGCCCGAGAGCGTCAGTGTTCCACCAGCAGCCATCTCATCCCTCTTGCATCGGCGTTCTTAAGGCTCTGCCGCCATGGCGGCAGGAGCGTCGTGGCTCTCATACGATTGGCCACCACCTCGCAATAGTGGATAAGTGAAGTTAAAAATTTATCTACGCTACCTGCCATCCCTCGAATCGCTGGCGCCAACCACCGCACTGCCGCAGAAAATCAAAGTGCCGCATGGGTTATACATTTTCGCCTTTGCGAGATTGAGTTGCGCTGATGGCGGTGGATTGTTTTTTTGACGCCTCGCCTTATCGCGCGTCGGTTGTTAAATACAGCGAGTTGCTGCAAATTACTTCATGATGCCGGCCTCGCAAAAACCACCGTCGGCTACAAAAAGTAGAGAAAATCATCAAGAAATCGCATGCATGCGCGGTTGCGGCATCACCCTCGGGGGCGGGTGGTTGACAACCGTGCGATCGAACGAGTCTATGGTCGCAGCGTGGTCTTGCGGTTCGGCCACGGCGAGCCAGGGGGACGAGGATGGACCACGCACAGGCCACGACCACGCTGGAGGCTGTCCTCGCGGCCAATCCCCGTGACGATGGCGCCTGGAGCATGCTCGGCCATCTCCTGCGCCGTGCGGGAAAGCTGGACGGGGCCATCGCCTGCCACCGGCGGGGCCTGGAGGTCGCGCCGGAGAACGCCAGCATCTGGAGCAATCTGGGCAACGCCCTGGTGGACGCCGGCCGGTTCGACGAGGCGTTGGCCGCGCATGCGGAGGCGCTGCGGCTCGAACCGCACAGCCCGGCCTTCCTCTTCAACAACGCCGTGGCCTTGCGCAAATCGGGACGCTTCAAGGAGACGCTCGCGATGATCGGGCGGGCGACGGCGGGCGGAGGCGCCACCCCCGAACTGCGCTGGGAGCGGGCTCTCGCCCGGCTCCAGATCGGCGACTACGTCCACGGCTTCGCGGATTACGAGGCCCGGCGCGGGCTTGCCTCCTACCATGGGCGGCCGCCATCGGAACGGACCTGGAACGGCGGCCCGCTGGACGGGCGCACCCTGTTCCTGTTCACCGAGCAGGGATTCGGCGACGCCATCCTGGCCGCGCGCTACATGCCGCTGGTCAGGGAGCGGGGCGGCCGGGTGCTGTACGAATGCCATCCGGAGCTGCGCCGGGTTCTGTCAGGGCTGGGCGTCGATTCCGTCCTGCAACCAGGGAGCCCGCCGCCGGCCTTCGACGTCGAGGCGTCGCAGATGAGCCTGCCGGGCCTGTTCGGCACCACGCTGGCCTCGGTCCCGCCGCCGGTGACCCTGACCATTCCGGACTCGTCCCGTGAGAAGGCCGCCCATCGGCTCGGCGCGCGGGAGCCGGGCACGCTGCGCGTCGGGATCGTCTGGTCGGGGCGGGTGACCTTCGCCGACAACGGCCGGCGCGCCACCAGCCTCGCCCGGTTCCTGCGCTTCGCCGAAGTGCCGGGCGTACGGCTCTACAGCCTCCAGAAGGGACCGCCCGAGGCCGAACTCGCGGACAGCGGCGTCGCCGGCCATTTGGTAACGCCGCTCGGCCCCGACCTCGACGATTTCGCCGACACGGCGGCGATGCTGGAACAGCTTGACCTCGTCATCATGACCGACAGTTCGGTGGCGCATCTCGCCGGGTCCCTCGGCAAGCCGGTCTGGAACCTCGTGCAGCACGTCCCCTACTGGATCTACGGATTTTCCGGCGACTGCACGCCGTGGTACCCGACGATGCGCCTGTTCCGCCAAGGCCCCGACCAGGACTGGGAACCGGTGTTCGCAAGGGCGGCGGACGCCCTGCGCGAGGAGGTCCGTCGTCGCGCAGGGCAATAGAATGCCCGGCGCTCAGGGGTCCGCCGCTGTTTCCTCCCGCTCACACCCGAGCCAGGACCGCCACATGTCGCGGTAGGCCTCCTCGACCGCCGCCGCGAAGCCGCGATGGTCGTTGAGGGCCGAGCGTTCCATCCGTTCCCTCATGCCGCGGCGCAGCGCGGCCAGTCGCCCCATGTCCCCGGCCAGGGCGACGGCCGTCTCGACATAGCCGGCCTCGTCCGTCGCGATGAACTCGGCCAGCCCGCATTGGGACAGCAGGCTGGCGCCCACCCGCGCGACGTGGTGGCGGCCGGCGAGCGTGACCACCGGCACCCCCATCCACAGCGCTTCGCAGGTGGTGGTGGTGCCGTTGTAGGGGAACGGGTCGAGGCCGATGTCGATCCGGTCGTAGGCCCGCAGATGGTGATCGATCACATCCATCGGGGGAAGCAGATCGACACGGCCGGGCTCCACGCCGTTGCCCGCGAACCGCTGGAGACAGCGCGCCCTAGTCGGCGGGTCGCCGAAGGCGCGGCTCTTGAGGATCAGGCGGGCGGTCGGCACGCGCGCCAGGATGGCCGACCAGACCCGCACGACCTCCGGCGTCACCTTGGCGGCGTTGTTGAAGGACCCGAACGTCACGAAGCCATTGGCCAGCGCCGGCGGCTCCTCGCGCGCCGTGACGAAGCGCAACGGCTGGAAGGCGAGAAACCCGTTGGGCAGGCGGACCAGCCGCTCGGCGTGCCAGTCGTCGGTGAGACCCGGCGGGTCGGCGACCGCATCGGTCAGGCGGTGGTCGATCGCCGGCATGCCGGTGGTGTCGGGATAGCCCAGCCAGGCGACCTGGACCGGGGCCGGCTTGCGGGCGAACAGCAGCGGCCGGCTGTGCGCCGTGTGGCCGGCCAGATCGACCAGAATGTCGATGCGGTCGCGCTCGACCAGCGCGGCGGCCACCGCATCGTCCAGGTTGGTCAACGACCGCCACCCGTCGGCCAGACTCCTCATGCGTTCGGTGATCGCGTCGTGATGGTCCGAGGTGGCGAAGCAGAACACCTCGACCGTAGCGCGGTCGTGCTCGCGCAGCAGGGGCTCGATGAAATGGGCGCAGGCGTGGGCGCGGAAGTCGGGCGAGACATAGCCCACCCGCAGCCGCCGGCCGGGGGTCCGGTCATTTGAGAATTGCCGGTTCCGCGGCATCAGCGGCCGGGCGTGCCGCTCGTTCCAGTGCGTGTGGGCGCGGGCGATGACCTCGGGCGGAACCCAGGGCGTGTAATGCAGGGCGAACAGCAGGTTGGAGTGCAGCAGGGCCAGATCGGGGTGGCGTTCGATCCCGCTTTGGAAGACCGCGATGGCCTCGGTGATCCGCCCTTGCTCCTTCAGCGCTTCGCCGAGGTTGACGACGGGTTGCGGCAGGTCGGGCTGCGCCTGGATTGCGGCATGATAGCAGTCAACGGCGCGGCTCGATTCCCCGAGGTCCCGGTAGACGTCGCCCATGTTGCTGTGGGCGCCGCCCATGCCGGGCTTCAGCCGCACCGCCCGGCGGTAGGCGGTGATCGCCCGGTCGGGCTGCCGCTCCGTCTTCAGGAGGTTGCCGGCGTTGAACCAGGCGTCGGCGTAGTCCGGGCACAGGGACAGCGCCACCCGCACCATCGCCAGCGCCTCCGCCGGCCGGCCGATGTCGGCCAGCGCGCAGGAGAGGTTGCTGCGGATCGGCGCGTCGTCCGGCAGCGCCGCGACGGCCCGGCGGTAGCAGGCGACGGCCTCCTCCCACCGCCCCGTGCCGCGCAGCAGGATGGCCAGATTGTTGTTGGCGTGGGCGTGTCCGGGATCGTCGCGCAGGATCGCCCGGTAGCCGGCCTCGGCGGCGTCGTGCCGGCCCGCCCGATGATGCTCCAGGGCGGCGGCGAAGCGTTGCACCGCCGCCGTTCCCGCCGCGTCTCCCATCATCGCAGCCCCGCATCGTCGAGGATGGCGAGCAGCCGATCCGCCGCGCGGGTCCAGGTGAAACCTTGCACCAGATGGTCGCGGGCCGACGGGTGGCCGGTGTCGCCGCCGCGGATGATGGCGGTCAGGATGTCCGCTGCGGCGTCCTCGTCCGGGTCCCACCAGTCGAGCCCGTGGAACGGTGGATAGGGCTGCTCGCTGTAGGGCAGGCGCGCGGGACGGACGGTGGCCGGGATCAGGCGGGCCACCCGGTCGTCGAGATAATCCACATAGGCGGAATGGTGCGGCGCGATCAGGCTCAGCCCCATGGCTCCGGCCTTGGAGAGGGGAAGGTCCCAGCCCTCGCCGTGCGACATGCTCCAGTAATGGGTCGCCGCCCGCAGCAGCCCCGTCATGTCGGCATTCGACAGGAGTTGGTCGATCAGCACGACGGGCGCCGCGTCGGCCATCCGTTTCCCGACGGCGATCTCCGTCCGTCGGACCAGCTCGCCGAGTTCCGCGCCGAACGCCGGGTTGTTTCCCTTGCCCAGCTTCAGGATGAGCACCGCGTCGTCGGTGCGCGCCGTGCTCCGCAGCCAGACCCGCAGCAGCCCGTCGATGTTCTTGCGGGGAATGAAATCCGAGACGTTGAGGAAGCGGTGCCGATAGCTGGAGACGAGCCTCCCGCGCGGATCGACCAGGGTCGGCACGGGGCCGCCGCCGGCGGTGTCCTCCGGATCGATGCCCAAGGGGCAGACCCGCAGGCGATCCTCCGGATAGCCCTGCGCCGCCCAGGCCATCCGGGACGATTCACTGGGCACGATGATGAGGTCGCTGTGCTCGCTCAGGCGCCGCCATGCCGGCGGTATCCGGGTTCCCTCGAACATCGTGAAGGTCACCGTGGCCAGACCGGGCACCCGCTCGACGGCCAGCGGGATGAGGAAGTTCACCAGGGCCTTGGCGGGAACCGGCGGGTCGAGATCCTCCTCCCGCCAGGATTCCCGACCGAAGATTCCGATCGTCTGCAGGGGCACGGCTTGCTTGCGCAGCGTCCGAATGAAGCGCTGGCAGAAATGGCCGTAGCCCGTGGCGCTTTCGAAGGCGCCGCGGACGGCCAGTCCCTTCTGCGTTCCCGGCCCCGATCCGAAGGCGTGCGCGGCGGCGGCCCGGTACCGTCCGCAGCGCGCCAAGCCGTTGACTGCCTCGGAGGTGGTCGGGTCGAGCCGGAGCGCGCGGCGGAAAACCCCGGTGGCCTCGTTCAGCCGACCGAGCCGCAACAGCGTTTCGCCAAGCTGGACATAAGCGAGGCCCCCCTCGGGTGCGACGGCGATGGCCCGGCGCAGATCCTGGGATGCCGCCGCCACGTCGCCGGCGAGCATCCTGACCAGACCGAGATTGTACCATTGCACGGCCGGGCCGGGAGCGAGGCGCGAGGCGCGCAGCAGGAACCGGACGGCACCGTCCAGGTCCCCCGTTTCCTGCGACACCGTGCCCAAACGGCTGCAGACGGCCGCGGACTCCGGTTGCATCGCCGCCAGCGTGCGCAGGGCGCGCGCGGCGGCCGGCCACTCCCGGCGGTGTTGCAGGACGATGCCGAGGTTGGTCAGCGCGGCGGCATGCCCCGGTTCGATGCGAACCGCATCGCACAGGGCCTCTCTGGCCGCGCCGTCCTGGCCAGCCGAGAACAGCGCGGCGCCGAGCAGGTTGAGCGCATCGAATCGCCCCGGCTCCGCCGCCAGCACGGCCCGGCAGGCGTCGATGGCCTCCGCCAGCCGCCCGGCGCGATAAAGCCGGGACGCCGCCTCGACGTTGGCCATCACGGCAGCCGTCACGGCGTCCCCGCGGCGCGTCGGGCGACCACGGCGGCAATTTCGGCGGCGATCCGGGCCATCACCCCGTCCCAGTCGTTCCGGCGCGTCATGCGGAACAGCCGGGTCGCCGGGTACCAGGGCGTGCGGTCGGGGAGGCGCATCCAACGCCAGTCCCCCAGCCACGGCAGGGCCAGGAACACCGGGCGCCCCATCGCGCCCGCGATGTGGCCGACCACGGAATCGCAGGCGACGATCAGGTCCATGCCCTCGATGATCGCGGCCGTATCGACAAACCCTTCATCCTCACCACTCCCGTCCCTGCCCGGCAGCGAGACGATCCCCAGCCGGTCGTCGGGCCGCTCCCATTGGCCGGGTCCGTCCGCCTTTTGCAGGCTGTACAGCCGCACTCCGGAAAGGTGCGACAAGCGTGCGAAGCGTTCCAGCGGAATCGAGCGGTCGGCCCCCGCGGCGCGCCACTGGATGCCCACCCGGAACTCGTTCCGCCACCCCGCCTCGGCGATTTGCCGGTTCCAGAACGCCGACCGGTCCGGATCGGCCCGCAGGTACGGAACGCCGCCGGGAATCGTCGCCGCCGTCGTCCGGCAGCGGTGGGGCAGGCTCATCAGGGGTAGAAAGCAGTCGGCCTCAGGCACCGGTTCGCCGTGCGCCACCAGCGCATCGATGCCCGGAACCGTGGCGAGGAGGCGCTTGAGCGGGGGCTGGCATTCGAAGACGGTGCGGGCGCCCATCGCCTTGAGCACCGCCATGTAGCGGATGAACTGCACGGTGTCGCCGAGCCCCTGCTCGAAATGGACCAGGATGGTCTTTCCGTCCAACGAGCCGCCGTCCCACAGCGGGGTGCCCGGACAGTCCCGGTTCCACTGCCAGACGGCTTGTCGGCTTCGCCATTCGTACTCGGGCGTGCCCTCCGCGAAGTTCCCGGCGGTGAGCAGGCTGACGCCGAGATTCTTGTGGTGTTCGGCGGACCCCGGCTCAAGCCGGACGGCCCGCCGGTAGCTCACGGCGGCCGCCTCCGGCCGTCCTTGGGACAGGAACGCCGCTCCGAGGTTGTTGTTGGCCGCCGCCGCGCCCGGTTCCAGCAGCACGGCCAGCCGGTAGGCGGTTTCGGCCCGTTCAGGCTCGTCCACGGCCATCAGCGCGTTGCCGAGGCTGAACGCCGCGTCCGGGTGGCCGGGCCGCGACGCCACGAGACGGAGAAGCGACGCCACCGCCTCGCCGGGCAGACGGCGCTCGATGAGCAGAGACGCCCACTGGAACAGCGTGTCGGCGTCGTCCGGCCGAAGGCGAAGGGCGGCCCGCAGAGCGACCGTCGCGCCGTCCAGGCGCCCCAGGCCGCGCTGCACCAGCCCCAGCACGAACCAGGCCACCGGATGCTCCGGCCGGATCGCCACCGCCGTTCGGAAGGAGCGCGCTGCCGCCTCCAGCGATTCGGATTCGACGTGACGCAGGCCGGAGCCGAAGCATCGGCCGAACGCGTCTCCGGCCCCGTCGAACGTCCCCTCGATCACCCACCGTCTCCATCCACTTGGTCGACCCGGCAAATGGGTTTGGAATTGCCGCGCCCGATGGTAACCATTTTCCCGATGAATTCACGCTCCGCAAGCCTCCACGGACGCCCCTCGCCCGAGGGCGGCACAGGTAGGGGCGGCGGCACCGAGGTGGGAGCATGAGTACGGCCCGGCACTTTGCGTCCCCTGCCGAAGCGCTGGGCTACGCCTTGACGCTGTATCAGAACGGCCGGCCCGCCGAGTGCGGCGCGGTGTGCCGTGCGATCCTCGCCATCAAGCCCGATCACCATGACGCCTCGTTCCTTCTGGGCGTCGCCGCCTTCACGCTGGGACAGATCGAGGACGCACAGCACCACCTCGCCGTTACCATCGTGCTGAAGCCGGATCTGGCCGACGCCTCCTTCAATCTGGCGCTTCTGCTGCGCCGCCGGGGCCGCCTTGCCGAGGCGGCTGCGCTTCAGGGGCGGGCACTCCGGCTGGTCCCAGGCCAAACCGATGCCGGGCCGATCACCACTCTGGGCGGGATGTTCCGCGAGCTGGGCCGGATCGCGGCGGCGCGCGCCGTCCTTCGCCGGGCGGTCGCGCAGGCGCCGGATGACGCCGAGGCGTGGCGCGAATCCGGCCATGCGCTGCGCGACGGCGGCGCACCGGGCGCGGCGGCCGTGGCCTACGATCGTGCATATCGGCTCGACCCGAGCCGCACCGAATCCCTCGGTGACCGGCTCCATGCCTCCCTCTCGCAGTGCGACTGGAGCGCGTATGACGCTCTGTGCCGGGAGGTTCTGTCGGTCATCGACAGCGGCCGGGGAATCGCCCTGCCCCTCCTCACCCTGCTGATCGATACCAGCCCGGCGCAGCAGGACCGCGCCGCCCGCCACTTCCACAGCGCGGTGGTGAAGCCGGCGGCCATCCCGCAAGCCGCCGCGGCGGTTCCAGCGACGGCAGCCCTCGGCGCCCCCTCCGGTGATGGCGGCCGGCTCACCGTCGCCTACCTCTCCGCCGACTTCCACGAGCACGCCACCGCCTATCTGGCGGCCGAGCTGTTCGAACTGCATGACCGCGACCGCTTCCGCGTCGTCGCCTGTTCCTACGGCCCCGACGACAGCAGTCCGACGCGCCGCCGCCTGAAGGCCGCCTTCGACGCCTTCCACGACATCCGCGGCTGCGATGCGGAGCAAGTGCGGGCACTGCTCGCGGCGGACGGCGCCCACATCCTGGTGGATCTGAAGGGCTACACGCGGCACGTCCGCTTCGATCTCCTGGCGCGTCGGCTGGCGCCGGTCCAGGTTGCCTATCTCGGCTATCCGGGGACGATGGGCGGCGATGCCATGGACTACGTCATCGGCGACCGCTTCGTCACGCCGCCGGAGCATCAGCCCCATTACCGGGAGCGGCTGGTCATCATGCCGGACTCCTATCAGGTCAACGACCGGCGCCGGCCCCTGGACGCGCCCGCCCCGGACCGCGCCGCCTGCGGCCTGCCGCCGGACGGTTTCGTCTTCTGCGCGTTCAACGCGCCGTTCAAGATCACCCCGTCGCTGTTCGGGCTGTGGATGCGCGTGCTGGCGCGGGTGCCGGGGAGCGTGCTGTGGCTGCAGCAGCCCGGCCGGGACGGTGCGGACAACCTGCGGCGCGAGGCGGCGCGGCGCGGGGTCGATCCCGACCGTCTGGTCTTCGCCCCCCACCGGCCTCAGGCCGAGCACCTCGCCCGCTACCGTCTGGCCGACCTGTTTCTCGACAGCTTTCCCTACACCGGCCACACCACCGTCTCCGACGCCTTGTGGATGGGCGTGCCGGTGGTGACGCGGATCGGCGGAACCTTCGCGTCGCGCGTCGCCGCCGGCCTGCTGAACGCCGCCGGCCTTCCCGAGACGGTTACCACCAGCTTCGACGGCTACGAGGCGCTGGCGGCGCAGCTGGCCGGCGATCCGGCGACGCTCGCCGCTTACCGCCGCCGCCTGGAGGCCGCCCGGACGACGGCCCCGCTGTTCGACAGCCCCCGCTTCACCCGTCACCTGGAACGCGCCTACCGGACGATGTGGGACCGCCACGCCGCCGGCCTGCCGCCGACATCCTTCACCGTGCTCCCGCTGTAGCCATGCCTGTAGCCACGGCCCGCGCCAGCGCCGCCCGCACGTCGGCGACGACGGACGCCCAGTCGCCCGGCGCCGCCTGACGGAACAGGCGCATGGTCGGGTACCAGGGGGTGGTGTCGCCGCGCTCCAGCCAGCGCCAGTCGGCGATGTCCGGCAGCAGCGTCCAGACCGGGCGGCCGAGCGCCCCGGCCAGATGGGCCGGCGCCGTGCAGGAGCTGATGACGAGGTCGAGGTTCTGCATGATCGCCGCGGTGTCGGCGAAGTCGGCGATCTCCGCGCCGAGGTCGGTGAAGGACGGCGGCAGCGGTCCGCAACGGTCGAGGTCCCGCCGTCCCGCCCCCTTCTGCAAGCCGAAGACCGCGACGCCCGGAACATCCAGCAGCGACCGCAGGGCGTCCAGCCCCGGCGAGCGCCGGCGGTCGTCCTTGAATTCGGGGTTGCCGGCCCACACCAGCCCCACCCGCAGCCCCGTCCGCGGATTGGGCGGCGGTCCCAGGCGCGTCGCCCAGGCCGCCGCCAGCGCCGGTTCGGCGCGCAGGTAGGGAATCTCGGCCGGGACGGTCGCCAGCGTGGTGCCAAGCCGGTGCGGCAGGCTGAGCAGCGCGGCGTGGGCGTCGTGCGGCGGCGGCGAGTCGGAACGTCCGACGACCGCGTCCACGCCGGAGAGCGTGGCGAAGAGGCGGACGAGCCGGTCGTTGCACTCGACGATCACGCGGGCACCCCGGCGGCGCAGCAAGGGCGCGTAACGGACGAACTGGATGCCGTCGCCGAGCCCCTGCTCGTCGTGCAGCAGGATCGTCAGTCCGTCCGGATTCCCGCCCTCCCAGACCGGTGTCGGCAGGCCGCGCGGCGTGACCTGACGGTCGACCAGACGGGTGCGCCACTCGTATTCCCGGAACCCCGCCTCCAACTCGCCGCGGAGCAGCAGACAGGTGCCCAGCAGGGTGTGCGCCTCGGCGTGGTTCGGATCGCGGTCGAGGACGCGCCGGCACTGAGCCTCCGCCTCCCCGATCCGCCGCAGCTTGCTGAGCACCAGCCCGAGGTTCAGCCGGGCCGACGTGAAGTCCGGGTCGATCGCCACCGCCCGGCGCAGGACGCGCGCCGCCGCCTCGTCCCCCCCGGTCCGCAGGGAGAGCGCGAGCCCCAGGTTGCTGAGCACGCCGGGTTCGGCGGGGGCCAGCGCCAGCGCCAAGCGGCCGATGTCGACCGCCTCGTCGTGGCGCCCCAGATTCTTGAGCGCGATGCCCAGGTTGGCGCGGGCGCGATGGTCGTCGGGGGCGAGGCGGATCAGCTCCCGCAGCACGCCCGCCGCCTCGCCGTAACGCTGGCGCGTCAGCAGCGCATGGGCGAGATGGAAGCGGTGGAAGGTGCCGAAGGGATCGAGGACGGCGCAGCGGCGCAGCGGCCCGACCGCCGCCTCCGGCGCGTTGCGGCCGAGCCGCTCCATCGCCAGGACATGGAAGGCGTCGATGGACGCGGGATCGAGGACCAAGGCACGGCGGTGCTCCGCCCCGGCTTCCTCCGCCGGCTCCTCTGACACCGGGGGGCTGGCATCCGGCGAGATCCAGCCGAGGGCGCGGAAATGGTCGATCCGCTCGCGGATCGGCCGGGGAAAGCTAGCGTCGATGGGGACGGGCGCGGGGGACGTCCACATGCCGGGAACGGCACCGCCGTCGAAGCGCCCGGTGGCGTAGAAGCGGTCCAGCCGTTCCCGGTTCGCCGCCGGGTCCCGTTCGAACGCCGCGATCATCTCGCGGTGCGCGAAGGCCCGCAGCTTGGCGCGGAAGCGCTCGATCCCGCCCATCCAGGTGAAGTGCCAGCCGGCGTCCGGGACGACCCGCCCATGCCCCAACTTGGTCAGGTAGCGGGCGCGGTTGGCGCCGATCCGGCGGATCAGCTCCCACGGGGCGGCGGCCACCGACACCCAGGGGTCGGGCGATTTGAGGTCGAGGAAATAGAGGAAGATGTCGAGGTGGGGCGCGAACAGCGAGCGTCCGTCGTCCGGCTCCCGGCGCAGCCGCTCCATCACCCAGGGGCGGAGGATTTCGTCGGCGTCCGAGACGACGATCATGTCCGTCGGGTCGCAGCCGTCGAGGCCGCGGGTGATCGCGTCGCGCTGGTGGGCCTCGCGCTGCCACGCGAAGCCGCCGGGGTCATCGTCGACGACGACGTGGATGATCTTGTCGGCGTAGGCCGCGAAGCGCGCGCGGTTTTCCGCGTAATGGAGGGGTTTGGGATCGCCGGCGTGGGTGAAGGTCGCCTCGACCAGGACGAAGCGGTCGACCACCGCGTCCAGCTCGGCCAGCCGCACCTCCAGGAGGTCCAGCTCGTTGTAGAACTGGAAGCAATCGTAGATCCGCCGCCCGCCGGCGGGCGGTGCCGCTGGCGGCGGCGCGTCCGACAGCGTCGTGACATAGGCGAACCATGCGTCGAACCCGCGCAGCGTCGTCCAGACGGCCGAGCGGTTCTCCTCCGTGTTGTGGTCGAGCCGCAAGGAGCGCTCGATCAGCGCGATCAGCGCGCGCGCCTCCGCCCGCCAGGCGTGATCGTCCCCGTCCTGCGGGCGGGCGTTCAGGTGGCCGCCCAACGCATCCAGCAGGCGCTGCTGCGCTTCGGCCAGATCGGCGGTGACGGCCGCCACCGCCTTGCCCGGTGCGGCGCCTTTCCTGTGATCGCCTCTCAGCTCATCGAGCCACGCCAACCAGTCCCCGGCCCGTCCGGCCCAGTTCATCCCGGCGGTGACGTGATCCACCTGTTCGCGAAGCCGGCGGCCGGCGGCCGCGCGATCGTCGCGCCACTGGACGAGGGCTGCGCCGGCGGCGTCGGCGAAGCGGACGGCGTGCTCCGCCGGGTCCTCCGGGACCGGGATCAGCCGGGCGAAGCCGGCCGTGGTCTCCGGCAGCGCCCCCAGCGCGCTGGACACGACGAGGCAGCCGGCGGCCAGCGCCTCCATGACGGCGATGCAGGACGTCTCGGTGAAGCGGTTCGGGTAGGCGAAGCCGGTCGCGCCGCGCAACGCCTCCGCCAGGGCGCCTTGGGAGACCGCCCCCACATAATCCACGCCCTCGGTGTCGCGGCAGCGCTGGTAGAGGGCGGCGTAGGGGTCCTGGTCGGCGGGGACCTGATAGCCTTCCAGGCTGGAGAACACCCGGACGGTGGTTCCGGGGATCGCCGCCCGCAGGCGGGGAACGCTGTCGAGCAGCACGTCGAGGCCGCGGAAGGGCGTGCTGGTGTAGGCCAGGACCGGTGGCCACGGCTTCCCCGCCATGATGTCGGCCCCCGCCGGAAACAGGCCGGAGAAGGCCGGGGCGATTCCGTTGCGCAGGATGCGGCAGAGCCGGCGGTCGAGGTCGAACTCCTTCAGGTAGCCGTCCATCTGCCAGCGGCTGACGAAGGCGAGGGCGTCCCAGCAGGCGCGCGCCTGCGGCTCCGCGACGCACTGCGCGGCGGGCTGGTCGGCGGCGTGCTGCATCCACAGGATCAGCTTCCGGCCGCCGTCGAGGGTCGCGCGCAGCCGGGTCAGCGCCTCCGTCGGGCAGCCGTTGAGCAGCACCACGACGTCAAAGGCGCGCATGCCCTCCCAGGGCACCGCGCCGGCGGGAAGGCAGCGCACCCCGCGCACCATGCCGGGCGTCCGGGTGCCGTTGACCAGCGTGACCTCAAGCCCGGCGGCGGCCAGTGCCTCCGCGAGGTAGCACAGGGCCGATTGCGAACCGCCGAGTGGGTGCAGACGTGGCGTGTCCGGCGTGTAGTCCCCACCCGCCGGGTCGAGAAAGGCGATCTTGACGGTCATGCTGGCTCGGGCTGGATGGCTCGCACTGGACGGCGGCTCACGCTGTGTATCGGCGTCCGCGTTCTGCTATCCTACCATCCAAGGCGATGAGCATGAAGGCCATGGCATGAAAGGATGTGCGGCGCGTGACGGAGTTGGCAGCGGTGGGCGTCGGAAAGCCGTGCGTGGAACAGAACCTGGCGCTGACGTGGCAGCTTTCGGAGATCCACGGCTGGGGTCTGGTCGGCGTCCACACGGCGCTGCATCTGATCGACCGGGGACGGCCACCGCTCCTGCTGGAAAAGCCGCTTCTGTCCACGATGCGGCCGGAGAACCGGGACAAGCTGGACGTCCTGGTGAACGGTTATCAGCAGATCACGGCGATCGCCGACCGGTCGGGGAACCGGATGCTGGGCCTCAACGACTGCACCGTCCTGCACGCGCTCGGCAACGGTTTCGTCGCGGGGCCGCTCTCCGCCCGGTTCCGCGGCAGCCGCAACGTCGGGGTCATCGCCTACGAGGATACCCTGTTCGACCAGGACACGCTGCGCCGCGCGCGGAGCTATGACACGCTCGTGGTCCATTCCGAGTACAACAGGGCGCTGCTGGCCGAACAAGGCTTCGCCAACGTCGGCTGCGCCTTCCAGGGCGTGGACCCGGACGAACTGGCGCCGGTCCCGCCGGCCCGGCGCTTCGGCGACCGTTTCGTCGTCTTCTCGGGCGGGAAGGTGGAGTTCCGCAAAGGGCAGGACATCGTGCTCGCCGCCTTCCGGCGGTTCCATGAGCGCCATCCCGACGCGCTGCTGGTCACCGCGTGGCACAACCCCTGGCCGCACACCTCCGCCGACATCGCGGAGTCCCCGCTCGTGCCCGCCGCCCCCGCCGTGGGCGACAACGGCAAGCTGCGCATCGTGGAATGGGCGATGGACTGCGGCGTGCCGCCGGAGGGCTTCGTCGACATGGGCTTCCTCGGGCGCGGCCAGATCCCCGCCATCCTGGCGGAATGCCACGCCGCCATCTTTCCCAACCGCTGCGAAGGGGCGACCAACCTCGTCGCCATGGAGGCGATGGCCTGCGGCGTGCCGGTCATCCTGTCGGCCAACACCGGCCACCTCGACCTGATCCGCGACGGCGCCTGTCTGCCGTTGAGCCGGCAGGACCCGGTGGCCGATCCGGCTGGCCGGCGCCGCGGCTGGGGGGAATCCTCCGTCGAGGAGGTCGTCGCCCATCTCGAAACCCTCTACACCGACCGCGCCGCCGCCCGCGCCCGCGCCGACAAGGCGCGGGCCTTCCTGCGCGGCGAGCGGACCTGGCGCGCCTTCGCCGAGACCTTCGTGGCGGCGGTGGTCCGGGGATGACACGGGATGCGATGGCCTCCGACGGCGCCCCGTCACACCGACGGGTGCTCGCGATCGATCCGGCGGATGCGGTCGCGTGGCAGCACGCGGCGCACGCCGCCCGCACAGCGGGCGACGGCCTGCGGGCGATCGGGCTGTTCGTCCGGGCCGCCCGCCTGCACGGCGACCATGAGGCGCTCGGCCGGCAGATCGGGGAGCCCCTGGGCCGCGCCGCCGGCCGGGCCTTGGCGCGCCTGCAGGACGGGGCGGCCGACGAGGCGGCGGCGTTGCTGGAACCGTTGGCGTGCCTCATGCCGCCACAGGGTGACCTGGCCCGCGCCCTGGGCATCGTCCGCTTGGTCCAGGGGCGCGACGCGGAGGCCGAGCGGCTGCACGCCGCCGCCGGCTTCGAGGATTGCGGGTTGGGAGTCGCCCTGCGGGGGATCGCGCGCCACAAGGTCGACACCGACTGTCTCGGCACCGTGGTGATCCCCGCGCATCGGATGGAGGACACCATCGGACGGGCGCTCGACAGCGTCGCCGCGGCGGCCCGATTCTACCGCGAGACGGTGCGGGACCCACGGGCACAGGTCCATGTCTGCGTCGTCGACGACGCCTCCCCCGACGAGACGGCGTCGCGGGTCCTGCGCTGGGCGCGGGAACATCCGGAGCAGAGCGTCGCGCTGATCGCGAACAACCGCAACCAGGGGGCGGGCCGGTCGCGCAACATCGGCGCCGCCGCGGGGCTGGGCCGTTACCTGTGGTTCCTCGACGCCGACGATTACTTCTTCGAGCGGCATTTCGTGCTGACGGCGACGGTACTGGATCACACACCCAACGCCGGGTTCGTCCGCACCGGGATGCACTTCGACACCATCGACGAGGAGATCACCCCCGCGTGGCGCGAGGCGTCGGAACTGAGCTACCCCTGCAACCTCTGCGTACGGCGCGTCTGCCACGACATGATCGGCGGCTTTCCGGAGGAGGCGCCGTTCCACCCGGCCGTGGCCGACGATGTGGCCTACGGCCGGGCGCTCCACAGCATGTTCGGCGGAATCCGGATCGCGGAGAAGACGGTCCACTACACGATGCGGGCGGACAACGCCCTGGCGCGGCAACGCCAGACGATGACCAGCGGCGCCAAGCCGGGGGAAGCGGCGCCGCCCGACTCCCGCTTCGTGGCGATCGAGATCCTGACCCAGCGCCGCCTCCACGCGCTGAAAGCCAAGCGATCCGCGCTTCTGCGCGACGGCGGCTGGAACGGACCGCCGTTCCTCACGGCGCAGGGGTGGCTTGGGGGGCCTCCGCCCACATCGCCCACGCTCCCCGCGGACGCCCCGCGCGCCATCGACCTCGTCGCGCTGGGAAAGGACGCCATCCAGGCCGGACAGCTCGACCGCGCCACCGCCGCGCTGACCCGCGCCGCCGCCGAGGACCCTGGTCGCACCGAAGCCTGGTTCGAGTTGGGATTGCTCGCGCACCGGCTTCAACGCAACCGGCTTGCGCTGACGGCCTTCCGGGCGGTGGCGTGCCTTCATCCCGGCGCGGCCGCCGCATGGTGCAATCTCGGCTCCCTGCTGTTCGATACCGACGCCCATGCCCAGGCCGTCCTCCGGCTGCGCCGCGCGCTGGCGCTCCAGCCGGGCCATCCCAACGCCCAATGGCTGTTGGGCCGCGCGAACCGGCGGCTCGGGCATACCGAACAGGCGCGGCGGGAGCTGGGTCGGGCGCTCCGGCTGGACCCCATGCCGTCCGACCTCAACGTGGACTGCGCAGAAGCCACTTTGGCCCTCGGCGACGGGGTGACGGCGGTGGAGCATGCCCGCCGGGCGCTGCGGTTCAGCCCCGCGCTGTACGGCGGCCACGCGGCGCTGGCCGGAGCGTTGGAATCGCTTGGCCTCCCCGACGAGGCGCTGACGGCCTGGGAACGGGCGATCCGCTGCAACCCCGGTTTCGGCGAGGCCTTCACGCGCCGCGCGCTGTCCCTGCTGACGCGCCGGTGGGGGCAGCCGCCGGTTCCCGCCCCGGCGGGCGGGCCGGGCCGCCGCCTCGCCTCGACCGTCCTCGGACTCAACGGACGGTTCGGCAACCAGCTTCTCCAGTACGGCGCTTTGCGCCTCTACGCCGCAAGGCATGGCCTCACCCTGGAGGTTCCGCCATGGCTCGGCCGCCACCTGTACGATCACGCCGATCCCCTGCCCGGCCCGGCGTTGCCGCGCGTGGCGGAAGCGGACGGGGAAGCCGCCCTGACCGCCTCCCTCCGCGGGGAGCACTCCGCCGTGCTGGCGGACCGCGACGTGTCCGGCTATTTCTGTGGTGACACGACCCCCCTGGCACCGTTCAGGGAGGAGTTCCGCGCGCTGTTCACGCCGGGGCGCAACCTCCAACCTTACGCGGATGCGGTGCTCGGCCGTCTGCGCGACGCCGGCCGCACCGTCGTGGCGCTGCACCTCCGGCGCGGGGATTTCGGCTGGGGACGGTTCTGGATCGCCCCGGCGTCCTGGTACCGGCACTGGCTGGAGACCGTCTGGTCGACGCTCGACCATCCGCTCCTGTTCATCGCGACCGATGATCCCGCCCAGCTGCGGGAGTTCGCCGCCTACCGCCCCGTCACCGGCCGCGATCTCGCCGAGCCGATCGCGGGCGCGGAGTTCTTCACCGATTTCCATGTGCTCTGCCACGCCGACCGGGTCGCCATTTCCAACAGCTCCTTCTCCTTCGTCGCCACCATGCTGAACCGCAACGCCGACGGGTTCCATCGGCCGGACCCGACGCGCCGGGCCCTGGTCCCCTACGATCCCTGGGCATCCCCGGTTCTGATCTGATCGACGATTCGAAAGCACGCACGCATGGCCTTCCCCAGCAAAGCCACCCTGGATCGACCCGACCCCGCGGCGCTCGTCGCGGCGGGCCTCGCCCATCACGGGGCCGGCCGGCTGGCCGAGGCGGAGAGCGCGTACCGGCGCGTTCTCGCCGACCACCCCCGTCACCCGGACGCCCTGCATCTCCTGGGCGCGCTGGCGCTCCAGGGCGGGCGGCCGGCGGAGGCCGTGGACTGGATGACCCAGGCCGTCCGCTCCGCCCCGGACAACGTGGCCTGCTTCTCCAACCTCGCCAGCGCGCTGCGGCGGCTCGGCCGGCGCGACGAGGCCGTGGCCTGCTGCCGGCGCGCCCTGGCGCTGGACGCCGGCTCCGCCGACGCGCTCAACAACTTAGCGAACGTGCTGACGGATCAGGGCCGGCACGGCGACGCCGCGACCGCGCTGCGCCGGCTGCTGCGCCTCAAGCCGCTGCTGACCGAACAGCGGCTGCTGCTCGCGCAGGCGCTCATCCTGGCCGGCCGCGCCGAGGAGGCGATCGAGGAGCTGTTGGTGCTTCTCGGCATGACGCCGTCTTCGGTCGCCGCCTACGCCAACCTGGGCATGGCGCACCGCCGTCTCAGCCGGGCCGACGAGGCGGTCCGCTACTACCGCTGCGCGCTCGGCTTCGCGCCGGGCGATCCCGGCGTCCTCAACAACCTGGGCGTCACGCTTCAGGATCTCGGGCGGCTCGACGAGGCGGTGGCCTGCTTCCGGAGGTCCATCGCGATGCAGCCGGGTGCGGGGCACACCCACCTCAACCTCGGTCTGGCGGCCCGCGACCTGATGCGGGTTGACGAGATGATCGCCCTGACGCGGGCCGCCGTCCGGCTCGACCCGTCCCTGGCGGAGGCTCATACCGCTCTGGGCTTCGGGCTGCTGCTCAAGGGCGAGTTGGAGGAGGGGTTCGCCGAGTATGAATGGCGCTCGCGCATGGCCGACTTTCCGTCGCCCCGGCGCAGCTTCTCCTCCCCCGTCTGGGACGGCTCCGACCTCACCGGCCGGACCCTGCTGGTCCATGACGAGCAGGGGGTGGGCGACACGATCATGTTCGCCCGCTTCGCCCCGCAGCTTCAGGCGCGGGGCGTGCGCGTCTTCATCGAGTGCAACGGTCAGGCCGTCCGCCTGCTCTCCGCCATGCCGGGCATCGAGGGCGTGGTCGGCCGCTTCGACCCGCCGCCGCCGCACGACGCGCACGTCGCCCTGGCCAGCCTGCCGCACCGCCTCGGCACCATGCTCTACACGATCCCCGCCGACGCCCCTTATCTGCGCGCCGAGCCGGAACTGGTGACACGCTGGGCGACGCGCCTGGGGCCGCCGCCCGGTCCGTGGACGGGGCTGAGGGTGGGGCTGGTGTGGGCCGGCAACCCCGAATTCAAGGCCGACCACATCCGTTCGCCCCGCCTGAAGGCGTTTCTTCCGCTGCTGGACGTTCCAGGCGTCACGGTCTTCGGCCTGCAGAAGGGGGCGGGACGGCAGGACCTGGAAACCTGCGGGCCGCTGCCGCCGTCCTTCACCGACCTCGGCGCGGAGATCACGGACTTCGCCGACACCGCGGCGATCATGCAGAACCTCGACCTCGTCATCAGCTCCTGCACGGCGCCGGCCCATCTGGCCGGGGCGCTCGGCCGCCCGGTCTGGACGGTGCTGCCCTTCGCCCCCGACTGGCGCTGGCTGGACCAGGGGATGTGCACGCCGTGGTACCCGACCATGCGCCTGTTCCGCCAGGACCGGCGCGGCGCGTGGGCGCCCGTCGTCGGCCGTGTCCGCGCCGCTCTGCAAGCCCTTGCCCGGCCCCGCCCGTGGCCCGTCGCGTAAAGTTCAGGGCGTCCAGGGCTCGAAGGGCCGGATGCGGCGGGCGGCGACGTCCGGCTCGACGAACAGGCGGGCGTGTGTGTTGAGGCGGGCGGCCAGGACGCTGAAGCCGCTGGCGGCGCTGGTGCCGACCACGTCGGCGTTCATCAGCACGTGGAAATCCTGAAGGAAGTCCAACCCCGCCCACTCCTCCACGACGTCGGCCCGCGTCAGCGGATGGAATTCCGCGAAGGCGTGGCGGACCGCCGCGACGTCGTCGCTGGCCACATAGAGCACCGGCCGGTCGAAACGCGGCCACCAGGCGCGCAGCCAGTCGACGTACCAGGCGGTCTCGGTGATCGGGTAGTTGGCCGTCACGAAGTCGCCCCGCCGGATGTGGAGCGCGACCACCGTGTTCCCCGCCGCCCGCAACCGCTCGACGGCCGGGTCGAGATACGGCGCCCAGACCCGGCGCGGCGTCAGCCAGGACTGGACCCGCTGCCGGTACGCCTGTTTGTGCTTGAACAGGAACAGGGGCGAGAGGATGTCGCGATCGGCGATCGGCGCCCGCTCCGCCGTGCCGCTGACCAGATCGTTGAGAATGCGGCGGGAAAACAGCAGCGGCGGCAGCGGACCGCTCTGCGGCGGATCGTTCAGCGCGAAGAAGGCGCCGCCCACCCAGTCGGGAGTCTCCAGCACGAAGCCATGCTTCTCAGCATAGAGCCGGACCAGGATGTATTCCAGGACGGTGTGGGCGAAGCGGCCCCGGGTGGCCAAAGACGACGAGGTCACGCGCGGGGGCTGGTGCCCGCCGTCCGCCTCCATGGCGGCGGGGCGGACCAGCTGGAGCCCCTGATCGGCCAGGGTCGCGCGCAGGGCGGCGAGCGCTTTCACGGTGAAGAACCAGCCGTTGTCCCCGCGGACCGCCGCCAGCCGGTCGCGGGCGGCCCGTGGCGCGCCGTCCCGCAGATCGAACGCGGCGAGCGCCGTCAGGCATTCCCCGCGATAGACCACGCCGCCGAGCGGCGTCGAGGCCAGCCGCGTGAAGAACGCCCGCCCGTCCGCCAGCCGGTCGCCTCGCAGGAAGACGTTGCTCAGCAACTCGATGCTGAGGGGAACCTCGACTCCGGGGATCGGCAGGCTTTCGATCAGTTCGGCCTCGGTCTCGGCCAAGCGGCCCAGATCGCTCAGCACCGTCGCCACCCGCAGACGGGCGAGGGCGAGCCCCAGCCGCGCCGACCGCCGGTAGGCGTGCAGAGCCCGTAGGGGATCGCCATGGGCGTACAGGGCGTTGCCGAAATTGTACCAGTATTCCGGGCTGGCCGGGCCGAGTGCCAGCGCGCGCCGCAGGCTGTCCCGGGCCGCGTCGTCATCACCGCGTTCGAGCAGGGTGTTGCCCAGGTTCATGTGGGCGGGCGCCAGATCGGCCTTGACCGCGATGGCGCGGACCAGACTGCCCACCGCCTCGTCGAGCCGGCCGGCGCGGCGGAGCACCACCCCCAGGTCGTGATGCACTTCGGCCTGATTGGGATCGAGGCGGACGGCGCGGTGCAGCGCATCGATCGCCTGCGGCGCCCCGGCATCGCCCTGGGCTTGGAAGGCGTCGCCGAGATTACGCCATGCCTGCGGATGGCCCGGATCGAAGAGGGTCAGCCGTCGCCAGTCGGCGGCAGCCTCCGTCGGATGGCCGACCTTGTCCAGGATGATGGCCCGGTTGACGCGCGCCTCGATCCAGCCGGGATTGAGCCGGAGCGCCCGCCCGATCAGGGACAAGCCCGCGACCGGCCGGCCGCTCTGCCACTCGGCCATTCCAAGCAAATACAAGGCGTTGGGGTTGGTCGGGTCAGCTTCCAGCACCCGGCGGTAAAGGACGGCCGCCTCAGGTACGCGACCGGCGCAATGATCGGCGAACGCGATGGCCAGAACTTCACCGATCGTGGCCATCACCCCGTCTCCCTCGACCTTCGAACTGCAACCTTCGAACCGCGACCCGGATTTCAGACGCGTGTCCGGGCGGCCGAAGGTAGCCCAGCGATGGCCGACCGATCAACTCGGAGCGGGCCGGCTCGTTCCCGTGCAAGACGGAACGGTCAAAACATCGTCAACTGATCGCCACGGGCCGGAGGGGGCCTGAAGTCGGCGCAGTTGAGAGCGGCGTCGCGGGCGTTGAGGCCGAGGCGCCGACAGGCCAGCTTGAACCGCCTCGACAGCAGCTCCGCGACCGGGCCGGAGCCTTTCATGCGGCTGCCGAATTGGGATTGGTACAACTCCCCCTCGCGGCACTGGCGAATCAGGCTGAGCACACGGTCGGCGCGGTTGGGCGCGTGCTCGCGCAGCCATTCCTCGAACAGATCGGCGATTTCCAGCGGCAGGCGCAGGAGGATGTAATTGGCCTGCGTCGCCCCGGCCTCGGCCGCCGCCGTCAGAATGGCTTCCAGTTCATGGTCGTTGAGTCCCGGGATCATCGGGCTGGCCAGCACGGCCCCCGGCACGCCGGCCGCCGTCAGTTCACGCATGGCGGCGAGGCGCCGCTGCGGCGTGCTGGCCCGCGGCTCCATGCGGCGGGCAAGGTCGCGGTCGAGCGTGGTGACCGACAGCGCGACGTTGACCAGCCCTTTCGCCGCCATCGGCGCCAGGATGTCGAGGTCGCGCAGGACCAGCGCCGATTTGGTGATGATCATCACCGGCTGGTTGAAGTCGCGGCAGACCTCCAGCACCGCGCGGGTGATGCGCTGCTCCCGCTCGATGGGTTGGTAGGGATCGGTGTTGGCGCCGAGCGCCAGCGGCTGGCAACGGTAGGACTTGGCGCGAAGCTCCACTGCCAGAAGCTCCGCCGCCCTGGCCTTGCGGAAGATCTTCGTCTCGAAATCCAGCCCCGGCGACAGGCCGAGATAGGCGTGGGTCGGGCGGGCGAAGCAGTAGATGCAGGCGTGCTCACACCCCCGATAGGGGTTCACCGACCGTTCGAAGATCACGTCGGGCGACGTGTTCTTCGACAGGACCGAGCGGGCCGTGTCGTCGAAGACCTGGGTCGGGACGGTTTCCGTCACCGCTTCGTTCTCGCCCCAGCCGTCGTCGGCCAGCACGCGCGCCTCCCGCTCGTAACGGGAGGTCATATTGCTGATCGCCCCCCGTCCTTTCAGGGCCTGCCGCGGGATCTCGTCCATGGGAGAAGGATAGCGGCGCCAAAACGGAACGTAAAGGGAACAATTATCCGTTGTTTCGAACGGGAGGAATAGGCGGATCGCCCTTGACGACCCGCTCCCGCGCGCCTAGCTTCCCGGTCATGACAACGCGCACGCACCATTTCAGCCGCTATTATACGCTGCTCCCATAGGGCGGCGCGTTCGGTCTTGACCATATGAACCATGCCGCCGCGAACCGGCGGCATGTGCTTCGACAGATGATCTCCGGGACGCGGCCCTTCCCTTCCGGAGATCAGCATCATGGCGACCCCCGCCGCTTCCAGCCCCTTCCAGTCCGACTTCCTGCGCGTGCTCGACGAGCGCGGCTTTCTGCATCAGGCCAGCGACCTGTCGGGCCTCGACGCCCTGCTGCGCCAGGGGCCGGTCGGCGCCTACATCGGTTTCGACGCCACGGCGGACAGCCTGCATGTCGGGCATCTCGTCTCGATCATGGTGCTGCGCTGGTTCCAGAAGACCGGCAACCGGCCCGTCGTGCTGATCGGCGGCGGCACCACACGCATCGGCGACCCCAGCTTCCGCGACACCAGCCGCCCCATGCTGGACGACGCGCAGATCGCCGCCAACATGGCCGGCATCGGCCGGGCCTTCGCCCAGTACCTGTCCTTCGGCGACGCCCCCTTGGAGAATGGGCCGAACGGCGCGGTGATGGTCGACAACGCCGACTGGCTGGACGAGTTGCGCTACATCCCGATGCTGCGCGACATCGGGCGCCATTTCACCGTCAACCGGATGCTGAGCTTCGAGTCCGTCAAGCTGCGGCTCGACCGCGAGCAGCCGCTGACCTTCCTGGAGTTCAACTACATGATCCTCCAGGCCTTCGACTTCCTGGAGCTGTCGCGCCGCCACGGCTGCCGGCTGCAGATGGGCGGGTCGGACCAGTGGGGCAACATCGTCAACGGGATCGAGCTGGCCCGCCGCGTCGACGGGACGGAGCTGTTCGGCCTGACCACGCCGCTGCTGACCACCGCGTCGGGCGCCAAGATGGGCAAGACGGCGGCGGGGGCGGTGTGGCTGAACGCCGAACGGCGCAGCCCGCACGACTTCTGGCAGTTCTGGCGCAACACGGAGGATGCGGACGTCGGCCGTTTCCTGCGCCTGTTCACCGAGCTGCCGCTGGACGAGATCGCCCGGTTGGAGGCCCTCCAAGGATCGGAGATCAACGAGGCCAAGAAGATCCTCGCCCATGAGGCCACAACCCTCTGCCACGGCGCGGCGGCGGCGGCCGAGGCCGCGGAGACCGCCCGCCGGGTCTTCGAGGAGGCCGGGGCCGGCGGCGGCCTGCCGACGGTGGAGGCCGCCCGCGCCGACCTCGCCGCCGGCGTCCGGCTGGCCGACCTGCTGTCCGCCGCCGGGCTGGCCGAATCCAAGGGGGCGGCCCGCCGGCTGATCCGCGACGGCGGGGCACGTGTGAATGGTACCCCCGTCACCGACGAGACGGCGGTGTTGTCCCTTGCGGACCTCGACGGCGAGGGACTCATCCGCCTGTCCGCCGGGCGCAAGCGCCACGCGCTGGTGCAGGCGCGATGAACGAAAGCCGAAGCCGGAGTGTCTCTCAGCGCCCCCCGGCTTCGGCCACCACCTGCTTCAGGTGATGGGACGACACCGGCTTGTGCAGGATGGCGAAGCCGCTGCGCTGGGCCTCGACGATGCGTTCGGGGGCGGTGTCGCCGGTCAGGATGATGCTGGGAATCGACGCCCGGCAATGGGCGTGGATGGCGCGCAACGCCTCCGGCCCGGTCTTGCCGTTGCGCAGCCGGTAGTCGGCCAGGATGACGTCCGGCCGCCGCCCGGCCTCGTCGAGCAGGCGGATCGCCTCGTCCCCCGCGGTGGCGGCGATGACCTCGTAGCCCCAGCCTTCCAGCATGGCGCGCAGCCCCATCAGGATGATCACCTCGTCGTCGATGATCAGGACGAGCCGGCTCCCGCCGCCCTCCGTCCGGCCGACGGCGGGAACCGCCGCCACGGGCCGGGGCGGCTCGGCGGCGGGAACGGTGACCAGGAAGGTCGATCCGCTGCCCGGCCGCGATCGCAGGGCGACGGAATGGCCGAGCAGCGCGCACAGCCGCCGCACGATGGCGAGGCCGAGACCCAGCCCCTTCTCGCGGTCGCGCTCCGGGTTGCCGAGCTGGGTGAACTCCTCGAAGATGTCCTCCTGGCGGTCCGGCGGGATGCCGGCGCCGCTGTCGCACACGGCGATGTGGAAGCGGCGGCGCGACCGCCGCACGCCCAGCAGCACCCCGCCCCGCCCGGTGTAGCGCAGCGCGTTGTCCAGCAGGTTGCGGACGACCCGCTCCAGCAGCATGGGATCGCTGCGCGCGTGGAGCGTGGTCGGAACGACGCGCAGGGTCAGGCCGCGCCGCGCCGCCTCCGGCGCGTATTCGGCGGCGAGGCGATCGAACAGGGGCTGGATCGCCACGGTGGAGGTCACCGGCTCGACCACCCCGGCGTCGAGTTTGGAGATGTCCAGCAACCCGTCGAGCAGGCGCTTCAGCGCCTCCAGCGCCTGCTGCATGGTCTTCAGCGTGCCGTGGCCCGGACCACCCGGTGTCTGCTCGCTGAGCGCGGAGGTTAGGAAGAACAGCGACTGCACCGGCTGGCGCAGGTCGTGGCTGGCCGCGGCGAGGAAGCGCGACTTCGCCCGGTTGGCCCGCTCCGCCTGCTCCTTGGCGCGGCGCAGCGCCGATTCGGTGCGCTTGCGCTCGGTGATGTCGCGCAGGATGGCGGTGAAGAAGCGGTCGCCGCCGTCGCTCCAGGCCGACAGCGATAGTTCCAGCGGGACCGCCAACCCGTCGCGGCGCCGCCCCTCCACTTCCCGCGCGACGCCGTCGGCCAGCTTGTCCGGGCTGAGGGTTTCCGGAACGAAGCCGCTTGGGATCAACCGGCGCACGTCGGCCCCAACCGCGTCGGCGGGGCAATGGCCGAAGATGCGCTCCGCGCCGCGGTTGTAGGTGTGCACCGTGCCATTGCCATCCACCAGAAGGATCGCGTCGGCGGCGGTTTCCAAGAGGGAGCGGTGGCGCTCCACGGCCCGCCGGATCGCCCGTTCGTCCTCCTTGCGGCGGGTCACGTCCTGGGCATAGACGGCCAGCCGGTCGCCGGTGGCGAACAGGCGCAGGGCGTACCAGTCGCCACCGCTCCGGTCGTCACCGCCGGCCAGCCGGATTTCGAACTCCTCCGGCTCGTGCCGGTCCAGCGCGTCGCGCAGGCGCGCCGCGAAGGGTTCGACCACAGCGGGCGGCAGCAAGGCGACGAAGACGTGCCCCAGGAGATCCCCGCCGTCGCCGAACAGACGCACCGCCTTTTCGTTGGCAAAGGTCACCCGGCCCTCATGGTCCAGTTCCACCACCGCGTCGGTGGAGGCGGCGAGGATCGCGGCCATGCGGTGTTCGGCGGCATGGGCGGCGTCGCGGGCCTGTTCCCGCGCCTGAAGCTCCTGCGCCATGGAATCGAAGGCGAGACCCAGCGCGCCGATCTCCGAGCTGTCGCCCGGCCGCCCGATCCGCGCGTCCCGGTCCCCGGCGCTCCAACGCTCCACCACTCGCTTCAGCCGGGCCACGGGACGCAGCACGAACAGGCGCGCTCCGATCCAGGCCGCGGCCAGGGACAGCGCCGCCGCCAGCGCCAGCAGGAAGGCACTCCGCTCGGCCGCGGCGGTGACGGGGCGCAGCGCCTCCGTCCGATCCAGCCCGACCGCCAGAAACAGGTCGCGGACCTTCTGATCCACCGGAGCGAAGGCCAGTATCCGCGGCTCCCCGTCGAGGCCGGGCAATTCGGCAACACCTTCGGAGGGCGCGCGCAGCAAGGCCATCAGCGGTTCGGGCAGCGGCTTGCCCACCCGCTGGTCGTCGCTGCCGGGGAAGCGGCCCAGAACGGTGCCGTTGCGGTCGGCCAGCACCAGCATGGCGTTCGGCGGCAACGGCTTCTCCGCCAGATACTCACGCAGCCATCCGGCGTCGAGCGCGATGGACACCACCCCCGCCATGCGGCCCGCCCCATCGGTGTAGGGCGCCGCGAAGGGCAGCACGGGGCGCCCGTCGGAGCGCCGCACCGCGTAGTCGCCGACGACGAAGCTCTGCCCGTAGAGTGCCATGCGGATGTGCGGCAGCGCCGCCACCATCAGACCGTTCAGCTTGGCGTCGCTGGCGCAGCGGACCGAGCCGTCGAGATCGGTCAGTGCGATGCCCTTCACCCGCGGCAGCCGGCCGCGCAGGCGGTTCAATGTCGTCGAGCATTGCTGCGGGTCGATGGCCAGCCGCGGCGCCAATTCGGCCACCGTCACCAGCACGCCGCGCATGCCCTCAACGACCCGCTGCTGCTCGTCCTGGATCAGCGTCAGCAGGCGGCGGGCCTCCGCCTCGGCCTGGCGTTCGCCCGCCTCGATGGCGGTCAGGCTGTTGTGGGCCAGAATGCCGATGGCCGGCAGGCTGGCGAGGAGAACGAGCAGGACAAGGCGTGTGAGAATGCTCATCGGTGGCCCGGGAACAGCACGGCGGAAAGGGACGGCACAACCCTGCACTTCCCAAGGACCGGACGGCACCCCGGGTCCGATGCACGCCGTCATAGTCGCGACAGCGGTGTCCCGCTACCCCGCCGGCCACATCCTTACCTTTGCGTTTACCAAATGGAAGGATCGCGCTCAACCGACTATTTCGCATACGAATTATAAAGGCGTCGGATGGAAGCGCTCACGCCAAAAGGAAACGGGCCGTTTCCCATCTGGGAAACGGCCCGTTCGGCATGGTGCTTGCCAGTGTTTCGCTGCTGATATCAGCCGCGGGTGCTGCCCGAAGCCCGGTCGCCGGTGGCGACCGTATCGCTGACCGGCTTCTGTGTGCCGGCGCTGGCGCTGTGGCTGGACGAGCAGTCCGCGCTGGCGACCCCCGCCGTCAGGAGGGCGGCGAGACCGAACAGAACGGCTACCGGCTTGGCTCCATGAGACATTGGATCACCTCCTTTCAAAACTGTTGAACACCGCAACAGCATGTGAGGATGATCCGGCGCGAGTCAACGCCCTATACCGCCCGTACAGGGTGCGGCCGAATCGGGCGGCGGGGATCAGGACGCGGTTTCCAGCGCCTCCCGCATGGTGCGGAACAGCTCCGCCTTGTCCTCGAAGCCGATGCCCGGCTGGTCCGGCAGGCGGACGCGCCCGTCCTCCACGGCGATGCTGTCGGCGAAGCCGCAGAAGGGCTTGAACACGTCCGGATAGGACTCGTTGCCGCCCAGATGCAGGCCGGCGGCGATGTTCAGCGACATCTGGTGGCCGCCGTGCGGCACCACGCGCCGACTCGACCATCCGTTCTCCGCCAGCATGTCCAGGGTGCGCATGTACTCGACGAGGCCGTAGCTGAGCGCGCAGTCGAACTGCAGCCAGTCGCGGTCCGGGCGCATGCCGCCGTGGCGGATCAGGTTGCGGGCGTCCTGGTGGCTGAACAGGTTCTCGCCCGTCGCCATGGGACCGTCATAGTGGTTCGCCAGTTCGGCCTGGAGCGCGTAGTCGAGCGGATCGCCGGCCTCCTCGTACCAGAGCAGGCCGTAGGGCTTCAGCGCCTCGGCGTAGGCGATGGCGGTCTTCAGGTCGAAACGGCCGTTGGCGTCGACGCAGAGGTTCCGGCCGTCGCCGACTACCTCCAGCACCGCCTCGATGCGGCGCAGGTCGTCGTCCAGCGAGGTGGCGCCGATCTTCATCTTCACGACCTTGTAGCCACGGTCGCGGTAGCTGCGCATCTCGTCCTGGAGCGCCTCCACCCCCTTGCCGGGGTAGTAGTAGCCGCCCGCGGCGTAGACCCAGACCGACTCGTCGGCCACGCCGCCGCGGTAGCGGTCGGCGAGCAGGCGGTAGAGCGGCTTGCCGGCGATCTTCGCCACGGCGTCCCACACCGCCATGTCGATGGTGCCCACCGCGACGGAGCGTTCGCCGTGGCCGCCCGGCTTCTCGTTGCTCATCAGCCGTGCCCAGATCCTGAACGGGTCCAGGTTGCCGTTCGCCTCGTCGATCAGGCTGTCGGGGGCCGCCGACGTCAGACGGGGGATGAAGCGCTCCCGCATCAGGCCGCCGGCGCCGTAGCGTCCGTTGGAGTTGAAGCCGTAGCCGATCACCGGCTTGCCGTCGCGCACCACGTCGGTGATGACCGCCACCGTGGAGCAGGTCATCTGGCTGAAGTCGATGTAGGCGTTGGCGATGTCGGACTTGATGCCGACGGTCTTTTCCCGGATCTCCACGATGCGCATGGCGCTGCTTCCCTTTGGCTTGTTCCTCTGCCCTGGGCCGCAGGATAGGGATGGACGGGACCGCCGGGCCAATGCCAGTTTCAAATCGCATGATGCGCGTCCGGCATGGGCTGATGAGTTACCGATGGAACTGGACTGGCTTGAGGATTTCCTCGCCCTGGCGGAGTGCGGTAACTTCTCCCGCGCGGCGCAGCGGCGCAACCTGACCCAGCCGGCCTTCAGCCGCCGCATCCGCGCGCTGGAGGACTGGACCGGCACGCCGCTGTTCGACCGCAGCACCCAGCCGGTCGGGCTGACTGAGGCCGGGCGCCGCTTCCGCCCATTCGCCGACGAGACGGTGCGCCGCCTTCTGCAAGGGCGGGAGGAGGCGCGGCTGGCCGGCGGCGCGGCGGCGACGGCGCTGCGCTTCGCGGCGACCCACGCGCTGTCGCTGACCTTCTTTCCGGCTTGGCTGAGCCGGCTGGAGGGGCAGGCGCGGCTGGGCGCCATCCATCTGCTGTCCGACAGCATGCAGGCCTGCGAGCAGGTGATGACGCAGGGGCAGGCGCAGTTCCTGCTGTGCCACACCCATGCGGCCGCCCCCTCCCGGCTGGAGGCCGGGGCCTTCCGCTCGGCCGCGGTGGGCGGTGACCGTCTGGTGCCGGTTTCCGCCCCGGACGAGGCGGGCGCGCCGCGGCACGCCCTGTCCGGAGGCGGGCTGTCCGGTGGCGGGGCCGCCCTGCCCCATCTCGCCTACAGCCCGGAATCCGGCATGGGACGCATCGTCACGGCGGCGCGCGGCGGCTTTCCGGCTGCGCTGGCGCTCGACACCGTCTTCACCTCGCACCTCGCCGCGGTGCTGCGCACGCTGGCCCGCGACGGGCGCGGCGTAGCGTGGCTGCCGGACAGCCTGATCGCCGAGGATCTGGCGCAGGGACGGTTGGTGCGGGCCGGCGGGGCGGGCTGGGAAATCCCGGTGGAGGTTCGTCTCTACCGCCCGCGCGCGCGCCAGAGCCCGGCGGCGGAGGCTTTCTGGACGCTGGCGGCGGAACAGGCGATCCAGGATGGGAGGGCACCGGAATGAGCGGAGCGGATTACAGGCTTTATGGAGTGCCCGGCTGGGGGTCCGTCCTGACCGAAGCGATGCTGGTCCAATGCGGCGTTCCCTTCGTCTTCGAGAACGTCGAGGGCTTCGACGCGCAGGGAGAAGAGCGACAAAGGCTGATCGCTCTGAACCCGCTGGGGCAGATTCCAACCCTGGTCCTGCCGGACGGGACGGTGATGACGGAGAGCGCGGCCATCGCGCTGCTGCTGGCCGAACGGCACCCGGACGCCGGACTGGCGCCGCCGCCGGACGCACCGGAGCGCGCCGCCTTCCTGCGGCTGCTGGTTTGGCTGGTGGCGAACGTCTACCCGACCTTCACCTACGGCGATTATCCGGAGCGCTGGGTGACGGAAACTCCGGGGGCTCTCGGCGCGGCGATGGTGGAACACCGCAAGACGCTGTGGCTCTGGCTGGAAACACAGTTGGGCGATGGCCCGTGGGTGCTGGGGGAGCGCTTCAGCGCGCTCGACATCTACATCGGGGCCATGGTGCACTGGCGGCCTCGCCGCGACTGGTTCGCGGAACACTGCCCGAAACTTTCGAGCGTGGCGGGGCGGGTGCTTGCCCTGCCGAACCTGGCACCGGTCTGGCGCCGGAACTTCACCGAAGCACCCTGAGCCGAACGCCCAAGGGCTTCTTCATACAACACGGGGGCGACCGTTGGGCCGCCCCCGTTTGACAATCCGCGCTCGTAGATCAGCGCTCGTTGATGGCGCGGTAGACGATGTAGGCCGGGGTCGCGCGCAGCCAGGCGGCGAGGAACTCGCGGACGGCCTGGAGGGCGGAGGACGGGGCGCGGTCGCTGCCGATGTGGGTGTAGGTCGAGCTGTTCATGATGGTCTCCAATCGTTGGGAGGCGTTATCGGGGGCGTTGTTCGTTGAGACCAATATGCCCTGGTATACCCGATACCACACGCGCGCTTCTTGCAGGGCAGACCCCAAAAAACGCAACGCTTTCAATGCTTTATCAATAGCACATTCAGTTTTGCGGACTGTCCGTGCCGCGAGCATGGAATTCTTGCCGCATCGCGGAAGGCGGTGGCCTAGTCAATGCCGCCGCACCACCCCACTTCTCGTGTCATGCCGCGCGACGACAGCCAGCCCCGCTTTCCCGCCGTCCCGTCCGACCACTGGGACGGGCGCCGTTTCTTCAACCCGCACGCCGACACGGACAAGAGCCCGCGCGAGCTGTGGCGGCTTTACAAGGCGCGCGGCCCGCGCTGGACGCCGCCTGACCCGGAACCGCCCAGCCCCTTCCGCCCCATCACCCCGGCGCGGGGCGAGGTCGCGGTGACCTTCATCGGACAGGCGACCTTCCTGATCCAGATCGGTGGTGCGGCCTTCCTGACCGACCCCGTCTATTCCGACCATGCCGGCCCCTTCGGGCGTCTGGGACCGAAGCGGGTGCGCCCGCCCGCGGTGCGCATGGCGGATTTGCCGGTCATCGACGCGGTGCTGCTCAGTCACAACCACTACGATCACCTCGACGCCCCGACGCTCCGCCATCTGGCGCGGCGGCGCGGCGTGCCGCAGGTGATGACGGGGCTGGGCAACGGCCCGATGATGCGCCGGGCCGGCTTCGACGCGGTGCACGAGCTGGATTGGTGGGACAGCCTGCCCGGCCCGCACGGCACCCGGATCACCTTCGTCCCGGCGCAGCACTGGTCCTCCCGCACCCCCTTCGACCGGCGCCGGACGCTGTGGGGCGGCTTCGTGGTCGAGACGCCGGAGGCCGCCGTCTATTTCGCGGGCGACAGCGGCTATTGCCCGCACTTCCGGGAGATCGGGCGGCGGTTCGGCGCCATCGACGTCGCCCTGCTGCCGATCGGCGCCTACGAGCCGCGCTGGTTCATGGCCGCCCAGCACATGAACCCGGCCGACGCTGTGCGGGCTCACCGCGACCTGGGGGCACGACACAGCGTCGCCATGCACTTCGGAACCTTCCAGCTGACCGCGGAGGGCATCGACGCTCCCATCCGGGCGCTGCACCACGCCCTGGCCGAACAGGCGGTCGATCCCGGCCATTTCGCCGTCCCCGGCTTCGGCGAACCGATGCGCTTCCGTCGCCGCCCGGCCTAGTGCTCGGCCTGATGTTCGGCCGGGTGGACGAGGGGATTCGCCCAGCGGCCTATGGCGCAAGCGTCATGGACGCGAGTGCGTGGATCGGAGTAACGCCTTGAGGGACAGCACCCATCACACAGGCGGAGCCGGGCGTAAATGCAGTTGGAAATCAGTGCCTTCGTCAGTTCCCTCGGCAGCGAATCGGACCATGGCCCCGACGCGCTGGAGCGGGTGCGGGACAGCATGCGGTCCCTGGCCGACACGCTCGCCGCGCTGAACCTGGGCATCGTTCTGGAAGTGCGCGACGTGCAACGTCTGCAGACCGTCGCCCGCATCGTCCAGGCCAACGCGCCGAACCGGTAACCGCCCGGTTACCGCCGCAGCGGGCAGGCCCGGCGGGCCAGCCGGGCGTTCAGGTCGCCGGTTTCCACCACCGGCTCGCCCTGGCTGCGCATGACGAAGCCGAAGGTGTCCATGACGCGGTCCAGGACGATCTCCTGATCGTCCGGACGGCGGCTGACCATCACCACGGCGTAGCCGGCGGAGCGGGCCACCGCCGGCTCTCCGCGCAATCCGCGCACGCCCCAGCCGGCCAGCGCCGTCTTGCAGCGGAACAGCTCCACCGACAGGCCGGCGCCGCCGGTCGCCCCGGCCACCACATAGCCGGCGGCCACCGCCAGCGGGGCCAGCAGCCCGTCCCAGTCCAGACAGTCCTCCCGCGACACCCACATGCCGCCGACCGAGCAGGGGGCGGCGCCGATGGCCTCGCCCAGCCCGGCGCGGAAGGCGCGCAGCACCTCGACCGCGTCGGTCGCGGGCATCGGCTCCACCCGGTTGCCGTCCGGCATCAGCATCAGCCGCCCGGCCCACTCGGTGGAGGGGGGAAGCTGTTCGGTGAGGCGGGCGAGGAGGGCTTCGCGCGCCTGGGCGAAGGGAACGACCTTGGACATGGGGAACGGGGACCAGCGGCAGGGGACAGGGACGGGAACCGGGGCCGGAAGGAAGCGAAAGCCGCGCCCCCTGTCAACCGATGCGCGAGGCCTTCGCCACATTTCGGCCCCATTGTCACGGCCCTGCATCGCCACCGCGGGTGCTGGGTAGAAAATCCCGCCGGCGGGTCGTTTTCCCCTTGCCAGCCTCCGGAAAGGGGCTTATAAGCCGGCCTCCGTTCCGGATTAGCTCAGTCGGTAGAGCAGCGGACTGTTAATCCGCGTGTCGCTGGTTCGAGTCCAGCATCCGGAGCCATATTGCGGGTGTAGCTCAGTTGGTTAGAGCGCCGGCCTGTCACGCCGGAGGCCGCGGGTTCAAGTCCCGTCACTCGCGCCACCTTCCCTCATCGGTGGCCTTCTCCTTCGTCCCCCTCATCGCATCACGGTGACCGTGGCAGCCTCCGTCCGGCTGATCACCACCTCGTCGCCGGGCTTCACCGTCTCCAGCCCCTGCACCTCCGGCGGCACCGGAACCGTGCGCGTGCGTCCCTGCGGCCCGCGCAGCGTGACCGTCCGCCGGCCGAGGTCGATGGCCTCGACGACCTCCGTCACCTGGGTGGTGGTGACCGCCGACGCGCGCGGCATCTCGCCGACCGCGGCGCGGTCCGTGCTGCTCCTTTGGATGGCGCCGGGCCCGCCGCCCGGCGGCTGAGTGACGATGTTGGTCAGGCGGGAGTACTCGATCTGCACGGTGTCGCCCACCTTGATGCGGTCGAAGTTCCGCACCTCGCTTCCGGCGGTCACAGCCTCCTCCCGCCCGTCCGGGAATTGCAGGATCACCGTCCGGGCCGCCTTGTCGATACCGCGGACCTTGGCGGCGGAGCGGACGTTCTCGACCATGGACAGCCGCGGCGTGGACTCCACGCTCGCCGGCGCCATGGCGGCGGACGGCCCCGCGGTTTCGGAGGCCGGTGAGCAACCGGCCAGAACCGCACCGGTCAGGAACACCGCGAGGACGGCCTGGGTACGGTGGCTCATGGGGCGTTTCATGGATCGTCTCCGTCTGTTCTTGGACCCGCTCGTGGGCCGTCGTGGGCCGATGTCCGGTTCAGGTCGTCCGGTTCGGGTCAGTGGAACGGCACGCTTGCACGGACGTTCCGCATGCCTGAGAGGTAACCGGCGTAAGTTACCGTAAGCCCGGCAGGCTGGCCCGGACGGCCCGATCCATCGATTCGTCGGATGTGGGGGGAGCGGTCACCCGGAAGGATCAGAATTTGAACACCGCCTCCACCCCGACGAAGTGGATCGTCTTCGCGGGGCCGGTGTCCTGAAGGAAGGAGCCGGGCCGGAACAGCGAGTAGGACAGCAGCCCCTCGACCGTGCGCCCGGCGGCGTAGGACAGCACAAGCTCCCCCTGCGTGCCGATGTAACGCGACCGCGAACCGGCGCCGTCGCGGAGCAGGGTCCCGGACAGGTCGTAGACGCCGTCCCCCAGGCTCGTCCGCCAATAGGCGATGGCCGAGGCGGACAGGCTGAATTCGTCCGACAGCGCCAGATCCACGGAGGGATGCAGGTTCATCAGGTTCAGCGGCCCGACCGGGGTCAGCTCCCCGAAGTACTTCGCGCGGGGGAACAGAGGGTTGAATGTGCCCAGCCGCCCGTCGCCGGGATCGCGGTCGCCGCTGGCGATGTTGGCCTTGAGCCCGAGCCGCGGGCGCAGCGGGACGCTCTCCCAGCGGTGACCAGTGTCGCTGGCGACCGACCATGCGGCGATGGTGTCGCCATCAATGCGCCCGGTCTGGAGCATGGCCTCCCAGTTCCAGTCCCAGCCGTCGGCCTTTCCGAACAGGCGGGTGCCCAGCGTGTGCCGCTCCTCCCGCCCCTGCCCGCCCTCGAAGGACGCCGCCCGGTTGCCGTAGCCGATGTAGTAGGCGTCCAGCCCCGTGCCCCAGCCCGCACCGGCGCCGCGCGTGGCGTACAGCCCCCAGGCGGAGCGCCCGCCGTCGCGCCGGTCGTCGAACAGGTCGGGCGCGGCGCGGACCGGGCGGCCGAGGAAGCCGTCCACCCGCCAGGGACCGGATTGCACGATGCCCGTCACCGCGTCGAAGGCGCGGGGCACGTTGGCACCGTAGCGCAGGCTGATCAGCCGCTCCGACCCGTAGGCGAGCATCTGGCGCCCCGCCCGCAGCGTGCCCTGCGCGCTCCCCAGCGGGACGGACAGGTCGGCGAAACCCTGCAGCAGGTCGGCTCGGTCGACGTCCGGCGCCCCCTCCGGCCCGAGCTTGCCCGCCGTGTCGGCCATGATCAGCTGACCGAAGACGCGCAGGGCCGGGCCGACGCGCAGGTCGGCGTAAGGCAACAGCCGCCACAGGCCGTAGGCGTCGCTCCTGGGCTCATCCTGTCCCCAGCCGCTGTTGCGCACCGCCTCGCCGCGCAGCCGCGCCTCCAGCCCGGTGGACAGGGAGACCGTGCCGCCGGGGGTGAGCGGGATCGCCTTGAACCGCTCCCAGAAGGCGCCGCTGCCCGCCGCGGGGTCGAGGAGGTAGCGGTAGTCCTCGTCGTAGCGGCTGTTGGTCAGGGGTGGGGGCGGCGTCTCCACAGGAGTTTCCGCAGGGGCCGGGGCGGACTGGAGCAGCAGAGCCGCGACCAGCGCCCCGCGCCATCGCCTCACGACGCCTTTCCCGAGCCGTGCTCCAGCGCCAGGAAATGCGACACCCGCGGCGGACCGTCGCCGCGGTGGAAGGCCAGCGCCTCCCTCTGCACGTCCGCGTCGGCGTTGGACACCCGGCGGTGCTGGCGCTGGTGCTCCGCCCAGGACTCCACGAAGAACCACTCCAGCACCCGTTCCGGATCGCCGGAATCCTGGCTGACGCCCCAGGCGTAGGCGCCGTCCCGCCGCCGCGCCTCCGACAGGCGGCGCAGCGCGGCGTGGAAGGCGTGCTGGTCGGCGGCGGCCACCCGGTACTCGATGGTGATCAGCACCGGGCCGCGGTCGTTGCGCACCGGCTCGGCGGTCAACGGCTCCGGCCAGTGGTTGGAGGGGGTGAGGTCGGCCTCGCCCTCCGGCAGCGGCACCGCGCGGGACAGCACCGCCACGGCCAGCAGCCCGGCGGCGCTGACCCACAGGGTGGCGGGCACGCCGATCCCTTCGGCCAGAGCCCCCCAGCCAAGGCTGCCCGCCGTCAGTGCGCCATTGAACACCGTCAGGTACAGCGCCAGACCACGCCCGCGTACCCAATTAGGCAGGATCGCCTGGGTCGTGGCGCTCAGCGTCGTCAGCACGGCGATCCAGGCCGCCCCGGCGCCCAGCAGGACCGGCAGCGCCAGCCAGCGCGGCGGGGCCAGGGCCAGAATGCCCATCACGACGGCGGTGACCAGCGCCGCCGCCAGCATCAGGCCATCCGCGCCCAGACGCTCGCGCAGGCGCGGCAGGACGGTCGCCCCGCCGATCGCACCCGCCCCCACGGCGCCGAGCAGCAGGCCGTAGAAGCCCGGCCCGCCACCCAGCATCGGCCCGGCGACGATGGGCAGCAAGGCCCAGAGGGCACTGGCGCAGGCGAAGAACAGGCCGGCGCGCAGGAAGACGCGGTGCAACTCCTTGCTGGCGCGGGCGTAGCGCAGCCCGGCGCGCAACGCGCCGCCGAACTGCTCCGACAGATCGTCGCGGGCGTCGGGGGTGCGCCGCCACCACAGCAGGGCGGCGATGACGATGATGTAGGAACTCACATCCACCGCGTAGGTGGCGGCGGCCCCGGCGGCGGCCAGGATCGCGCCGCCCGCCGCCGGGCCGATGGCGCGGGCGATGTTGATGCCCAGGCTGTTCAGCGCCACCGCGCCCTTCAGCTCGCCGCGCGGCACCAGCTCCGGCACGATGGATTGCCAGACCGGCGCCATCAGCGCCGCCCCGACCCCGCCGAGGAAGGTCAGCCCGGCGATGGAGGCCACGCTGGCGACGCCCAGCCACGCCTGGACCATCAGCGCGGCGCTGACGCAGGCGAGCAGGCACTGGATGACGATCAGCATCCGCCGCCGATCCATGATGTCCGACAGCACGCCCGCCGGGATCGCCAGCAGGAAGATCGGCAGCGAGCCCGCTGCCTGGATCAGCGCGACGGTGGACGGCGATCCCGACAGGTCAAGCACCAGCCACGCGCTCGCCACGTCGCGCATGAAGGTGCCGACGTTGCCCAGCACGGCCGCCACCCACAGCACGGCGAACAGCCGGTTGCGCAGCGGCGCGAAGGCCCCGGCCGGCTTGGTTCCAGGGGAGGGAACGGTTTCGGCGGTCATGCGGACCCTCCCCGGCGGTGGGCGTTGCGGTGGGTGAGCACCGCCGCCGCCGCGAAGCCGCCGACGATGGCCAGATGCTCCAGGAATGTGGCGGTCTGGCGGGCGCGGTCCGGCCCCTCATAAGTCCAGAAGGCGTGGGCGAGCAGCGTGGCGACCACCGTGAAGCCGGCGAGCAGCCCGGCGCCGAGCCAGCACCAGCGCCGTGTCAAAAACAGCGCCGACCCGCCGAGCTGGGTGACGATCACCGCCGCCGCGACGAGGACCGGCAGGCCGAGACCCAGCCCCGCCGCCTCGGCCACCGCACCGTTGAAGTCCGTCAGCTTGACCAGCCCGCTGACCAGGAAGGGCGCCGCCAGCGCGAGGCGGGCGAGCCAGGCGGTCCCCGGCCAGTCGAGCAGCGCGGCGACCGGCGCACCGGCGGCGTCCTTGCGCGTGCAAAGGGTGTCGGCCATCGTCCCGCTCCCCCTCACACCGCCCAGCAGCCGCAGCCGAACACGCCCCAGAAGCTGCGCGCGTCCGCCGAGGGCACGTCGGCGCCCAGCGCCGCCGCGTGGTCGTGGCCGTGCACGGCGCAGCCGGAGTGGCAGCCGCACTCCGCCGCCTGCCGCTGCACCGTCTTGGGATCGCGGTAATAGCCGCCGACCGTGGCGACCGGCGACCAGTCGGGCATCGGCTTGGGCAGCGGCGGGGCGAGCGTGTCGTAATCGCCCTCGCCATGCACCACGGCACCACCCAGCAGGGTCAGGACGGAGCGGATGTGGGGGATGCGGTCCTCCGGCACGGCCATGTAGTCGTCGCTGAGCAGCGCCGCGTCGGCGAGTTGCCCGGCCTCGATCCGGCCCTTCTTGCCCTGCTCGTTGGAGAACCAGGTGTTGGCCTCCGTCCACAGGCGCAGCGCCGTCTCGCGGTCCAGACGGTTGGCCATCGGGTAGAGCGACAGCCCGCCCACCGTCTTGCCGGTGACCAGCCAGGATAGCGAGACCCAGGGGTTGTAGCTCGCCACGCGGGTGGCGTCCGTCCCGGCGCCCACCGGCACCCCGGCGGCCATCATCCTGGCGATGGGCGGCGTGGCCTCGGCGGCCTTGGCGCCGTAGCGCTCCACGAAATACTCGCCCTGATAGGCCATGCGGTGCTGCACGGCGATGCCGCCGCCAAGCGCGGCGATGCGGTCGATGTTGCGCTCGCTGATCGTCTCGGCGTGGTCGAAGAACCAGTTCAGCCCCTGCAGCGGGATGTCGCGGTTGACCTTCTCGAAGACGTCGAGCGCCCGGCCGATGGTCTCGTCGTAGGTGGCGTGCAGCCGCCACGGCCAGCGCCGCTCGGCCAGCAGGCGCACCACCGGCTCCAGGTCCGTCTCCATGTTGGGCGGCATCTCGGGCCGGGCGACCCGGAAGTCCTCGAAGTCGGCAGCCGAATAGACCAGCATCTCCCCCGCCCCGTTCAGGCGGTAGCGGTCGTCGCCGTCGCCCGGCTTGACCTTGTCCGACCAGTTGGCGAAGTCCTGCAACTCCTCCTTCGGCTTCTGGGTGAACAGGTTGTAGGCGATGCGCAGCGTCATCTCGCCGTCGGCGTGCAACTTCTCAATGATCGCGTAGTCGTCGGGGTAGTTCTGGAAGCCGCCGCCGGCGTCGATCACGCTGGTCACGCCCAGACCGTTCAGCTCCCGCATGAAGTGGCGGGTGGAGTTGACCTGATACTCCTCCGGCAGCTTCGGCCCCTTGGCGAGGGTGGAGTACAGGATCATCGCGTTGGGCAGGGCGAGCAGCAGGCCGGTCGGGTTGCCCGCGGCATCGCGCTGGATCTCGCCGCCCGGCGGGTTGGGCGTGTCCTTGCCGTAGCCCACCGCCCGCAGCGCCGCCCCGTTCAGCAGCGCGCGGTCGTAGAGGTGCAGGATGAAGACCGGCGTGTCGGGGGCGGCGGCGTTGAGTTCCTCCAGCGTCGGCAGGCGCTTCTCGGCGAACTGGTGCTCGGTGAAGCCGCCGACGACGCGGACCCACTGCGGGGCGGGGGTGCGGGCCACCTGGGCGCGCAGCATCGCCATGGCGTCGGCCAGCGTCGGCACGCCGTCCCAGCGCAGCTCCATGTTGTAGTTCAGGCCGCCGCGGATGACGTGGATGTGGCTGTCGATCAGGCCGGGGATCAGGCGGCGTCCCTTGGCGTCGATCACCGTGGCGTCGGGAGATGATGCGGCGCGCACCTCGGCCTCCCGCCCCACGGCGAGGAAGCGCCCGTCGCGGATCGCCACGGCGTCGGCCTGCGGGTTGGCGCGGTCGAGCGTCGTGACGCGGGCGTTGACGATCAGAAGGTCGGAAGACGGCATGGCGGCATTCCCAAGGCGGGTGAACAGGGGTGAGGCGAGCAGGGTGGCGGCGGCGCTTCCGGCGATGGCGCCGCGACGACCGATGCCGGTGCGGCCGATACCGGTACGGCCGGTCATGCCCGGCCCCGCGGGGGTGCGTCCGCGGCCGGGACCGGCGGGTTCGCGGCATCGGGAGCGGCGGCGCTGCCGGCCTGCGGCCCCAGGATGTGACGGGCGCAGTCGTTCTGGATGAAGGCGAGGACCGGCTGCCCGGCGATCAGCCGCTTGACCACCGGCACCGCCTGCTCGCCGACCAGCATGCCGAGCAGGCCGATCAGGGCGATGGTGGGCGGCGCCGGGGAGCGGACACCGAGCAACGCGTAGAGGACGCCGACCAGGATGCCGGCGCCGAGGGAAAGCAGATAGGGCATCATGGCGTGCCTGTTCTTCGTCCGGAAGGGCGGAAAGAGGCGGACCGGCTCCGGGAAGGGTCGGGACCGGTCCGCCGCGGCGCAGGGCGTCAGGCGCCGCAAAGCAAGGGCCGCGATCAGGCGGCGGCGCTGTGGCCGCCTTCCGACGCGCCGAACATCGTCTTGGCGTAGATGATGCCCAGGCCATAGGCGCCGCCGTACTTCTTGGCGATGCCGGTGGTCATCTCGTAGGTCTCGGTGCGCGCCCAGTCGCGCTGCAGTTCCAGCATGTACTGGAGCGAGGTCATCGGGCGGACGCCGGCCTGGACCATGCGGTCCATGGCGCGCTGGTGCGCCTCGACCGAGACGTCGCCGCAGGCGTCGGCGATGACGTAGACCTCGAAGCCCTGGTCCAGCGCCGACAGGGTCGGGCCGACGATGCAGACCGAGGTCCACAGGCCGCAGAAGACCAGCCGGGTCTTGCCCAGGCCATTCACCCGCTTGATGACGTTGGCGTCCTCCCAGGTGTTCATGGAGGTGCGGTCGGTGACCTCCGCCTCCGGGAAGGCTTCCCTGATCTCGGAGAAGATCGGGCCGGAGAAGCTCTTCTCCGCGACCGTGGTCAGGATCGTCGAGACGCCGAAGCCGGCGGCGGCGTGGGCGACCAGCGCGGTGTTGGTGCGCAGCGTCGTGGCGTCGATCGAATGGGTCGCGAAGGCCATCTGCGACTGATGATCGATCATGATCAGCGCGTGGTCCTTCGGCGATACGAGCAGCTTGCCGGGAGTCGCGGTGGCGGTGATGGTCATGTCTCTATCCCTTTGTTCTTGGCGCCGGTGCTCCAGACGGGGCCTATGGGCGAAGCCCGTGGCCCGGCGGTGCGTCGAAGCATCGGCCAGGGACGGAGGACGGCGACATTGAACTTGCGTTTGCCGGCCCTATACCTTGGTATATCAGGCCAAGGCGCCGCTCGCCGCCGGTGCCGGTCAGGGTAAAGGGACAGGGCAAAGGGACAGGGTTGAGGAAAGACGTGACCCGACGGCCAGGCGAGCGACGGTGATGCGCACGAGGGATGTCCCCGGAGACCAGCGGTTTCTTCTGGCGACCCTGCCCCCGGGGGCAGGGCAGACGCGGCTGGCCATCGGCACGGTGGCGGGGCTTCTGGTCGCCCTTGCGATCGCGACCCCCTTCGCCCGCCTGACGCTGGACGGCACGGCGGTTCTGCTGCCCGCCTACGCCACCGCGGTCCTGTTGACCGAGCTGATGACCGCCGTCCTGCTGTTCGCGCTCTACGCCACGCAACGCTCGCCGGCCCTGCTGGCCCTGGCCGCCGGCTATCTGGTCACGGCGCTGCTGATCGTTCCCTGGGCGCTGACCTTCCCCGGAGTCTTCGCGCCGACCGGGCTGCTCGGCGCCGGCCTGCAGAGCACGGCCATCGTGGCCGCCGGGCGCCGCATCGGGCTGCCGCTGTTCATCCTGGCCTACGCGCTGCTGAAGGCCGTGGAGGCCGGGCCGCGCGAGGCCCACCGCCCGGCCCTCCCCGCCATCGCGGGCGGCGTGGCGCTGGCGGCGGCGCTGGCCGGGGGCCTGACGGCCTTCGCGCTGGCCAACGACGCCGTTCTTCCCCAGCTGATGGTCGACACCATGCGGGAAACGCCGTTGTGGCGGGTCGTGCCGGTGACGGCGTTGGCGCTCTGCGCCGCCGCACTGGCCGTCCTGTGGCGGCAACGGCGCTCCGTCCTGGACCTCTGGCTGATGGTCGTCCTGGCCGCCTGGGCCATCGAGACCTGCCTGCTGAGCTTCATCAGCGGCGGGCGCTTCAGCGCCGGCTGGTGGTCGGGGCGGCTGTTCGGGCTGGCCGCCTCCAGCGTCGTCCTGCTGATCCTGCTGGCGGAGATGACGACGCTTTACGGGCGGCTGGTCCGCTCGGTGGCGGCGGAACGGCGGGTGCGCGACGCGCGGCTGGCCAGCCTGGAGGCGCTCTCCGCCTCCATCGCGCACGAGGTCAACCAGCCGCTGGCGAGCATGGTCACCAACGCGGGCGCCGGGCTCCGCTGGCTCGACCGCCCGTCGCCCAATCTGGTGGAGGTGCGGGCGGCGCTGAAGCGGATCTCCGACGACGGCCACCGCGCCGCGCGGGTGATCGCCTGCATCCGCGATTCCTTCCGCAAGGCGCCGCCCCAGCGCCGCCGGCTGGACATCAACGGCGTGATCCGGAGCGCGCTGGACCGCACCGAGGGCGAGCGCCGCCTGAACCGGATCGCCGTCCGCACCGACCTGCAGCAGAGCCTGCCGCCGGTCAACGGCAGCCCGGTGCAACTCGAACAGGTGCTCCTGAACCTGATCGCCAACGCCGACGACGCGATGGGCGCGGTCGCCGACCGTCCGCGCGTGCTGAGCATCCGCTCGCGCCGCCGCGGCCTCGCCGACGTCCTCGTGTCGGTGGAGGATACCGGCACCGGGTTGCAGGCGACCCAAAAGGAGCGGCTGTTCGAACCCTTCTTCACCACCAAGGAGCATGGAATCGGCATGGGGCTGACCATCTGCCAGTCGATCGTGGAGGCCCATGGCGGTCGGCTGTGGATGGCCGCCAACCAGCCCCACGGCGCCGTCTTCCGCTTCACCCTGCCCGCCGACGACGAGCCGGAGCGGCCGGAGGCCGGCGCCGCCCTGGAGCGGACGCGATGACCGACCGAACCGTCTCCGACCGGCCCGCCACCGCCATGGAAACGCCCTTCGTCGCCATCATCGACGACGATCCGTCGATCCGGGAATCGCTGGTCAGCCTGCTGCGCTCCGTCGGGCTGACCGCCCTGCCCTTCGCCTCGGCGCAGGACTTCCTTCAGCACCGCTGGCCCGACGCGCCGGGCTGCCTGGTGCTGGACGTGCGGCTGCCCGGCCAAAGCGGGCTGGAGTTCCAGCGCGAGCTGACCGGGGCGGGCATCCATCTGCCGGTCGTCTTCATCACCGGCCACGGCGACATTCCCATGTCGGTGACGGCGATGAAGGCCGGCGCCGTCGAGTTCCTGGCCAAGCCCTTCCGCGATCAGGACCTGATCGACGCCGTCCACACCGGCATCGAGCGCGACCGCGACCGCCGCCGCGCCGTCGACGCCCTGTCCGATCTTCAGGAACGCTTCCGCAGCCTGACCCCGCGCGAGCGGGAGGTGATGCGGCTCGTCGCCGCCGGGCAGCTCAACAAGCAGATCGCCGCCGAGTTGCAGCTCAGCGAGATCACCGTGAAGGTCCACCGTGCCAGCGTGATGCGCAAGATGCAGGCGCGGTCCCTGCCCGATCTGGTGCGCATCGCCGACAAGGTGACCCCTGCCGGCGACGCCTGACCGGTCCTTGCTTACGACCCCTTGATAAAGGCCTGCACGTCGGCGTTGAAGCGGTCCTGGTGGGTGGCGGTCAGGCCATGCGGCGCCCCCTCGTAGACCGTCAGCGTCGCCTGCGGCGCGATCTCCACGGCGCGGCGCGCCGCCGCGTCGATGGGCACGATCTGGTCGTCGTCGCCGTGGATGAACAGCGTCGGGAGCGCCATCTTCTTCAGATCCTCGGTGAAGTCGGTTTCCGAGAATTGCTGGATGCAGTCGTAGGCGCCCTTGATCCCGGCCATCATGCCCTGCAGCCAGAAGGATTGCCGCAGCCCCTCCGACACCTTCGCCCCGTCACGGTTGAAGCCGTAGAAGGGCATGGTCAGGTCGAGGAAGAACTGCGACCGGTCGTCGTAGGTGCCCTTGCGGATGCCGTCGAAGACGTCCATCGGCAGGCCGCCGGGGTTGGCCGCGGTCTTCAGCATGATCGGCGGCACCGCCCCGACCAGCACGGCCTTGGCGACTCGCCCGGTGCCGTGGCGCCCGATGTAGCGGGCGACCTCGCCGCCGCCGGTCGAATGGCCGATCATCACCGCGTCGCGCACGTCCAGCGCGTCGAGCAGCTCGGCCAGATCGTCGGCATACTGGTCCATGTGGTTGCCGGCCCAGGTCTGGTCGGACCGGCCATGGCTGCGTCGGTCGTGGGCGATGACCCGGTAGCCCTGCTGGCCGAAGAACAGCATCTGCCCGTCCCAGGCGTCGGCGCTGAGCGGCCAACCGTGCGAGAAGACCACCGGCTGTCCGCTGCCCCAGTCCTTGTAGAAGATGCGGGTGCCGTCCTTGGTCGAGATCGTGCTCAAAACCCCCTCCATTTTTTTGGGCGCTCGAAAGTTCCGCGGCGCGGGGGAAGGCGGACACCGGCCTTTCCATGGGCAACGCGGGACGACGTCGGCGTCACAACAGTGCCGAAAGCGGCCCGGCCTGGAAACTATACGGAGGTATCGGTGGGCCGCCCGTGCGTATGGCAAGCCGGTGGAGGACGGCGCCGCTGGATCGCGGCAAGGGGGGAAGAGAACGGGAAGACACGCGAACCGGCACCGCCGCTGTTCGCCCAGCGGTGGAAATATTTCGTTTTTTCAATCAGTTCCGGTGCTTTTGATGGAGATTTAGCTCCCTTTGCGTCTTCCGGACCGGCCCTGCATCGTTTATCTTCGGACAGCGGTGGGCACGAAGCCTATCCATCTGTGAAATAAGCAAACGGCTTCTTGGAGGAGCAGAGCTTGCGGATGCTTGTCGCCGTGGCCGATGAACTGCGCCGACAGAGCCGCAGCATCATCGTACGTCTTATGCTGTTTGGACTAGTCTTGGTCTTTGTCGGCGCCTGCGCGCGCATCTGGGTCCTGTCCTCCTTCTTGGAGAACAAGATCGACAACCTGACCTCGTCCCAACAGCAATCGACCGCGTCCTACGTTGCCCACGACATCGACGAGAAGATCAAGGCCCGGCTCGACCTCCTGCGCCGGGCCGCCGGAAGCCTGCCATTGGCGAGCCTCGACGATCCCGCAGCCCTGCGGGATTGGCTGAAGACGCATCACGAGATCGCGCCCCTGTTCTCGCGCGGGCTGATGGTCGTCCGGCCGGACGGGCACGGAGTCTTCGCCGATTACCCGGAACGGCACCGATCGCCCGATTTCGACGTTTCGGATCGCGACTGGTTCCGGTCGGCGCTGGACACCCGCGAACCGGTGATCGGGAGGCCCGCCCGCTCCGCCATCGATGATGAGCCGATGGTGGTCATGGCGACGGCGGTCACCGACGCGGCCGGAACCCCGGTCGCGGTCCTGGCCGGCGCCACCGCCCTGTCGTCTCCCGGCTTCCTCAATCTGGTGCAGGGAAACCGCATCGGGCGCAGCGGCGGCTTCCTGCTGGTCTCCCCCCGCGACAAGCTGTTCGTGTCGGCCAGCGATCACGGCATGATCCTGGCCGCGACCCCGCCGGAGGGGGTGAACCCGCTGCACGACCGGGCCATGGCCGGCTACCGCGGCACCGGCATCACCGTCAACGCGGCGGGAGTGGAGGAGTTGTCTGCCATCGCGGCGGTCCCGACGGCAGGCTGGTTCCTGGTCGCCCGGCTGCCCACGGCGGAGGCGTTCGAAGGGGTGCGGGACCTGCAGACCTTCATCGCCACCAACAGCCTGATGATCGCCGCCTTCGCCGTGACCGTGCTGTTCTTCGGCATGCGCCGTTTCTTCCGCCCGCTGACCGAGGCGGCGCGGCGGATGCACCAGATGGCCGACGGGCATGTCGAGCTGTCGCCCCTGCCGGTCCACCGCATGGACGAGGTCGGAGAGCTGGCGCAGGGCTTCAACTATCTGCTGGGCAAGCTGCGGGAGCAGGAGGCCGCCCTGCGGGCGAGCGAGGCGCGGATGGCCCATATGGCCCATCACGACGCGCTCACCGGCCTGCCCAACCGCGCCATGTTCCTCCAGCGGCTGCAACAGGCCATCGACCGGGCGGAGCGCGGCGGCATGCTGTTCGCCTTGCTCTACATCGATCTGGACGGTTTCAAGCCGATCAACGACACCCACGGCCACAGCCGCGGCGACGAGGTCCTGCGCGTGGTGGCGCGCCGCCTGTCCGGCCTGCTGCGCCGATCCGACCTGATCGCCCGCATCGGCGGCGACGAGTTCGCCATCATCCTGGAGGTGGAGGTCACCCGCGCCGGGGCGGAAACGGTCGCCGACAAGTGCCGGGCGGCGCTGGAGGAGCCCATCCTGATCGACGGGCTGCGGCTGCCGCTCGCCCTGTCGATCGGCGTTGCCGTCTACCCGCAGGACGGGCGCGATTCCCAGCAGCTCATCGTCCACGCCGATCAGGCCATGTACGCGGTCAAGAGGGGCGCCGCACGGGTCCCGGCCCTGTAGGCGCTTCCGCTCAGTGACAGCCCGAACCGCCGCCGGAGGGGCCGCAGCCCGTGCACCCGCCGCCGCAGCCAGGCCCCTTCGGCACGGCGCGGCCCAGCAGGCGGGCGCGCAGCCCGGCCGGAAGGATCACGCGCCACACCGTCCACGCCGCGGCCACCGCCACAACCACCGCAACCAGCAGATTCTGCCACATGGCTATGCCCTCCCCTTACAGCAGCGCAGACGCGACGCGGTAGGTGATGAAGCTCGCCCCATAGGCCAGCGTGATCATGTAGACGAACATCACCGCCGGCCAGAACCAGCCGTTGGTCTCCCGCTTCACCACCGACAGGGTGGCGACGCATTGCGGGGCGAAGACGTACCAGGCGAGCAACGACAGGGCGGTCGGCAGGCTCCAGGAGGCGGCCAGCGCGCCGGCCAGCGACGTCTGGAGCGCGTCGCCGCTGTCGCTCAGCGCGTAGATGGTGCCCAGCACGCCGACCGCCACCTCGCGCGCCGCGATGCCCGGCACCAGCGCCACGGCGATCTGCCAGGTGAAGCCGATGGGCGCCAGCAGCGGTTCCAGCGCGTGGCCGATCATGCCGGCGATGGAATACTGGATGGCCGGCTCGGTCGCCCCCTCCGGCGCGGCGGGGAAGCTCGCCAGGAACCACATGACGATCATCAGCGCGAAGATCGTCGTCCCGGCCCGCGCCAGGAAGACCTTGGCCCGCTCGAACAGGCCCAGCGCGATGTCGCGCGGGTTGGGCAGGCGGTAGGCCGGAAGCTCCATCAGCAACGGCTCGCGCGCGCCCTTGAACACCGTGCCCTTCAGCACGAAGGCGACGGCCAGCGCCGACAGGATGCCCGCGGCGTAGAGCGCGAACATCACCAGCCCCGGCAGCCCGACCAGACCGCCCAGCAGCGGACGGTCCGGCACGAAGGCCGCGATCAGCAGCGTGTAGACCGGCAGCCGGGCGGAGCAGGTCATCAGCGGGGCGATCATGATGGTCGCCAGCCGGTCGGCCCGGTTCTCGATGGTGCGCGCCGCCATGACGCCGGGCACTGCGCAGGCGAAGCTGGACAGCAGCGGGATGAAGGCCCGCCCGTGCAGCCCCACCCCGCCCATCAGCCGGTCCAGCAGGAAGGCGGCGCGGGCGAGATAACCGGTCGCCTCCAGCACCAGGATGAAGAAGAACAGCACGAGGATCTGCGGCAGGAAGATGACCACGCTGCCCACCCCGGCGATGATCCCGTCGGTCAGCAGGCTGCGCAGCGCGCCGTCCGGCAGGGTCGCGGTCACCCAATCCTTCAGCCCGCTGACCGCGCCGTCGATCAGGTTCATCGGCGCCTCGGCCCAGGCGAACACCGCCTGGAACATCAAGAACAGCACGAGGAACAGGAAGGCCAGCCCGAACACCGGGTGCAGCAGCACGGCGTCCACCCGCCGGGTCGCCACTGGCGGCAGGCCGGCGTCGGCCACGCAGCCGGCCAGAAGCCCTTCGACCTCCTGGTGATAGGCCCGCAGGTCGCGCGAGGAGGGCTCGCTCCAGCCGCAGGGGGGCGGGGTTTCCGCCGCATCCACTGCCATGGCCATGGCGCCGTCGATCTGCTCCAGTAGCGGCTGGACGCCGCCGCGGCGGATGGCGACGGTCGGCACCACCGGCACGCCGAGTGCTGCGGACAGGGCCGCCGCGTCGATGCGGCAGCCGCGCTTCTCCGCCGCGTCCATCATGTTCAGCGCCAGGATGATCGGGCGGCCCAGCCGCTTCAGCTCGATCACCAGCCGCAGGTTCAGGCGCAGGTTGGTGGCGTCGGCGACGCAGACCAGCAGGTCGGGGCTGTCCTCGTGCGAGAAGCGGCCCAGCACGACGTCGCGGGTCACCTCCTCGTCGGGGGAGCGGGCGCGCAGGCTGTAGGTGCCCGGCAGGTCGATCACCTGCACGCGGCGGCCGAGCGGGCTGACGAAATGCCCGATCTTCCGTTCCACGGTGACGCCCGGATAGTTCGCCACCTTCTGGCGGGACCCGGTGAGCGCGTTGAACAGGGCGGTCTTGCCGCAGTTCGGGTTGCCGACCAGCGCGATGCGCGGCGGCAGGGCGGAGTCCAGGACCGACATGGCCGGATGTCCTTGCAGGAGGTCGCTTTGACGGAGGGTGGCGGCGGCGCGCGGCGGGCGGCGGGCGTCAGGTGGCCGGCGCCACCAGCACGGCGCGCGCCTCGGCGCGGCGGAGCGCCAGCGTGTGCTCGTTCACGCGGATGGCGATCGGGTCGCGGCCCGGAAAGGCTTCGTGCAGGACCTCGACGTGGGAGCCCTCGACCAGCCCCATCTCGATCATGCGCCGCTCCAGCTCCCCTTCGGGAAGGGTGGTGACGACCCCCCGCTCATCGACGCCGGTCACGCGGGCGCGCTCGCCCTTCTTCAACTCGCCCAAATGCCGTCCACCGGGGGACTGGCCCGTTTCGGGGGTGGGATGACCGCTCATGGCTGCACCTGATCGCACCGGGAGGTGGGGGGCGCGTCCGTGTCCGCCCCTCTTCGCCGCGGATGATCCTGCGAAGCGTTCGCATTCGTCCAGCCGGCCAAATGTCGCAGGAGCCTTGTGAAATTAGCGCAACGACCCCATGGCGACTAGGGCTTTGCGGGAGCGGGAGCGCCCTTCGCGTCGCCTTTTGCAACCGGTGCGGGAGCCGGCGCCCTGGCGGAGCGGTCGAGGTTGGCCTGCGCGGTCTTCGCCGCCGCGCTGTTCGGCGCGTTGCGGACGATCTGGCTCCAATCCTCCCGCGCGCCCGGCAGATTGCCGGCCTGCGCCTTGATGTTGGCGCGCAGCAGCAGGGCGTCGGGGTCGCCGGGGCGCAGCTCCAGCGCGCGGTCGATGTCGGCGACGGCCTGCCGGTCGTTGGCCAGCGCCTTGTGCGCGGCGGCGCGGTAGAGATAGGCCTCGGGCCGCCGCGGGTCCCTCTTCAGCGCCGCGTCCAGGTCGGCCACGGCGTCCCAGAAGCGCTCCGTCTCGGCCCGCGCGATGGCGCGGTCGATCAGCAGGTCCACATCGTCCGGCTGGAGCGCCAGGGCGCGGCTGTAGGCCCGCTCCGCCCGCACATTGTCACCGGCGCGCAGCCACGCCCAGCCGGCCCGCCCGAGGATCGAGGCCCCGGCCTTCGGGTCGTCCTTGCCCAGCACCGGGGCCAGCTCCTCCAGCCGCGCCCCGGCGGTTGTGAAGTCACCCTTGTGGAACAGCGCCAGCGCCTGGCACAGCCGGGCATGGTCGCCGCCGCCGCGGTTCAGCCAGGTCTGCGCGCTCTCCAGCGCTTCGGCCGGGCGCTTTTCGGCGAGCGTCAGGCAGGCCTGGAACTCCCGGTTGTGATCGACGGCGGGAGCGGCCAAGGCGGGGCTGACGGAGAAGAGCGCCAGCGCGGCCGTGATGAGGTAAGCGTTGCGTCGGTTCATGGCGGCCTTACACTCCGCCATTGCCGCTTCCGACGCAAGGACCCCGCAAGACATGGCTTCACCCCGTCTGTTCGTCTTCGGCCTGGGCTTCACCGCCCGCGTGTTCGCCGACCGGCTGAAGGCCGAAGGCTGGCGGATCGCCGCCACCTGCCGCGGCGAGGACAAGCGCGCCGCCCTGGAGGCGCAGGGCATCGAGGCGTTCCTGTTCGACCGGGGCCGCCCGCTGGAGGACGCCCGCGCCGCACTCGCCGGCACCACCCATCTGCTGGTCAGCGTCCCGCCCGACGAGCGGGGCGACCCGGTGCTGGACCAGCACGCCATGGATCTGGCGGACCTGCGGACGCTCGACTGGGCCGGCTACCTCTCCACCACCGGAGTCTACGGCGACACCAAGGGCGACTGGGTGGGCGAGGCGGCGTGGCTGCGCCCGACCGGCGAGCGGCAGAAGCGCCGCGTCGAGGCGGAGCGCGGCTGGCTGAACCTGTACCGGCAGTACGGCGTGCCGCTGCATCTCTTCCGGCTGGCCGGCATCTACGGGCCGGGGCGCAGCGCGCTGGACAACGTGCGCGACGGCACCGCCCGGCGGGTGGACAAGCCCGGACAGGTGTTCAGCCGCATCCATGTCGAGGACATCGCGGCGACGCTCCGCGCCTCGATGGACAAGCCGACGCTGGGCGCGGTCTACAACGTCGCCGACGACCTGCCCTCCCCCTCCCACGAGGTGGTGAGCTACGCCTGCGGCCTGTTGGGGGTGGAGCCACCGCCGCTGGTTCCCTTCGCGGAGGCCGGGCTGTCGCCGATGGCCGCCAGCTTCTACGCCGACTGCCGGCGTGTGAAGAACGACCGCATCAAGCGCCAGCTCGGCGTGGAGCTGACCTACCCGGATTACCGCGCCGGGCTGGACGCGCAATTCGCGGCGGAAGGCGGGCGCTAGAGTCGCGGCGGCGCGAATCGCGCGCCCTCCCGCCCCGGCCGCATTCCCCCTACGGCGGCCCCCCGCGGGGGCGTCACGGGCCTCCGGATGGGCTGGAATCAGCGTTTCCGGCGACCGCCCGACCGCGCCGAACGAATTTGGTTCGGCAAAACCGACGTTGTGGTATCATGCGCCCCCGTTCCGGCCCGCTGGACTGTGGCCGGACCGGCATAGGTACACCTGCGAATCGCAAAAAACACGACCTGCCGAGACGACGACCAGCATGAACATCATCATCGAACGCGCCGCCCTTCTCCGGTCCCTTGGTCATGTGCAGAGCGTGGTTGAGCGCAGGAACACCATCCCCATTCTGTCCAACGTGCTGCTGCGGGCGAGCGACGGCGAGCTGTCGCTGGCCGCCACCGACATGGATCTGGAGATCGTCGAAACGGTCCCGGCCACGGTGACCCGCGCGGGCGGCACCACCGCCCCGGCCCACACGCTGTACGACATCGTGCGAAAGCTGCCCGACGGCAGCCAGGTGGAGCTGGACATCGGCGGCGACGGCACGATCCTGACGCTGCGCGCGGGCCGGTCGCAGTTCAAGCTGTCCTGCCTGCCGATCGACGATTTCCCGCAGCTGTCCGGCGGCGACCTGCCGCACCGCTTCGACCTGACGGCGGGCGATCTGCGGGCGCTGGTCGACCGCACCCGCTTCGCCATCTCGACCGAAGAGACGCGCTACTACCTCAACGGCATCTATCTGCACGCCGCCAAGGCCAAGGCCGGCGGGTCCGAGCTGCCGGTGCTGCGCGCCGTGGCGACCGACGGCCACCGTCTGGCGCGGGTCGAGATGCCGCTGCCGGAGGGGGCCGCCGGCATCCCCGGCGTCATCGTTCCGCGCAAGACCGTGAACGAGATCCGCAAGCTGATCGACGAGGCCGCCGACCGCATCGAGCTGTCGCTGTCGGACAACAAAATCCGCTTCGCCTTCGATTCGGTGGTCGTCACCTCCAAGCTGATCGACGGCACCTTCCCGGACTACGAGCGGGTGATCCCGGTCGGCAACGACAAGACGATGGAGGTGGACGCCAAGCTGTTCGCCGCCGCCGTGGACCGCGTCGCCACCATCTCCACCGAGAAGAGCCGGGCGGTGAAGCTGTCGCTGACCCGCGGCACGCTGACCCTCTCCGCCACCAGCCCCGAAGCCGGCAGCGCCACCGAGGAGCTGGAGGTCAATTACCAGGAAGGCCCCCTGGAAATCGGCTTCAACTCTCGCTATCTGCTTGATATCACGCAGCAGATCGAGGGCGAGGGCGCGCGCTTCTCGCTGGCCGACGCCGCCTCGCCGACCATCGTGCGCGACGTCGCCGACCCCACGGCCCTTTACGTGTTGATGCCGATGCGTGTGTGACCGGTCCGGACGGATCGGCGCTTTTCGGGCCGGTGCGCTCCGGACCCCGTGTTTGACGGGGTGCGGCGGCCCGGTCCCCGCATCCCGGATCGGACACTTTGCTCGACGCCAGACAGACTTCGCCCTATCCCGTCCCCGTGATGGACACTCCGGCCGCTTTGGCGGTGACGCGCCTGACCCTGACCCGCTTCCGCGGCTATGACAGCGTACGCCTGGAGCCCGACCACCGCCCGGTGGTGCTGACCGGGCCGAATGGCGCCGGCAAGACCAACCTGCTCGAAGCCGTCAGCTTCCTCGCCCCCGGCCGCGGCCTGCGCGGCGCCAAGCTGTCGGAGGTGGAGCGGATCGGCTCCGGCGCAGGCGCCGGCTGGGCCGTCGCCGCCGTGCTGGATACCCCCACCGGCCCGGTGGACATCGGCACGGGCCGCGAGATCGGCGCCCCAACGGCGTCGGGCGCCGAGCGCGACCGCCGCGTCGTCCGGGTGGACGGCCACCCCGCCAAGGGCCAGACGGTTCTGGCCGAGCATGTCGCCGTCGTCTGGCTGACCCCGCAGATGGACCGGCTGTTCCTCGAAGGCTCCAGCGGGCGCCGCCGCTTCCTCGACCGTCTCGTCTTCGGCTTCGACCCCGCCCACGCCGGACGGCTCAGCCGTTACGAGCACGCCCTGCGCGAGCGCGCCCGCCTGCTGCGCGAGGGGCATCGCGGCTGGAACGGCGACGAGGGCTGGCTGAGCGGGCTGGAGGACCAGATGGCGACCACCGGAGTCGCCGTGGCCGCCGCCCGCCGCGAGGTTGTGCAGCGGCTGCGCGCCGCCTGCGGGCGGGCCGTCGGCCCCTTCCCCGGCGCCGACCTGACGGTGCAGGGCACGGTGGAGCGCTGGCTCGACGACGGCCCCGCTCTGGCCGCCGAGGACGCGCTGCGCCGCTCGCTGCGCGACAGCCGGCGGGCCGATTCGGACGGCGGCGGCGCCACGCTGGGACCGCACAAGAGCGACCTCGCGGTGCGCCACGCCCAGAAGGACATGCCGGCGGCGCTCTGCTCCACCGGAGAGCAGAAGGCGCTGCTGATCGCCATCATGCTGGCCAACGCCCGCCTTCTGGCGGCGGAGCGCGGGGCCGCCCCGCTGCTGCTTCTGGACGAGGTGGCCGCCCATCTGGACCCGCAGCGACGCGAGGCGCTGTTCGACGAGATCCTGGCGCTGGGCGCCCAGGCCTGGATGACCGGCACCGACGATTCGGTCTTCGGGCCGCTGGGCGGTGCGGCCAAACGCTTTCACATCGAGGATGCGACCGTGACCCCGGCCTAGCGCTCGAAAAAGGGCTCAAAAGCCCAGAAAATCACCGACCGAAGTACGGTATTCCGCCGAAACCCAACGCAGTCTGCTATAGTCGCACCATGGCACAGGAAGCACTTAAGAACGACCTCCCGCAGCAGGATTACGGCGCGGAATCGATCACCGTCTTGCGCGGGCTGGACGCCGTGCGCAAGCGTCCGGGCATGTACATCGGCGACACCGATGACGGCTCCGGACTGCATCATATGGTCTACGAAGTCGTGGACAACGCGATCGACGAGGCGCTGGCCGGCTACTGCGACGCGGTCGTGGTGCAGCTCAACGCCGACGGGTCGGTCACGGTGCGCGACAATGGCCGCGGCATCCCCACCGACATCCACTCCGAAGAGGGCGTGTCGGCGGCGGAGGTCGTGATGACCCAGCTCCACGCCGGCGGCAAGTTCAACCAGAACTCCTACAAGGTGTCGGGCGGCCTGCACGGCGTGGGCGTGTCGGTGGTGAACGCCCTGTCGGAGACGCTGGAGTTGCGCATCTGGCGCAACGGCCGCGAATGGTTCATGCTTTTCCGCCACGGCGTCGCCGATGCCCGTCTGGCCGACGTCGGCCCGGCCCCGATGGTGGACGACGGCAATGGCGGGCAGAAGCCGCTCTCCGGCACCGAGGTCACCTTCCTGCCGTCCAAGGACACCTTCACCAACACCGAATTCGACTTCGCCACGCTGGAACACCGGCTGCGCGAGCTGGCCTTCCTGAACTCCGGCGTGCGGCTGGTGCTGACCGACGCCCGCGGCGTGGAGCCGCGGGTTCAGGACCTCCATTATGAAGGCGGCCTGGAAGCCTTCGTGAACTGGCTCGACCGTTCCAAGGTGCCGCTGCACAAGCCGGCGATCTCCATCAGGGCGGAGCGCCCGACCGAGCATGGCGGGTTGGTCAGCGTGGAATGCTCGCTCCAGTGGAACGACAGCTACCACGAGACGACTCTCTGCTTCACCAACAACATCCCGCAGAAGGACGGCGGCACCCACCTCGCCGGCTTCCGCGCGGCGCTGACGCGGGCGGTCAACAACTACGCCAACGAATCGGGCATCGCGAAGAAGGAGAAGGTCAACCTCTCCGGCGACGACGCGCGCGAGGGCCTGACCTGCGTGCTGTCGGTGAAGGTGCCCGACCCGAAATTCTCCAGCCAGACCAAGGACAAGCTGGTCTCGTCGGAAGTCCGCCCGGTGGTCGAGGCGGTGGTGGGCGAATGCCTCGCCCAATATTTCGAGGAGCATCCGGCGGACGCCCGGCGCGTCGTCCAGAAGGTGGTCGAGGCCGCCGCCGCCCGCGAGGCCGCCCGCAAGGCGCGCGAGCTGACCCGGCGCAAGGGTGCGCTCGACATCGCCTCCCTGCCCGGCAAGCTGGCCGACTGCCAGGAGCGCGACCCGGCGCTGTCCGAACTTTTCATCGTGGAGGGCGATTCGGCGGGCGGTTCGGCCAAGCAGGGCCGGTCGCGCCAGTTCCAGGCCATCCTGCCGCTGCGCGGCAAGATCCTGAACGTCGAGCGGGCGCGCTTCGACAAGATGCTGTCCTCGGCGGAGATCGGCACGCTGATCGCGGCCCTGGGCACCGGCATCGGGCGCGACGAGTTCAACCCGGACAAGACGCGCTACCACAAGATCATCATCATGACCGACGCGGACGTGGACGGCAGCCACATCCGCACGCTCCTGCTGACCTTCTTCTTCCGGCAGATGCCAGAGCTGATCGACCGCGGCTATCTCTACATCGCCCAGCCGCCGCTCTACCGCATCAAGCGCGGCAACGCGAAGGAACGGTACCTGAAGGACGACCGGGCGCTGGAGGAGTATCTGATCGAGGCGGCGCTGGGCGACCTGTCCGTGCGCCCCGCCGACGGCTCCCTGCTGAACGGCGCCCCGCTGCGGGAGATGGTCGAACAGGCCCGCGGCGCCCGCCTGCACATCGAGACGCTGGCCCGCAAGGCCGGCAATCTCCTGGTTGTGGAATCGGCGGCGGTGAGCGGCGCCCTGTCGGTCGCTCTGTCGCAGGACACCGCCCAGGCGCAGCAGGCGGCCGAGACGGTGGCCGCCCGGCTGAACGCGCTGGACGTGGAAGGCGGCTGGCGCGGCGAGAGCCTGCTCCAGGGCGGCTATGCGCTGGTGCGGACGCGCCGCGGCGTGACCCACCGCCACCATCTCGACGCCGACCTGCTGAAGAGCGCCGAGGCCCGCAAACTCGACGCCATCGCGGCGGACCTGAAGCGTGTCTACGCCGAGCCGGGCCGCGCCTTCGAGAAGCAGAAGGAGAGTCGCAGCCTGACCGGACCCGTCGCCTTGTTCGACACGGTGATGGAGCTGGGCCGCCGCGGCGTGACGATCCAGCGCTACAAGGGCCTGGGCGAGATGAACCCCGATCAGCTCTGGGAAACCACGCTGGACCCGACCAAGCGCTCGCTGTTGCAGGTGAAGGTCAACCACGCCGATCAGGCGGAAGAGGTCTTCTCCACCCTGATGGGCGACATCGTCGAGCCGCGCCGCGAGTTCATCCAGGAGAATGCCCTGAAGGTCGCCAACCTGGACGTCTAAGAAGCCGTGCAGGTTTGCGCATAACCTGAGCATATCGGCGCTTGACGTGAGGCTGGGCGGGGCTGCAAGGCTCCGCCTACTTCATGTGCGGCCCCCATTTCTCGAGAGTGGGGCCTTATGACGAGCCCGAGATCAGCTTATGGACCGACAGGCCGTCGACCACGCAAATGATACGGATAAGACCTGCGCGCGCTTGCGACGCCCCCCTTCTGCCAGAGATCGAGCGCAGTGCCGGCGAGGCCTTTCGGCAATGGACGGGGCTGGAGTGGATCGCTGACGACAATGTCCAATCGGAGGAACGGCATCGCGCTCTGATCGCCCATGGCATTGCGCTTGTCGCCGACCTGGAAGGGTGTGGAATTGCCGCGTTCCTGAATGGGGAGGCAACGCCCGACGCCCTTCACATTTGGCAAGTGGCCGTCCATCGGGATCAGCACCGGCGCGGCATCGGGCGGATGCTGATGGAAGCGGCTCAGCACCATGCCGCCGATCACGGCGTCTATTCTCTGACCTTGACCACCTTCAGGGACGTGCCGTGGAACGAACCTTATTATCGAAGACTTGGGTTCATCACGCTGGATGGTGAAAACCTAGGCCCCCGGCTGAGCGCTGTTTTGGACGCTGAGGAACAATCTGGGCTCCCGACCGCACAGCGTTGCGCCATGAGGAAGACCTTCTGACAACGGCGTCCGGCAAGCCGGGCGTCTCGGTACTTGTCATGCCCATACATCAGGCATTTATGCGGATATCCGAACTATTGGCATCTTTGACAATTCACCTACAAAACGCTTGACATAGCTGTAATTTTCTTGCCTCGCTGCGTTGCGCACTCAGCGCATCTGGTATTTGGTATGCCAGTGTACAGTCATCCTCATCAGACATGAGGGAGATGCACCATGGCTTACACCACCGCTTCGCACACCGATCATGACGGTCTTCTGTCGGGTATCGCGAGGGGCGTTCGCGAGTTCGTGAGCGCTTGGTTCGAGGCATCCGCCGCCTATACCGTCTATTGTGAGCTGTCGGCTTTGAGCAGGGCCGAACTGGCCGCGCGGGACCTGCGACGCGAGGACATTGGCCGCGTCGCCATGGATCTGCCGAAGCTGATGCGCGAGTAATCCGTGCACGGCCCTCTCCAGGTCAGGAGAGCGGGTCAGGAGAGCGCCTTTTGCAGCTCCTCCTTGCTCATGCGGGACCGGCCGGGCAGGTTCTGCTGCTTTGCCTTCTCGTAGAGGGCCGCGCGGGTCCAGTTCCCATCGGCATGATGCCGGAACGGCGCCGTCTTCCGGGCAACGTCGACCGGCTGCTTTGAGAATTGCCTGCCCTTCTCCGAGTCGGCGCGCTTCTTGTCGCTGGTGCGCTGGTAATCCGCTTTGGACAGGTGTTCGCGGGCCTGCCGGGGGAGGTAACGTTCCCCCGTTTCCGCGCTCGGCTTGCCGGAGCGCGTGCCCCATTCCTCGTCGGTCCACTGGCTCAGGCTGTTGTCCGCACTTTTTGGCCCCGCGTAGCCGCCGCCGCACCGCTTGTATTCCTGAACGGCCATCTGAGCCTTGCGGGCGGACCATTGGCCGGGCTCGCCGCCCTTGCCGCCTTTCAAGATGCTTGTCTTCACCGTCTCCCACAAACGGGGGTCGGTGCGCTCGGCGCGCGATGCCATGTCGCCCTCCTGCCTGTGACTCACGTCCACAAACAGGCCGACAGAGCGATGGTGCCGCGCCGAGGAGCGTTTCTGCCCCCCGAGGCGCGGCGCGATCAGCCGCGCGCCGCAAGCTCCTCGTGCGTGATCCGCTGAAGCCCGCCGTCGGTGCCGACGACATAGACCTCGTCGGCGTTGCGGATGGTCGCCAGACGGTGGGCGATGACCAGGGTGGTCCGCCCCTCCGCCAGCTCCATCAGCGACTTCTGGATTTCCCGCTCGGTCTGGGTGTCGAGCGCGGAGGTCGCCTCGTCGAGGATCAGGATCGGCGGGTTCTTCAGGAACATGCGGGCGATGGTCAGGCGCTGCTTCTGCCCGCCGGACAGCTTCACGCCGCGCTCCCCGATGATGGTGTCGAGCCCCTCCGGCAGCGCGGCGATTAGCCCATCGAGATGCGCCCGGCGCGCCGCCTCCATGATCTCCGCGTCGCCGGCGCCGAGACGGCCGTAGGCGATGTTCTCGCGGATCGTGCCGCCGAACAGGAAGACATCCTGCTGGACGATGCCGATCTGCCGGCGCAGCGAGGCCAGCGTCATGGCGCGGATGTCCAGGCCGTCGATGGTGATGCGCCCCGCCATGACCTCGTAGAAGCGCGGCAGCAGCGAGCAGATCGTCGTCTTGCCGGCGCCCGACGGCCCGACGAAGGCGACGGTCGAGCCGGCCTTGATCGTCAGATCGACGCCCTTCAGCACCGGGCGCGCCGGGTCGTAGCCGAAGGACACGCCCTCGTAGCGGATGTCGCCCTTCAGCGCCGGGGCCGCGACGGCGTCGGGCGCATCGGCGATGTCCGGCTGGGTGTCGAGCAGTTGGGTGTAGCGGCGGAAGCCGGCGATGCCGCGGGGGTAGGTCTCGATGACCGCGTTGATCTTCTCGATCGGGCGGAAGAAGGTGTTGACCAGCAGCAGGAAGGCGAAGAAGCCGCCCTGGGTCAGCTCGCCCACCAGCACGAAATGGGCGCCGGTCAGCATGACGACGATCAGGATCAGCCGCATGCTCATGTAGCTGAGCGTCGTCGAGGCCGCCATGATCTTGTAGGCGGCGAGCTTGGTCTTGCGGTAGCGGGCGTTGTCCTCGGCGAACAGCTTGCGCTCGTGGTCCTCGTTGGTGAATGCCTGGACCACCCGCATGCCGCCAACATTCTCCTCGATGCGGACGTTGAAGTCGCCGACGCGGGAATAGAGCGTCTGCCAGTTCTTCGTCATCCGCCCGCCGTAGCGGCTGGTCACGAAGGCGATCACCGGAACGATGGCCGCAGTGATGAGGGCCAACGGCAGATGCACCACGGCCATCAGAATGAAGGCTCCGACGAAGGTCATCACCGCGATCAGCAGGTCCTCGGGACCGTGGTGCGCCACCTCGCCGATCTCGTCCAGGTCGCGGGTGACCCGCCCGACGAGATGGCCCGTCTTGTTGTTGTCGTAGAAGCTGAAGGAGAGCTTCTGCAGATGGTCGAAGCTCTTGCGGCGCATCTCCGTCTCGATGTTCACGCCGAGCATGTGGCCCCAATAGGTCACGATGGCCATCAGACCGCCGTTCGCCATGTAGATCGCCAGCAGCGCCACGGTGGCGGCGACGATCAGCGGCCAGTCCTGGGTCGGCAGGAGCTGGTCCACGAAGGCGCGCACGGCCATCGGGAACCCCAGTTCCAGCAGGCCCGACAGGACGGCGCAGACGATGTCGAGGACCAGCAGGCCGGTGAAGGGACGGTAGTAGGAGAGGAAGCGGCGAAGCATGGCTCTTCTCATTGCGGAACGGCGGAAAGGGTCAGGCGTGGTCAATGGCTGCGGGCGTCGGAGCGGCCGAGCAGCCAGATCAGATAGGGGCCGGCGAGCAGAGCGGCGAACAGGCCGAGCGGCAATTGATAGGGGAAGGCGACGGTGCGGGCCAGCCAGTCCGACACCACCATCAGCCCGCCGCCGATCAGGACGGCCCCGATCCCCTGCTGAAGCGGACGGCCCAGCCCGGCCAGCCGGGCGAGATGCGGCGCGATCAAGCCGATGAAGCTCAGCGGTCCGACGAACAGCGCCGCCGCCGCGGTCAGCAGCCCGGCCAGCAGCACCAGCAGGACGCGGCAGCGCCGCACCGGCAACCCCATGGAGCGCGCCGTCACGTCCCCCAGCGGCAGGATCTCCAGCCACTTGGCGGTCAGCGGCAGGGTTGCCAGCAGTAGCGCCGCCGCCCCGACGCAGAACCAAGCGTCGCCCGGACCGGCCTCGTTGGTCGAGCCGCTCAGCCAGCGCAGCAGGGCGAAGGCCTGCGGCGTGCCGGTGGCGATGACCGCGGTCAGGACGGCGCTGCACAGGGCGCTCATGGCGATGCCGGCCAGCAGAAGCCGCTCCGGTCCGAAGCCGGCGCGCAGCGACAGGGCCAGCATGGCGGCCAGCGTCAGCACCGCCCCGGCCGCCGACGCGGCGAGTTGCACGCCGAAACCGGGTGCGGTGACGAGGAACAGCGCGGCGGTCAACCCAACGCCCGCCCCCGTGCCGACGCCGAGGATTTCCGGGCTGGCCAGCGGGTTGGCGGTCACCCGCTGCAACAGCATCCCGGCGGCGGCCAGCATCGCCCCCGCCGCCGCCGCGACCGCCACGCGGGGGCCGCGCCAGCCCAGCAGCGTGTCGAGCAGCGGGCCGGTGGACAGCGTCCAGCCGCCCGGCCCGTAGCCGACCGTGAGCGCGAGGCCCACGGCGACGGCGCCGAGGATGGCGAACAGGGCGATCAGCCGGTAAGGGCGCGCGCTGCGGCGCGACGGCGCAGGACGGCTGTTCAGCGACGGCCATTCGAACATGCGCAGGCGCGGCAGCAGCCAGAGCAGCAGCGGGCCGCCGAGCAGCGCCGTCGCCGCCCCGGTCGGCACCCGCTCCCCGTCCACCCCGGCGAGGAGCTGCACCAGCCCGTCGGTCAGCCAGAGCAGGAGTGCACCGATCAGCGGAGCGGCGATCAGCCTCTGGCCCTGAGTGCGCGCGCCGCTCAGATGCGCCAGCGCCGGGGCGGCCAGACCGACGAAGCCGATCACCCCGACCTCCGCCGTCACGCTGGCCGCCAGCCAGACCGCGACCCCGATGACGCCGAAGCGCGTGGCGTTGAGGGCGACGCCCAGGCTGCGGGCGCTGGCGTCGTCCAGCCCGAGGATGGCCAGCGGGCGCATCAGCAGGACGGCGGCGCCGGCGCCGATCGCCAGACGGACGGCGATGGTCAGCGTCGGCCCCCAGCTCTGCTGGGCCAGCGCCCCGCCGCCCCAGAGGAAGATGGAGAAGAGGTATTCGCCGTTGGCGAGGATCAGCGCGGCGCTGCCCATGGTCGCGGTCAGGGCGACCATCATCCCGGCCAGCACGACGGCCACCGGCTCCAGCCCGCGCCGCCACGTCATGGCGAGGATCAGCCCGACCGCGGCCAGCCCGCCGGCCAGTGCCACCCCCTCCCGCGCGTGATTCATCAAGGCCGGGGCATAGAGCATCCCCAGCGTCAGGGCGAGCTGGGCGCCCGCCGACACGCCGAGCGTCGACGGCTCGGCCAGCGGGTTGCGCAACACGCGCTGGAGCAGCAGCCCCGACAGGCCGAGCGCCGCCCCGGCGACCAGCGCCACCGCGATGCGCGGCAGCACACTGTGGTAGAGGATGACGCCGTCCAGCCACGCGGCGTCCGGCGGCAGGGGAATGGATGGCGCGGCGGCGTGCCCGGCGATCTGCCGGATGGACAGCGCGGCGGCGGCCAGCGCCAGCCCACTCCACAGCAGGATGCGGTTGACGGCCACGCGCTCAGCCATGGCGGGCGGTCTCCGGCCACAGCAGGGCGGCGGTGACGAGGCGGGCGAAACGCAGGGCGGCCGGAAGCCCGCCGAAATGGTTGACCGGCCCGATCACGCTCACCCGCTTCTCCCGCACCATCGGCAGAGCCTGCCACAGGGCGCTGTCGTCCAGCCCGCGCACCACATCGGGCGGCAGCGGCGGAACGACGACGGTGATGGCGTCCGGCATCCGGGCCAGCGCCTCGATCCCCAGCGGCGCCGCGGCGCTGTAGCTCGATTGCGAGGCCCAGGCGTTGCGCAGCCCCAGCCGCTGGAGAACCGCGCCGAACATGCTGTCGTCGCCGAAGGCGCGGACATGGCGGGCGTCGCCGAAGTTGATCGCCAGAACCGGACGGCGGACGACGCCGCGCAGGGAGTCGCCCAGCCGGGCGATCTCCGCCTCCGCCCCGGCGACGAAGGCGCGGGCCTCCGCCTCTCGGCCCAGCGCTCGGCCAAGGGTCACCGCGGCCTCCGCCGCCAGCCCGTAGGGCGGAACGCCCGGCTGGTAGATCGGCAGCGACAGGGTTTCCGCCACCCGCTCCAGGCTGCCCCGCTGACCCTCGTAATAGTTGGAGGTGAGGATGAGGTCCGGCTCGGCCAGCGTCAGCGCCTCGTAATTCGGCATGCCGCGCAGGCCGAGGTCGATCACCGAGTCCGGAACCTCTGGCTCAACGACGGTCTTGCGGAACTGGATCAGCTCGGTCGCGGCGACCGGCACGATGCCCAGCGCCAGCGCCGTCTCCAGCCCCGCCCAGTCGATGGCGGCGACCCGCCGCCCGGACGCGGCGTGCCCGAGGCACGGCAGCAGCACCGCTCCGGCGGCGAGGCCCAGCGCGTGGCGGCGGGTGATCGTCGCCCGTCCCGTCACAGCACGCATCCGATCGGCTTGCCGGTCACCGGGTGCGGGACGGTCGTCATGGCGAGGCGGTAGATGGCCCCCAGCGTCTCGCCGGTCATGATGGCATCCGGCGTGCCCTGGGCGATCAGCGCGCCGTTGCGCATCGCCAGGATCTCGTCGCAGACGCTGGCCGCCATGTTGATGTCGTGGAGAACGATGACCGCGCCGATGCCGCGCGCCCGGCTCAGCCGGCGCACCAGCCCCAGCAGCTCGACCTGGCTGGCGATGTCCAGCGCCGAGGTCGGCTCGTCGAGCAGCAGGCAGCGCGTGTCCTGCGCCAGCATCATCGCCAGCCAGACGCGCTGCCGCTCGCCGCCCGACAGGCTGTCGACCAGCCGGTCGGCGAAGGCGTCCAGGTGGGTTTCGGCGATGGCCTCCGCCACCTTGGCGGCGTCCTCCGCCCCGAAGCGGCCGAGCGCGCCGTGCCAGGGGAAGCGGCCGAGCGCCACCAGCTCCCGCACCGTCATGCCTTCGGCGGGCGGGGTGAATTGCGGCATGTAGGCGACGGTGCGCGCGAAGTCGCGGTCGCCGATCCGCGCGAGGTCCGTTCCCAGGCAGCGGATGGTGCCACCGCCCGGCGGCTGCTGGCGGGCCAGCAGGCGGATCAGCGTGCTCTTGCCCGACCCGTTGGGGCCGACCAGCCCATAGATCCGCCCCTGCTCCAGCCGGAGCGACAGTCCCGACAGGATCGCCCGTCCGGCAACGGAGAAGCTCACGCTTTCAAGCTCGTAGAGGGGGTGGGTCTGGTCCGGGCTCATCGGTCTTCACCTCTATATCCCTACCTCTATATCCCTCGCCCCTCCGGGGAGAGGGAGGGGACCCGCGCCGCAGGCGTGGGGAGGGAGAGGGGGATGTCCGTGGCGGCACGTTCGGCAAAAGCGCAACCCCCTCACCCTAACCCTCTCCCCGCTTTCGGCGGACCAAAGGTCCGCCTGTCGCGTCAGCGCAAACTGTGTTTGCGCGTGAGCAGAGGGGAGAGGGGATTAACCTGGTCACCACGTCATGTTGACGGTCAGCAGAGCGGTCCGACCCTCGGCGTAGCCGCAGGAGAACTGGGTTTGGCAGCTCGCCACATACTCCTTGTCGAGCAGGTTGGTGACGGCGAGGTTCACGCCCCAGGCGGCGGGCTTGTAACCGATCCGCGCGTCGAAGACGGTGGCGGCGGGGACCTTCAGCGTGTTCTCGTTGTCGGCCCAGGACGAGCCGACGTAGCGCACGCCGCCGCCCACCGACACGCCGTCCAGCGCGCTTTCCCGGAAGGTGTAGTCGAGGAAGGCCGAGCCCTGGACCTGCGGCACAATGTAGGGGGTCTTACCGATCAGCGCCGGGTTGGCGTCCTTCTTGATGTCGAGGTCGAGCGCGGTGAAGGAGGCCACCGCCTTCAGGTTCGGCGTGATGTTGGCCTTGGCCTCAAGCTCGATGCCCCGCGAATTGACCTCGCCCAGCTGCGTCTCGGCGTTGAAGGGACCGGTCACCACGTTGGTGCGCGTCAGGTCGAACAGGGCCGCGGTGAAGATGGCGTCCATCCAGGCCGGGCGGAACTTGACGCCGACCTCGTACTGCTGGCCGGTTTCCGGCTTGAACACGCCGGCCACCGCCGACGATCCCAGCACCGGGTTGAAGAAGGTGGAGGCGCTGACATAGGGCGTCACGCCGTTGGCGAACTCGTAGGCCAGACCGGCGCGCCCGCTGAACTTGCCGTCCTTGCCGTCGTAGGCGGGCGTGCCGTCGGCGTCGGTCGAGGCGATGTCGTAGCGCCCGTTCAGCGTCACCAGGAAGCTTTGGCCGAAGCGCATCTGGTCCTGGAGGTAGACGCCAAGCTGACCCATCGTCAGCTCCTGGTCGATGTAGGAGAAGCGCTGGCCCTGCGCGGCGCCGTAGACCGGGTTGGTGGCGCTGATCGGCGTGGCCGAGCCCGAAGCCTGCACCTGATCCATCTTGAAATACTTGTAATCGACGCCGACCAGCGCCGTGTGGGCGACCGGACCGGTCTGCCACTTGGATTCGAGCTGGTTGTCGATCAGGAAGGTGTTGACCTTGGTCGTGTGCTCGAAATTGATGCGCGACAGCAGGTTGTTCGGATCGGTCGGCACCGCCGAAAAGCCGTTGTAGCCGAAGGGATAGACCGTGACCTCGTGGACCCGGCTGTAGCCGTAGCGGGCGTTCTGGCGGAAGGTCAGGTCGTTGTCGAAGCGGTGCTCGAACTCGTAGCCGATGGAGGCCTGACGGCGCCGGTAGGTGTCGATGTCCGGCTCGGTGAAGTTAGCCTTGCGGTCGATCCGCCCGAAGGGGGCCGGCTTCACCGTGCCGACATAGGGCAGGAAGGCGCCGCCGTTGTGCGTCTCGTCGATGTCGGTGTAGTTGGTCAGCACCGTCAGCGTGCTGCGCTCGTTCGGCGACCACTTGAAACTCGGCGAAATGGTGCCGCGGAAGCCGTCCGCGAAGTCGGTGTAGCTGTCGCCGCCGGCGATGCGCCCGGTCAGCCGGTAGCTCAGCGTCGGGTCGATGGCGCCGCCGACGTCCAGGCCGAGATGGGCGGTGCCGTGCTGGTTGATCCCCGCCTCGACCGAGCGCACCGGCGTGTCGCCGGGCCGCCTGGAGACGTAATTCACCAGACCGCCGGGGTTGCTGCCGCCATAGAGCACGGACGAGGCGCCGCGCAGCACCTCGATCCGCTCCAGCGTGTAGCTGTCCACGAACTGGCCGCCGAAGCCGTAGCTGTAGAGCTGGAGCCCGTCCTGGTAGATGCCAGTCTGCGTCGCCTGGAAGCCGCGGATGAAGATCCAGTTGGTGTCGCTGTCCGGGCCGAAGGGCTGGCTGAAGACGCCGGGGGTGTAGCGCAGCGCCTCGTCCACCTTCTGCGCGCCGCGGTCGTCCATCTCCTCGCGCCCGATCACCGAGACGGATTGCGGGACCGCCTCCAGCGGAATGTCGGTCTTGGACCCCGTGGCCGAGCGGCCGGGAACGTAGCCGCGGACCGGGCTGGTCGCGGTGTCGGCGGACCGGTCGCCCTCGACGGTCACCGGAGCCAGAACCGCCGGAGCGGTCGTTCCCTGCGCCTGGGCGAGCGCCGGCACCAGCAGGGCGGCGAGCGCCGTGCCGTTCAAAAGGAAGCGGGTCAGTCGCTTGTTGGAAATATCACTCATCGCAATCGGCCTCGGACTGTATGCGGCATCCGCGAAACGCCTTCGGACCGGCGGGTCCCGAAGCGCCCTCGTTGTTGCGAATGATTAGCATGTGCATGAAGCGGCGCGATTGAACGGTCTTTGGACGGGTTGGACGATCTTCCGGCATTCGTCGGTCCCAGGGCACGTCGGGCGGTGCGTCGGGCGATGCCCCGCCTCAGCCGCACTGGTTGCGCAGCCACGCGGCGGGTGTGGTGCCGACGATCTGGCGGAAGACGCGAGTCAGGTGCGCCTGATCGGAGAAGCCCGCCATCACCGCGGCGGCGGCTAGCGTCATGTCCGATCCGGTCAGCAGACTCTTGGCCCGTTCGACGCGGACCCGCATCTGCCATTTGTGGGGCGGCAGGCCGGTCGAGGCCTTGAAGGCGGTGCAGAAATGGGTGGTGGACAGGCCGGTCAGCTCGGCCAGTTCCTGCAGGCGGATGGGTCGGCCGCAATGCTCCTCGATGTAGTCGGTGACGCGCTTCAACTGGCGCGGCGGCAATTGCCCCCGCTTGCGGTCGGCGACGGGCTCCGCCTGCGCAAGGCCGACGAACAGCGCGGCCATCAGGCTCTCGCCATAGAGGTCGTGCAGGTTCGCCGACGTCCGGCATTCCGCAGCGATCAGGCGGGCCAGCGCGAACAGGCGGTCATCCGCGAAATTCAGCCGCGGCCGGTCCATGCCCCGGATGTCCAGCCCGTCCACGAAGCGGCCCCCCAGAACGGACATGTCGAAATGGAGGTCGAGATGGGTGAGCCGGCGGACGTTCACCGTGCGCGACCACACCCGCAGGCCGGCGGGCACATAGCTCAGCGGCTCGCGCCGGCTGAGCCGGCCGGACTCGCCGCGGCCGGGCGAGGCGGTGACGTGCAGCCCGCCCTCCCCCACCTGATCGAGGACCACCACCAGCCGCGGGGCTTCGGACACATACTCGCCCTGACCGTTCCGATCGCAGGCGACGTTCCAGATGTCGGCGATCATCCCGTTCCAGGCGCGCCACTGAAGGTCCCCGAGGATGGTGAACCCTTCCGTGCTGCTTTGCATTCTGGGATGGAACGGCATGGATCGGCCTCCCAGCCACCGGATTGAACAGACCCCCGGAATCCTCCCCCGAGCCGCCAGACCTATAGGGCAATATGCAATTGCGAACAAGTCGCATTCTTATCTTGCGCCGTGTCACGCGGTCGAGGCGCAGGGGGCGGCTGGGCGCTGGATCAGGACGACAATGCGCATGCCTATGGGCATCAAAGCGCGAATTTATGAGCGCATGCTGGGCCCCGGTTATAACCCAAAGCAACCATTTATGTATGACCAACTTGTAACGTATCTTCGCCAGATAGGACCTTCAGTGGGGTGGATGCCCTCCAAACCCACCTCTCGACAGTCAAAAAAACAGGAATATTCTCAACTACATAGACTTGGCGCACGCAGACTCTCAATTGTGAACTATCAACGAGGTTATTTACCAAGTAATTTCGTTCTAACTAACTGTCTTTTATCGCTTCCTCGATAATCTCTCTTAAATCCTCCGCCACAACAAACCCCTCCGGGATCGTAAAGGCATCAAGCAACTTGTCGTCCTTGCGGTACTTTTTTGCCACGCCTTTTAAAGCAGAGTGCAGCTTCTTTCCTTTTACAGTGGATGGAGACTTTCCGCCCGCTTCGTCCCACATCGCCTCAGCGTTGGGCGACCCCCCGTTCGGCCATATAGCTCGAACAATGGTCTGCCGCTTTGAAAGAAAGGCATCACGCGCACCGCCGACAGAGTTAGCAGCCTCAACCCGCCAATTTTCAGCTTCATCTAATGGAATTCCAAACAAAGCCGAAAGATAAGATGCAGTAGAAAAGTACCCCTCCATATCAGACCCTGCAGTAACCCAAGGAAACACACCGTCTGTCTGGAACGATTCCTTCCATTTTTCTGATTCTTCATCAGTCATAAAATCGCCATCCCGATGAATAATAGCGTTTACTTTCAGTTCTCCATCAACAAGCAATCCTTTGAGCAATTTATCACGTGGAAGATTGTCTATCCCAAAGCAGCGACATACTGCTACTTGTCGGCTGATATCAGGCCATTGCCGTAATATTGCCCGAAGAGGCTTGTCGTTTTCATCTTCGACGAAAAATAGGGCCGACTTATCGAGCCCGCCCCATCCCAGCATCCGGCGGATCGCGTTATCATCCTCAGTCTGTACACGACCATTCTTCATCCACACCAGCTTCACTGACGGACTAGCCGCTCTTACAATGTGCGGGCTGTGTGTCGTAAGAATAACTTGGGTATCATAGGTAGTAGCAGCACGTTCGAGTGCCTCAATAAGGCGCTCTTGCTTATCCGGATGAAGATGCGCATCAGGCTCATCAATCAGCATAACCTTTGGCTCAAATAGTATTAAATAAGCAAATATTTGAACAACCTGCAGAAATCCAGTTGCAGCCGTCTCAAGAGGGCATTGCTGACCCGCAAGACCTTCGGTCAGAAGCGATGCTGATATATGGTAATCCTCACGCTCATCAAATGAAACATCAATAGACACGCCCGGATGTACTTCGTTTACCAAATCGTTTAGACGACGAAGCCGCTCCCGACCACCAGTATCATCAGATTCGCCTGTTTTCCTGCTTCGAAGATTGAGAAGAATATTTCTCAGAACGCCGCCCGCATCACCGCTTGCTGCTTGACGACGCAAGGTCGGCTGGGCCAAGATCGTCTCCTTTTCGGACAACCCGGCCAGCCCTGGGATGTATGCTGTAATGAACTGAAAGCGCTGTTTGTAAGGAGTAACTGCGCCGCCACCGTCCATATAGGCTGTGATGCCACCACGATTTCGAGCAGCACGTATGCGCACAGTCGTTTGAATCGCTTCTTCCCCAACTGGTTGGTGTGAGAACACCACCTCGACCGGAGTTGAGCTGCTGTCACTTTTGAGTTCACTTTTGTGAAGAGTCTTGAGCGGTTCGCTTGATGGAACGTAGTCAAGACGCTCAAAAGAAATCATTTCCTTTGTATTCTTAGGTAGAACGTAACTTGCCGCACGAGCCGCCCAATGAATTGCTTGCAGAACAGACGACTTTCCACAGCCATTCGGGCCGACAAGAATCGTCACACGGCCAACTGGTATTATCGCCTCTTCAGTTGCCTTAAAGTTATGAACAGTTATGGACTCTAGGGGAGTCCAACGGCGAGCCTTGGTTGACCTAGTATCCGTAATATCCAAAGCGTTAGCTGGAGCGGGTTGGAGTTCCTCATCCGCCTTGTCAGCTCGAGGCCCTTCGCTAACAAGGGGATGGGACTCCACAAGAGCCAAGGTTGGCGTAATCTCCTCGATACTCTTCAGGCTTGCAGACTCGGCAACCGCTCCAGCCTCGTTAACCAAGTTACCCATGTGACCCCAGCCCAAAAACGCGAAAAGCCCTCCGAGCCCAACAGCTCTGAGATTTAACTGATAGCTAAGGCATAAGAGAGCGGATAGGCAAGGGCAACTTTTTCTCCAAAGCGATGCGGCCGTTCGCTCGCGGCGCATTGCAAATATCCGGCCCCCTCACTGTCCCCCGGACAGCTGATCAGCTTACCGTTAAAAATCATCCGGCCCCGCCGACTCCCGGCAGGCGCCAAGCACCACCCCGCGCAGCCAGCGGTGGGCCGGGTCGGCGTCCTGCCGGGGGTGCCACATCTGCGTCACCACGACCTCATCCTGGGCGATGGAAAGCGGCAGGATGCTCACCCCGGCCACGCCCGCGGCGACCTGACGTTCGGACACCAGGGCGGTCAGGTCGGAGGCGCGGACGATCGCCAGGGCCGCCGGGAAGCTCGGCACCACCGCCACCACCTTGCGGGCAAGGCCGAGGGCGGCCAGCGCCTCGTCCATCCGGTCCCGCACCAGCCCGCGCCGCGAGGTCAGCACATGGCCGCAGGCGGCGTACTGTTCCGGCGTCACCGTCTCCAGCCGGGTCAGCGGATGGCCCTCCCGCACGGCGGCGACCAGCCGGTCGCGCAGCAGGCTCTGCACCTTCAGCTCCGGCGTGGTTTCCGAATGCACCCCGATGTCGAGGTCGATCAGACCGTCGCGCAACGCCTGCGCGTCGCGGTTCCCCCGCGGCGCGAAGCGCAGCAGGACGCCGGGGGCTTCGGCGGCGACGCGGCCGACCAGCCGGGCGGCGTAGACCTCGATGAAGCTCTCGCTGGCGCGCAGGGTGAAGCTGCGCTCCAGCCGGGCGATGTCGATGGCTTCCGCCGGACGCAGAACCGCGCGGACCTCCTCGGCGAGGCCGGGCACCCGCTCCCGCAACTGGATGGCCCGCGGCGTCGGGACGAGGCCGCGCCCGGCCCGGACGAGCAGCGGGTCCCCGGTGACCTCGCGCAGGCGCGCCAGGGTGCGGCTCATCGCGGAATCGCTGAGGCCGAGCCGACGCGCCGCCTTGACGACGCTGCCCTCCGCCAACAGCGCGTCGAGCGCGATGAGAAGGTTGAGATCGGGATCGGCCATCGGCGCCAAGGCTAACACATGGCGTTCCATGCAGGAATAACCTGCATAGGCGGCGTCTTCCGCCATCTCCAGCGGCGGGCATAGTTGATCCAACCACCGTTGGAGACGCCGATGCCCCGTTCCGCCATCGCCCGAACACCAGATACCCCGCATCCGGATGGCCCAAATCCGGACGGGCTGCCGATGCCCCGCCGCGCCGTGGCCGCCGCGTCCGTCATCGCCGCGATCGTGCTCGTCGTGCTCGACGGCGCCATCGCCAACATCGCCTTGCCGACCGTCGCCGGCACCCTCGGGGTTCCGCCCGCCGACACCGTCTGGATCATCACCGCCTACCAGCTGGCGCTGGTGATCGCACTCTTGCCCATCGGCGCCCTCGGCGAGAGTCTCGGGCACCGCCGGGTGTTCACCGGCGGGGTGCTGCTGTTCTCCGCGGCCTCCGCCGGCTGTGCCCTGGCGCCGACGCTGCCCTGGCTGATCGCCGCGCGCTTCGTGCAGGGGCTCGGCGGCGCGGCGGTGATGGCGCTGGGCGTCGCGCTGCTGCGCTTCGTCTATCCGCAGCGGCTGTTGGGAGCCGCCATCGGCTGGAACGCGCTGGCCATCGCGCTCGCCTCGGCGGCGGGGCCGACGATCGGGGCGGGCATCCTCGCCGTCGCCCCCTGGCCGTTCCTGTTCGCGGTCAATATCCCGGTCGGTCTCGTCGTTCTGGTGACCGCCCGCGCGCTGCCCGCCGTCGCGGGAACCAGGCGCCGCCTCGATCCCGCCAGCGTCGCCCTCAACGCCGGATTCTTCGCCGCCCTGGTGATGGGGGCCGAGACCGTCGCGGCGCAGCCCCTGCGCGGCGGCGCGCTGCTGCTGGCCGCGGCGCTCTGCCTCGCCGGACTGGTCCGGCGCGAAAAGAAACGCGAGGCCCCGCTGGTGCCGCTCGATCTGCTGCGGGTGCGCTCCTTCCGCCTGTCGGTGGTCGCCTCCGTCCTCTGCTTCACCGGCCAGATGGCCGCCGCCGTGGCCCTGCCCTTCCACCTGCAGCACGGGCTCGGGCAGGACATCGTCACGGCAGGGCTGTTCCTGGTGCCGTGGCCGCTGGCGACTGCCGTCGCCGCACCCATCGCGGGCCGGCTGTCCGACCGCGTGGGGACGGGCTGGCTGTGTGCCGTGGGCGGCCTGCTCCTCGCCGCCGGCCTCGCCCTGGCGGCGGTCTGGCCGCTCGGGGATGACCCGCGGCCGCTGCTGGCCTTCATGGTGATGTGCGGTTTCGGCTTCGGGCTGTTCCAGACGCCCAACAACCGCAACATGCTGCTGACCGTGCCCAAGGCGCGCAGCGGCGCCGCCGGAGGGATGCAGGGCACCGCGCGTCTGGTCGGGCAGACCGCCGGCGCGGTGCTCATGACCGTGCTGTTCTCGCTGCTGTCCGGCCCGGAGGCGGCGCCGCGCCTCGGCCTCGGCTTGGCCGCCGCCCTCACCCTGGCGGGTGGCCTGACCAGCCTGCTGCGCGTTCCCGCGCGCGGCGCGACCGAGGCTGTGGATGCCGTGGAGGCGCCGGCTTCGGGCCGCTGAGCCCGCTCCAGGGATCGTCAGCCGCGCCTTGCGGCCTCGATCGCCGCGACATCGATCTTCGTCATGCCCATCATCGCCGCGAAGGCGCGCCCGGCTTCGTCGCCGCCGGCCGCCAGCGCCTCGGTCAGCACGCGCGGCGTGATCTGCCAGGAGACGCCCCAGCGGTCCTTGCACCAGCCGCAGGCGCTTTCCTGCCCGCCGTTGCCGACGATGGCGTTCCAATAGCGGTCGGTCTCCTCCTGATCGTCGGTGGCGATCTGGAACGAGAAGGCTTCATTGTGCTTGAACGTCGGCCCGCCGTTGAGGCCGAGGCAGGGAATGCCGGCGACCGTAAACTGCACCGTCAGCACGTCGCCCGCCTTGCCGGACGGGTAATCGCCGGGCGCACGGTGAACGGCCCCCACCGCGCTGTCGGGAAAGACCGTGGCGTAGAAGCGGGCCGCGGCCTCCGCGTCCTTGTCGTACCAGAGGCAGATGGTGTTTTTGGCGGTCGTCATGGTGTGTCCCTTCCCTGTCGGCGCGTCGCCGGCTTGCGTGAGGATACGCCGCCGCCCTTGTTGACGGGAAGGTTGCAATCCCTTTCGCAGAGGTGGCGCATGAGCGACCCGAAGAAGCCGGACGACACCGGCATCCATCCCCCGCGCAGCTACGACCCGAACAGCCGGAAGCCAGTCGGTGAGCGCGACGAGGCCGCGCCCGGCACGCCGGGAACCGGCGAGGACATCGACCCCAGGACCGGCGAAACCTTCACCGAGGGCATCGGCGGCGCCTGATCGCCATCGGCGCCGTCCAATCAGCGTCCGGCGGTTAAAGCCTGCATGGTGACGCGGGCGGCGCTGGCGATGTGCTCGTCGTAGAGCTGGCGCGTGCGGGCGGTGTCGCGGGCGGTCATCGCCTCGTAGATCTCGCGGATCTCGCGGATCGTGTTGGGCAGCCGCCCCGGCTCGGCCAGCGACACCCCACGCAGCAGCTGGATGCGGTTGTGCAGCGCCTTCAGGATCTGCGCCATCGTCGGGTTGCCGCAGCCGGCGATCAGCGTGTCGTAGACCATGGTCTTCGCCGTGCGGATGCGCGACGGCACGCCTTCCACCGCCGCCGCCTCGAAGGCCGCCATGGCGTCGGCGAGGATCGCCCACTGCTCCGGGCTGGCCTGGGCGATGAACTCCGCCGCCGCGAGGCTCTCCAGCGCGCCGCGCACCTGATAGATCTGCCGGACATCTTCCGCCGTCAGGGTCACCACCTCCAGCCCGCGCTGGGGCACGTTGTGGACCAGCCCCTCCGCCTCCAGCTGGCGCAGGGCCTCCCGCAGGATCGGGCGGCTGACCTGCAGCGTCTCGCACAGCTCGCGCTCGACCAGCCGGTCGCCGGGGGAATAGCGCCCATCGGCGATGGCCGCGCGCAACAGGTCGATCACCTGCTGGCGCAGGGGAGCGGCGACGCGGACGATATTTATCGGCAAATTTGACATAAAATTTCTCTTCTTGTCAGACAGTATGACGATCTGCTTGCGCCACACTACCACCTTCGATTAGCATACGTATCAACGGTGGCCCAGAGCGGCGGCCCATGGCGGCAAACGCCACACCCACCACACCATACCATCACCTCGCACACAGGAGGCAGGCGTGCAGCGGAGTGCACAAGCGGGCGCCGTTTCGAAGAGCGCCGACGAGCCTGCGGCGGCGTCCGACCCCAACCGGCAGAGGCGCCGCGAACGGCTGCTTCAACTCGGCACGCTGGTCCTGCTGCTCGCCGTCTGGGAATTCGCGGCGCGCGACGCGAACAAACTGCTGGTCGCGGTGCCCAGCGACATCGCCGTGGCGACCTGGGAACTGCTGCTGAACGGCGAGCTTTTCTCGGCGACCATCGACAGCATGTCGACCTTCGTTCTGGGCTTCATCATCGCCTCGGTCATCGGCATCGTGATCGGCTTCGCGATGGGCACGAACCGCACGGTGGAGGTGATTCTCGATCCCTACATCAACGCGCTCTACGCCATGCCGCTGGTGGCGCTGATCCCCATCCTGATGCTGTGGGTGGGCATCGGCTTCCTGGCGAAGATCACGATCATCATCCTGTTCGCGGTCTTCCCGGTGATCATCAACACGGTCACCGGCGTGAAGAACGTCGACCGTCACTACCTGGACATCGGCAAGGCCTTCATGGCCTCGCGGCTCATGGTCTACCGCAAGATCATCGCGCCCTACGCCCTTCCCTACGTGGCGAGCGGCCTGCGCATCGCGCTCGGCCGCGGCATCATCGCGATGATCGTGGCGGAGTTCCTGACCTCCATCTCCGGCCTCGGCGGCCTGATCATCAACTACACCAACGCGTTCGAGACGGCCAAGGCCTTCGCCCCGGTCCTGGTGGTGGCCCTGCTCGCCAACGCGCTGACCATCCTGGTTCAGAAGGTCGAAGAGCGCTTCGGCCGCTGGCGCCGCCGCTGAGCGGCCCGCCTCCCCCACACCACACGCGCCCCACACCACACCGGATTGAAGAAGGAAGAGGGATCATGAGCATGATGTCCCGTTCGCTGAAGGCCGCCCTGCTGGCGGGTGCCTTCTCCGTGGCGATGAGCACCGCCGCGCTCGCCGCCGACGCGCTGAAGATCGGCATGCCGGCCAAGATGTTCCTGAACCTCGTCGAGTTTGTCGCGCAGGACCAGGGCTTCTACGAGAAGAACGGCCTGACGGTGGAGCTGGTGCACATCGCCGACAGCTCCATCCCCGTGCGCTCGTTGATCGCCGGGGAGCTGGACATCAGCCAGGCCGGCATGTCGGAGACGCTGGCGGCGGCCGACAAGGGCGGCACCCTGAAGACCATCGGCGGCGTCCACACCGGCCTGCATTACGCCTTCTACGCCAACGCCGCGTCGGGCGTGAAGGACGTCACCGACCTGCCGGGCAAGAAGGTCGGCATCTCCTCCCCCGGCTCGCTGCCGCACGTCGTCATCACCGCCCTGATGCGCCAGGCCGGCATGACCGAGGAGCAGATCAAGTCGGTCCAGTGGGTTTCGCTGAAGGGCTCCTCGGCCCGCATCAACGGCATCCTGACCGGCACCATCGACGCGACCGTCTCCAACTACGACCCGAAGGCCGCGCACGACAAGAACGCCAAGGTGCTGTTCGTCGTCTCCAAGAAGCTGCCCAACTACGTGATGACCCCCTGGGACGTGAACGACCAGACCATCGCCAAGAAGCGCGACGTGCTGAAGCGCTTCGTCAAGGCGGAGCTGGAGGCGACCCGCTGGATCTTCGACAACGAGAAGGGCGCGCTGGACGTCGCGAAGAAGCACTTCGACTACAACGACGAGCAGCTCGCCGAGTTCTACGAGTTCTACAAGGTCGGCGGCATCTGGAACCCGAACGGCACCGTCACCGCCGATCAGGCCAAGTACATGCAGGAGCTGAACGTCGAAGGCGGCCTGCAGAAGGCCGTCCACCCGGCCGAGAAGGTGCTGGACACCAGCATCGTCCAGGAAGTGCTGGCGGAAATCGGCACCTACAAGCAGCCGTAATCCTCCCAAGGCTATCGCATTCGGAGTTCCCTCTCCTCTGCGGGGAGAGGGCTATCAAGGCCGAATGCGATAGCCCCGACCGCTTCCTCCCACATTCCGCCCGCCGTCCCGCTTCAAGACCCGGTGCCGTCCCATGCCCAAGCTGTCCGTCCGCAACCTGACCAAGCGTTTCCCGGTGTCCGGAGGGCCGTCGATGACGGCGCTCGACGGCGTCGACCTGGACGTGGAGGAGGGCGAGTTCGTCGCCTTCGTCGGGCCCAGCGGCTGCGGCAAGACCACTCTGCTGCGCATCATCCAAGGTTTGGAGACGGCGACCAGCGGCGAGATCCTCATCGACGGCAAGCCGGTCACCGGCCCCGGCCACGACCGCGGCTTCGTCTTCCAGCAGTACGGCCTGCTGCCCTGGCTGACCGCCGCCCAGAACATCGGCTTCGCGCTGGAGGCCAAGGGCATCCCCGCCGCCCGCCAAGGCGAGACCACGGAGCGCGTGCTCGCCACGGTCGGGCTGAAGGGCTTCGGCGACCGCTTCCCGCACCAGCTGTCCGGCGGCATGCAGCAGCGCGTCGGCATCGCCCGCGCCCTGGCGATCGAGCCGGAGATCATGCTGCTGGACGAGCCGTTCGGCGCGCTCGACGCGCTGACACGCGAGATTTTGCAGAACGAGATGCTCGGCCTGACCGAGCGCATGGGCAAGACGATCCTCTTCGTCACCCACAGCGTGGACGAGGCCGTCTGCCTCGCCGACCGGGTGGTGGTCATGTCGCCCCGCCCCGGCCGCATCCGCGAGATCGTGCCGATCGACATCCCGCGCCCGCGCGCCAGCCTGGGCGAGGCGCTGCGCGACACGCCGGAGTACGTCGCCAAGCGGCACCAGCTGTGGACCCAGCTGATGGATCTGGTCTGAGCGCCCCCCTTCTCCGGAACCCAGGAGGTCCCATCGTGTCAGTCGTCCCTGACGATCACGAGTGGCAGTACAACCCCCGCCATTCCGTCCCCGACTTCGCGCGTCACGCCGAGCGCGCCGCCGCGCTAAGCCGCGCCGCCCGCGAGCGCCGCGCCGCGCGCTGCGACATCGCCTACGGCGACAGCCCGTTGTCCACGCTCGACGTGTTTCCGGCGGCAACGCCCGGCGCCCCGCTGCACGTCTTCCTGCACGGCGGCTACTGGCGCGGGCGGGACAAGGCCGATTACAGCTACGTCGCCGACGCGCTGGTGCCGCGCGGCGTCACGACCGTGGTCATGAACTACGACCTGTGCCCGGCGGCGACCCTGCCGGAGATCGCGCAACGCACCCGCGAGGGGCTGCGCTGGATTCACCGCAACGCGGCCTCGCTGGGCGGCGATCCCGACCGCCTCACTGTGTCGGGCCATTCCGCCGGGGCGCATCTGATCGCCATGGCGCTGGCCGACGACGCCGGGGCGAACCGGCTGGAGGACGGCGCCATCAAGGCCGCCGTCCTGATCAGCGGCATCTACGAGCTGGCGCCGGTGCTGGACATCACCGTCAACGAGACCATCGGGCTGCGCCCGGAAATGGTCGACGGGGTCAGCCCGATGCGCCACCCGCCGTCCACCGCCACGGCCCTGACGGTCGTCGTCGGTTCGGCGGAGACGCCCGCCTGGATCGCCCAGTCGCGCGACTTCGCCACGCTGTGCCGGGGCCGCGGGTCGCGCTGCGCCTATCACACGCTGGCCGGGGAGGATCACTTCTCGATCATGGCACGGATGGAGAGGCCGGACGACGCGCTGTCGCGGCTGGTGCTGGATGCGGCTGGAGTAAAAGAATGATCGTCATCGATGAAACCGCCGCCCGCCGTCTGGTGTCCCCCGCCGACGCCATCGAGGCCATGGACATGGCCTTCCGCGAGGTGTCCCGCGGGCAGGCCCGCAATTTCCCGGTGGTGCGCGAGCGGCTGCTGCCGGGACCGGACGTCTACGGCATCAAAGCCGGCGGCGACCTCGCCATCGGGCTGCTCGGGCTGAAGATCGGCGGCTACTGGACGGGCAACCGCGCCCGCGGCCTGACCAACCACCAGTCCACCACCGTGCTGACCGACCCGGAGACCGGCTGCCCGACGGCGCTGGTCAGCTCCAACCACCTGACCGGGCTGCGCACCGCCGCCGCCTGCGCCATCGGCATCCGCGAGCTGGCCCGGCCCGACGCGCGGGTGCTCGCCCTGATCGGCACCGGCGGGCAGGCGGCGCACCATCTGGAGGCGGCGCTTCTGGTCCGCGACTTCGACCGCATCCTGGTGGCCAACCGCGACCGCGCGCGGGCCGAGGAGCTGGCGGCCTCCTTCGGCGGGCCGCTGCCCGTCGAGGTCGTGGACGCCGAGAGCGCGGCGCGCAACGCCGACGTGCTCGTCACCCTGACGACGGCGCGGGAGCCGGTGGTCCAGGCCGGTTGGGTCCGCCCCGGCACGCACATTTGCGCCATGGGCGCCGACACCGCCGGCAAGCAGGAGCTGGACCCGGCGATCCTCCTCAACGCCGCCGTCTGGGTGGACGACTGGGCGCAGGCCGCCGCACTCGGCGAATGCCAGCACGCGCTGGCGCACGGCCTGACCCGCGAGTCCATCCGCGGCACGCTGTGCGACGTGCTGGAGGGCAAGGCGCCCCGCCGCGCCAGCGCGGACGAGATCACCGTCTTCGATTCCACCGGCATGGGCATCCAGGATCTGGCGATCGCCGCCTGGGCCGTCCGCGCCGCAGACAGCGACGCCGGTACCCAGGCCGGCTCCACCATCCACCGCATCGATTTAGCGCGTTAACACCCAAACAGGGCGCCGCCCGAGGCCGACATGCAGTTGAAGAATGTGCGCATCGCCGGGAAGATTCTCGGCATCGTCGTGGTGTTGGGGACCGTTTCGGTGTCCACCGCCCTGGTCAGCGGCTACGGCCTCGCCACGCTCGGCGGGGAGTTGAACCGGGTCGAGGAGGCGGGCCGCGAGGCGACGCAGGGCGCCCGGCTGAACCGCTATCTGGTCGAGCTAAGCCGCGCCGAGTATCAGATGGGCGCCAACCCGGCCAGCGTCGCCACCATCGAGGCGGTCGTCGCCGACCGCAAGGCCGAGGTCCGCGCCCATCTGGAGCACGCCCGCGCCGCCGCCGACGCGCAGCAGCGTCCGCTGCTGGACGGCATCGAAAGCAAATACGCCGCCTATGTCGGCAGCCTGGACGCCACGGTGGCGGCGGCGAAGAAGCACGCCGACATGGGCATCACCTACGCCCGGCGCGAGGTGCTGAACAACGTCTCCGGCAGCCAGGAGCAGGTCGAGGCGCTGATCCGGGCCGTCCAGGACTACAACGGCCTCACCGTCGCCAAGACGGCGCGGATCTCCGAGGAGGCGGAGGCTCTGGCCGACCGGACCACGTGGCTGATCGCCGCGGTCGCCCTGCTCGGCATCCTCGCCAGCGGGCTGATCGGGCGTTGGCTGTCGGCGCGCGGCATCGTCGGCCCCATCGTGGAGGCGGTGTCCTGCCTGCGCCGTCTGTCCGGCGGCGACCTGACGGTAGTCATCACCGGCGCCGACCGCCGCGACGAGGTCGGCGACATCGCGCGGGCGCTCGCCGTCTTCAAGGACAACGCGCTCGACCGCCAGCGCATCCAGGCGGAGCAGGAGGCCGAGGCCCGGCACAAGCTCGACCGCGCCGAGGCGGTCGGCGCGACGATCCTGCGCTTCGACCGCGAGGTCGGCGAGGCCCTGCACGTGATGAAGGACGCCGCCACCGCGCTGGAGGCCACCGCCAACTCCCTGTCCGCCGGAGCCGAGCAGGCGTCGGAACGGATGACCGTCGTCGGTGCGGCCGCCGAGCAGACCGCCGCCAACGTCCAGACGGTCGCCGCCGCGACGGAGGAGATGACCGCCACCGTGCAGGAGGTGTCGCGCCAGATGAACGAGGCGCGCGGCTTCGCCGACGAGGCGACTCGGCAGGCCCAGCAGGCCCAGGAGCGGGTCGGCGCCCTGACCGAATCCGGCCAGCGCATCAACGAGGTGATCGACCTCATCCAGGGCATCGCCAGCCAGACCAACCTGCTGGCGCTGAACGCGACCATCGAGGCGGCCCGCGCCGGGGAGGCCGGCAAGGGCTTCGCCGTGGTGGCGAGCGAGGTCAAGCAGCTCGCCAACCAGACGGCGCAGGCGACCGACGAGATCCGCAGCCAGGTCGGCTCCATGCAGGAGACCATCGGCGGCGCGGTGTCGGCCATCCAGACGATCGCCACGGTCATCTTCCGCCTGAACGAGATGGCCACCGCCGTCGCCGCCGCGGTCGAGCAGCAGGGTGCCGCCACCGCCGAGATCGGGCGCAACGCCGTCCAGGCGGCGCAGGGCACGGCGGAGGTGACCGGGACCATCGGCACGCTGCGCGTCGCCTCCGAATCGACCGCCGCCGGATCGGCGCAGGTTCTGCAATCCGCCCGCGAGGTGGCCGGCCGCGCCGTGGCCCTCAAGGGCAGCGTCGACGCCTTCATCGCCGAGGTGAAGACGGCCTGATCCCTTCCTCAATCCATCGGCCATGATCAATGGGTTGAGCACCGCGCCGGCAACCGCCAGAATGCGACGGGCGAGACAACCGGCGGCCTCCGCCGGTTTCCCTCCTGTGGGCTTTACCGCAGGACCGGTTGGGAGAGGATCACGATGACGGTTGACGGCGCGGCTCGGACCCTGAGCTTTGGATCACTCTATCGCCATGGGATGGCCCGGGTCGCCGCCTGCACGACGCCCTGCACGATCGCCGACCCCATGGCGAACGCCGCGGCGGTTCTGGACAGCGTGCGGGAGTGCGACGAACAGGCCGTCGCCGTCGCTCTGTTCCCCGAGCTGGCCCTGTCCGGCTACGCCATCGACGACCTGTTCCTTCAGGACTGCCTGCTCGACGCGGTGGAGAACGCCGTCGTCCACCTCGTGGAGCGGTCGCGCGACCTGATGCCGCTGATCCTCGTCGGCGCGCCGCTGCGCCACGCCGGCCGCGTCTACAACACCGCGGTCGCCGTGCATCGCGGCCGTCTGCTCGGGGTGGTGCCGAAGGTCCATCTCCCCAATTACCGGGAATTCTACGAGCGCCGCCATTTCGCGTCCGGCGCCGGCACCGAGGGCGGGACGATCCGCATCGGCGCCCTCAGCGCCCCCTTCGGCCCCGACCTGCTGTTCGAAGCGGAGGATCTGGACGGGCTGGTGGTCCATGCCGAGATCTGCGAGGACCTCTGGGTCGCCGTCCCGCCCAGCTCCGAGGCGGCGCTGGCCGGGGCGACGGTGCTGGCGAACCTGTCGGCCAGCAACATCACCATCGGCAAGGCGGAAACCCGCCGCCTGCTCTGCAAATCGCAGTCGGCGCGCTGCATCGCCGCCTATCTCTACTCCTCCGCCGGCGCCGGGGAATCGACCACCGATCTGGCTTGGGACGGGCAGGCGTCGATCTTCGAAAACGGCGAGACGCTGGTCGAGACCGAACGCTTCCCCAAGGGCGCCCAGATGGCCGTCGCCGACGTCGACCTCGACGTGCTGCGCCAGGAACGGCTGCGCATGGGCACCTTCGACGACAACCGCCGCCTGCACGGGACGGCCACCGGCGGTTTCTTCCGGCGGGTCGCCTTCCGCGTCGATCCGCCCGGCGGAGACGTCGGGCTGCGCCGCAACGTCCCCCGCTTCCCCTTCGTCCCGGCGGCGCAAGAGCGTCTGGAACTCGATTGCTACGAGGCTTACAACATCCAGGTCGCCGGGCTGGTCCAGCGGCTGCGGGCGACGGGCATGCCGCGCATCGTGATCGGCGTGTCGGGCGGGCTGGATTCCACCCACGCCCTGATCGTCGCCGCCCGCGCCATGGACCTGCTCGACCGGCCGCGCACCGACATCCTCGCCTTCACGATGCCGGGCTTCGGCACCAGCGACAAGACCAAGGGCAACGCGCTCCGCCTGATGAGCGCGCTCGGCGTGTCGCACCATGAACTCGACATCCGCCCCGCCGCCAACCAGATGCTCAAGGACATGGACCACCCCTACGCCCGCGGCGAGGCGGTGTATGACGTGACCTTCGAGAACGTCCAGGCGGGGCTGCGCACCGACTATCTGTTCCGCCTCGCCAACCAGCGGGGCGGCATCGTTCTGGGCACCGGCGACCTGTCGGAGCTGGCGCTCGGCTGGTGCACCTACGGCGTCGGCGACCAGATGGCCCATTACAACGTCAATTCCGGCGTCCCGAAGTCGCTGATCCAGCATCTGATCCGCTGGGTCATCGGCTCCCGCCAGTTTCCGGACGAGGTTCTGGACACGCTGGGCGACATCCTGTCCACCGAGATTTCGCCCGAGCTGGTCCCCGCCGGCAGCGATCGCGCCCTGCAGAGTTCGGAGGCCGTCGTCGGTCCCTACGAGCTTCAGGACTTCCACCTGTTCTTCACGCTACGCTACGGTCTGCGCCCGTCGAAGATCGCCTTCCTCGCCCTGCACGCCTGGTCCGATCCGGCGCGCGGCGACTGGCCGGCGGGCTATCCAATGGAGAAGCGCAGCGCCTACACGCTGGCCGAAATCCATTCCTGGCTGCGCGTCTTCATCCAGCGCTTCTTCGGCTTCAGCCAATTCAAGCGCTCGGCCATGCCCAACGGGCCGAAGGTGACGGCGGGCGGCTCCCTGTCGCCGCGCGGCGACTGGCGCGCCCCGTCCGACGGCAACGCCCGCATCTGGCTGGCGGAGCTGGAGCGCGAGGTGCCGAAGGAGTAACCGCTACCCCACGGCGCCGGTTCGCTCGTTCATCACCAGCCGCCCGACCGGCCAGGAGCGGACCAGCCCGGCGGCGCGCAGTTCCGGCAGGGCGCGGGCCACCGTATCGTGCGACAGGCCCGTCGCCTCGACGAGCGCCGGCCCGGATTTCGCACCGTCGCCCAAGGCGCGCAGCACCGCCGCGGTCGGCGTTCCGGCCTGGGCGAGTGCCGCCTCGCTGCGGGCGGGCCGATTTGCCCGGCCGGCGGCAACCATCGCGGCGATGGCGCGGAGTTGCCCCAGCCGATGCATTGCCTCGGGGCTGCGGTCCTCGCGCAGGGCCAGCGCCGTGTGGCAACGGGCAACCTCCCGCGCCAGGGCGGCGAGGTCGGCGGTGCGATCCTGCACGAGGCACAGCGCCGCCTCTTCCGCCAGGGTGTCCAGGTCCGCGTCGGCCTCGTCCCAGCGGCCGGCCTCGACGGCGTCCCGGATTCCATCGGCCAGTGTCCGATACGCCTCCCCGCTCATGGACAGCCCTCCGTGTTCAGCTCCGGCCAAGTCTGCGGCTCCCAGCTCGCCGCGACGCAGCCGGGCTCCGGCGCGTCGATGGGAAGCGACAGCCGACGGATGCGCGAGGATTGCGCCGGGTCGGCGCGCGGCTGGAAGAACAGTGCCACCCCGCAATCGGTGATGCGCTTGTCCTCCTGCCCGTCGGTGTCGCAGACGCGGTTGAAGCGGTGCGAGAAGGTCATGCTGTTCGCCACCACCACCCGGCACGACCCGGTGCGGGAGGACTCGTCGCCGGCCTGGGCCTGCCACCGCTCCTCCGTCAGGCCGGCATCCATGACGGGGGTGACGATCCAGTCCAGCAGCTTGGCCCGGCACAGCCACGCCGCCGGCCGCTCGCGCCCGAGATCCTCGCAGATCATCACCGCCAGCCGGCCCATGTTGGGCAGCTCGACGATGGTGACGCCATCCCCCGGCGCGATGAACTCCTTCGCTTCGTCGAGCAGCCGCCCGTCCGGGCCGCACACATCGTAGGAGCGGCACTGGTCGGAGTCGAGGTCCCAGCAGTGCAGCTTGGTCTGGCGGAAAATCTCGGCTCCCGTCCGGTCGAGCAGGGCCGCCGTGCTGCGCGGCTTAGCATCCATCTCCCCGTCCTGGCGGACGCCGACGAGGACATAACGGATCGGCCCGTCCACAGCCTGCCGCCGCACCGCCGTCTTGATGGCGTCGAGCGTCGCGGGATCGGCGGTCACCTCGGGAAACACGACGATGGTCGCGCCTTCGCCAGCCAAGGCGTCGATGGCCGCCGCCGCGCGGGCGCCGAGGTCGCCGGGAACGGCGGCGTACCAGTCCGCGCCATCCTTGAAAAAGGTCCGCAGGGCGAGGTCGTCCTCGGCGAGGGCGAGCGGGACCACGCCGACGACGGGCGCCCAGTCGGGATCGCTGGGGCAATGGTCGGCGACCTCGGCGACGCGATGGAAGGCCAGCGAGACGGGCCGCTCACCGTCCTCCCCATGGGGGCACTCCGCCGCGAGGGTCGGCGGCAGCAGAAGCAGGGTGTGGAACAGGTCGGCCACGTCGAAGGACTCGCGCATGGGCGTGACCTCCCGGATGTTCACCGAGCGGTCGAAAAGGCCGGGCCGCAGGATGAGCTGGCCGTCGGCGGCGTCGCCGTTGAGACGCCCGTGCCGCTTGTACCATTGCCGCGCCCGCAGATGACCATCGGACAGCGCGCGTCGCGCCAGGAAGCGCGAGGCCAGCGGCGCGAACCATTGGTCGATGGCCTGGGCCGCCAGCACGCGCCGGTCCAGCGGCATCCCCTCGTCGGACGTGTCGACCCAAGACTTGAGCGCATCGGCGCCGTCGTCAGCCTCCAACAACTCTGCCAGACGACGCAGCACACTGCCCGCATCGTCCGGCGCGAATTCCAGGCGCTGTGCGGCGCGTTCGGTCTCTTTCGGGTCTCGATCCAGTTGGTGCCGCAGCGCAACGAACAGATCAGCCAGTTGCATGCCTTCAACCACGCGAAGCGACGGGATGGACGAGCGGACGCGATCGGCATCCCCTCTCCCCCCTTGGGGAGAGGGCTGGATCAGCTGAAGCACCCGCATCCGTCCTGTTGAACAGCACAACGGCGGCTTGGTTTCGCGATTGCGTTGTCAGGTGATCGCGCGCCGGACCTCCCCACGCCCCGACGTTGGCGGACAGCAGCCACGTGACCAGAATGGCCAGCGCCCCACCCATTCGTCCGTATTCCGAATACAGACGAACCCGGCAAAGCATCCCTTTTGACGAGGACCGAAATGGGGTTAGCCGCCCCCTCGCTTAGCGATGCATTAACCATGATCACCGGACCATGGCTCCCAGACAGAACGCCTCGACGAGGCGAACCAGGGGAGCGTGGCTCATGACGGGACGGGTGCTTGGCGGAGTGTTGGCCGCTTGGGTCTTGTGGAGCGGTGCCGCGGCCGCGTCAGCCCTTTGCCCGGTCCCGCCCGGTGCGAATTCAGCCGCCGCCGGACTGACGCACAGCCGGGCCGCCCTGGCCGCCGGACACCCGCTGACCGTCGTGGCGATGGGATCGTCCAGCACGGAAGGCGTCGGGGCCACCACCATCACCGCCGCCTACCCCGCCCAGCTCGACGCCATTCTGGAGCAGCGTCACGCCGCCTCGGCCATCCAGGTCCTGAACAAGGGCATCGGCGGCGAAACGGCGGGGGCCAACCTCGTCCGCTTCGATAAGGACGTGCTGGCCGCCAAGCCGGATCTCGTGGTCTGGCAGGTCGGGACCAACGACAGCTTCCAAAAGGTGCCGCTCGACGCCTTCGCCGCCACCCTGCGCGACGGCATCGCCCAAATCCGCAAGACCGGCGCCGACGTCATTCTGATGAACCCGCAGTCCTTCCCCGGCGAAGTCAAGGTTGACTCCTACGCCGCCTACGCGTCCACCGTGGTCGCGCTGGGCCGCGAACTCGACGTGCCGGTGCTCGACCGCTACCGCATCATGGCGTGGTGGCTGGAAAGCCGGCACTTCGCCGCCGATCAGGTGCTGAGCACCGACGGCCTGCACCTGAAGGACCTCAGCTACCGCTGTCTGGCGGAGTTCGTCGCCGACATGATCGACACCCCGCGGGTGGTGAGCGAGAAGACCGCGGCGCGCTGAGACTATCCGATAGTCCCTCTCCCGGGGCGGGAGAGGGGATATCGTTCCCCAGTCAGACGACCAGTTGCGCCCCCAGGAACTGCCGGAGTTCCGGGGTGCGGGGGTTGCCGAAGACCTCCTCGGGCGGCCCGATCTCGTGCACGCGGCCCTGGTGCATGAAGACCACCCGGTCGCAGACCTCGCGGGCGAAGCGCATCTCGTGGGTCACCATCATCAGCGTCATGCCGTCGGCGGCCAGCTCCTTCACCACCGCCAGCACCTCGTTCACCAGCTCCGGGTCCAGCGCGGAGGTGATCTCATCGCACAGCAGGGCCATCGGCTGCATCGACAGCGCCCGCGCGATGGCGACGCGCTGCTGCTGCCCGCCGGAGAGCTGGTCGGGGTAGGCGTCGAACTTGTGGCCCAGCCCGACCCGCTCCAGCATGCGGCGGGCCATCGCCTCCGCCTCGCCCGCCGGCGTCTTCTTGACGACCATCTGCGACAGCATGACGTTGCGCCCCGCCGACAGGTGCGGGAACAGGTTGAACTGCTGGAAGATCATGCCGACCTTCAGCCGCAGCGCCTTCAGGTGGAGGTCGTCGTTGATGAGCTGGGCGCCGGCCACCATGATCGAGCCGTCGTCGATCATCTCCAGCCCGTTGACGCAGCGCAGAAGCGTGCTCTTGCCCGAACCGCTCTTGCCGATGATGGCGACGACCTCGCCGCGCTCGACGTCCAGGTTGATCCCCTTCAGGACTTCGACGTCGCCGAAGCGCTTCTTCACCTCAGTGATTGCGATGAGCGACATTGAGCTTCCTTTCCAGAATCTGGCTGCTCTTGGACAGGGGCCAGCACAGCGCGAAGTAGATCAGGGCGACCAGCCCGTAGACGGTGAAGGGTTCGAAGGTCGCGTTGGTGACGACCGTGCCGGCCTTGGACAGCTCCACGAAGCCGATGATCGAGGTCAGCGCCGTGCCCTTCACCACCTGCACGGAAAAGCCGACGGTGGGCGGGACGGCGACCCGCACCGCCTGGGGCAGGATCACGTAGCGCATCTGCTGGACATAGCCCATGCCGAGGCTGGCCGACGCCTCCCACTGGCCGCGGGCGACCGATTCCACGCAACCGCGCCAGATCTCCACCAGGAAGGCCGCCGTCCACAGGATCAGCGCCAACCCGGCGGCCAGCCAGGCCGGAACGTCGATGCCGAACAGGCCGAGCCCAAAGAAGGCGAGGAAGAGCTGCATCAGCAGCGGCGTGCCCTGGAACAGCTCGACATAGCCCTGGACGACCATCTGTCCGGCCCGCGCCTTGCCGATCCGCAGGTAGAGCAGCGCCATGCCCAGCAGCCCGCCGCCGATGAAGGAGACGAGCGACAGGACCACCGTCCAGCGCGCCGCCAGCAGCAGGTTGCGCAGGATGTCCCACAGGGTGAAGGTCATCATCGCGCGGCCCTCCGCGGAAACAGCATTTTTCCGACGCCGCGCAGCGCCTGCCGCAGGGCCAGCGCCAGCAGCAGGTAGAGGCCGGTGGTCAGGAAATAGCTCTCGAAGGCGCGGAAGGTCCGCGACTGGATGAAGTTGGCGGCGAAGGTGATGTCCTCCGCCGCGATCTGCGACACCACCGCCGAGCCGAGCATGACGATGACGATCTGCGACGACAGCGCCGGCCAGATCCGTTGCAGCGCCGGGATCAGCACGACGTGGCGGAAGGTCTCGAAGCGGGTCATGGCGAGGCTGGCCCCGGCCTCGAACTGGCCGCGCGGGGTGGCCTCGATGCCGGCGCGGATGATCTCGCCGCTGTAGGCGCCGAGGTTGATGACCATCGCCAGAACCGCCGCCTGGAACTCGGTCATCTGCACGCCGAGCGACGGCAGGCCGAAGAAAATGAAGAACAGCTGGATCAGGAAGGGCGTGTTGCGGATCAGCTCGACATAGGCGACGACCGGCGGGCGCAGCCAGCGCGGCCCGAGCGACCGCGTCCAGGCGCAGGCGATGCCCAGCGCCACCCCGAACAGCGTGCCGATCAGGGTCAGTTCAACCGTCGTCACCAGCCCCTTCAGGATGACGGGCCAGTATTCGGCGATCCACGAATAATCGAAGCGGTAGGTCATGCGGCCCTCCGGTCAGCCCCCCGTACCCCGGGACGCCGTGGGGGCCGAAGCCACCCGCGGCGCCCCGGCCCTTGTCGTCGTCAGAGGTCCTTCGGCAGGTCGGCGGACAGCCACTTCTGCGCGATGGCGTTCAGCGAGCCGTCGGCCTTGGCCGCCGCCAGGATGCCGTTCAGCTTCTCCAGCAGGGCCGGCTGCTCCTTGCTCAGGCCGATGTAGCAGGGGGAGTTCTTGATGAGGAACTTCAGCTCCGGCCGCTTCGGCGGGTTGCGGGCGAGTATCGCCGCCGCCACGACGTTGCCGGTCGCCACCACCTCGACCTGACCGGACAGGAAGGCGGAGATGGTGCCGTTGTTGTCCTCGTAGCGCTTGATGACCGCGTCGGCCGGGGCGATCTTGGTCAGCTCCAGATCCTCGATGGCGCCGCGGGTCACGCCGATCGTCTTGCCGGCCAGCTCCTCCGGCTTCGAGGCGGTGACGCCGGCCGGGGCGAAGACGCCGTTGAAGAAGGGCGCGTAGGCGTCGGTGAAGTCGATGACCTTCTCGCGCTCCGCGTTCTTGCCGAGGCTGGAGATGACCAGATCGACCTTGTTGGTCTGCAGGAAGGGGATGCGGTTGGCGCTGGTCACCGGCACCAGCTCCACCTTCACGCCCATCTTGGCGCCGATCAGCTTCGCCACGTCGATGTCGTAGCCGAGCGGGGCCATGTCTGGGCCGACCGAGCCGAAGGGCGGGAAGTCCTGCGGGACGGCGACGCGCAGCGTGCCGCGCGTGGTGATGTCCTGAAGGGCGTCGGCCCGCGCGGCCGGGGCCTGGGCGATGGAAAGGCCGGCGACGGCGGCGACGGCCAGGGCGAGCAGGGTCCTGCGCTTCATGTCTCTAACTCCTCCGGTTCTGGATGGAATGGGTTGCTTGAAAGGGTTCAGGCGGGGGCGCCGGGCGAGAGGATCTCGCGCAGGCCGGCCAGGGGATCGGGGGCGGCGGCAAGGTCGAGGCCGTCCTCGACGCGCCGGATGTGCTCGTCCATCAGCCGCGCCGCGCCGGCGAAATCGCCGTCGGCCAGCAGCGTCACGATGCCGGCGTGGTCGTCGCTGGACGCCGCGGCGTCCTGGTCGGACTGGTAGAGCATCGAGACCAGCGTCGTGCGCGCGGTCAGGTCGCGCAGGATATCGGTCAGGAAGGCGTTGCCGAAGGCGTGGGCGAGGTGGATGTGGAAGTCGCCGAGCAGGCAGGTGCGCGACCCGACATGGCCGGTGTGCAGCGCCTCGCGCTCCTCCTCGACGTGGGCGCGCAGGTGGGCGACGGCGTCGCCGGGCAGCGTGTGCAGATCGCGCAGCATGCCGGTCTCGATGACCCGCCGCGCCTGGAAGGCGGCCCGCGCCTCCGTCGCCGAGGGTTCCACGACGAACCAGCCGCGCCGGGCGCTGACATGGACGATGCCGCGCGTCTCCAGCCGCATCATCGCCTCGCGCACGCGGGTGCGGGAGACGCCGTAGACCTCGGCCAGCTTCGCCTCGCCCAGCCGGGTGCCGGGCCGCAGCCGGCCGCCCAGGATGGCAGAGATCACGCTGTCTTCGATGCTGTCGGGAAGCTGGGTCATCAGGCTGCCGCACCAATCTTGTATACAAGACTGTTGAGCAAGAGGCGTGCCAGCCGGAACGGCGCGGAAACGCTGGGCAGCCGCTCCACAATTGATCAAAGAGCAGGCAGCACCCCGACCTGATTAAACCTTATGCATGAAATTGCGGCACCGCTCCGCTGCGGTTCCGCTGCGCGGCCGGGGCGGCGGCAGAAATGGCGGCGGCTGGAACGGCGGAACCTTCGGCCGTCAGATCCAGTTGGACTTGGGATATCCCACTTCTTCAGAAAACGGCGGTGCCGGCAGGCACGGTTCGGGCCTGCCGGCACCGCCATCGACAGGACGTGCCGGCTACTCCCCTCCCCACCCCCGCCACGGAGCACCCCCATGAAAGCCCTGGTCTGGCACGGCACCGCGGACATCCGTTACGACACCGTCCCCGATCCCGAGATCGAGCAGCCCCGCGACGCCATCGTCAAGGTGACGTCCTGCGCCATCTGCGGTTCGGATCTGCATCTCTACGACCACGTCATGCCCGGCATGGAGAAGGGCGACATCATGGGCCACGAGTTCATGGGCGAGGTCGTCGATGTCGGGGCCGAGGCGAAGAGCGCCCTGAAGGTCGGCGACCGCGTCGTCGTTCCCTTCACCATCTGGTGCGGCGAGTGCGACCAGTGCCGCCGCGGCAACTATTCGGTCTGCGAGCGCTCCAACCGCAACAAGGCGATGGCCGACAAGCTGTTCGGCCATGCCACCGCCGGGCTGTTCGGCTACACCCACCTGACCGGCGGCTATGCGGGCGGGCAGGCGGAGTATGTGCGCGTTCCCTTCGCCGACCGCACCCATGTGAAGATCCCGAACGGGCTGAGCGACGAGCAGGTGCTGTTCCTCGGCGACATCTTCCCCACCGGCTGGCAGGCCGCGGCCCAGTGCGACATCCAGCCGACCGACACCGTGGCGATCTGGGGCTGCGGCCCGGTCGGGCAGATGACGATCCGCAGCGCCGTCCTGCTGGGCGCCAAGCAGGTCATCGCCATCGACCGCGTGCCCGAGCGCCTGTCCATGGCCAAGGCCGGCGGCGCCATCACCATCAATTTCGAAGAGGAAAGCGTCGTCGAGCGGCTGAACGAGCTGACCGGCGGCAAGGGTCCGGAGAAGTGCATCGACGCCGTCGGCATGGAGGCGCACGCCACCGCCACGCTCGATTCCATCTACGACCGCGCCAAGCAGGCGCTGATGCTGGAGTCCGACCGCGCGCATGTGCTGCGCGAGATGATGTATGTCTGCCGCCCGGCGGGCACGCTGTCGATCCCCGGCGTCTATGGCGGGCTGATCGACAAGGTCCCCTTCGGCATGTCGATGAACAAGGGCCTGACTTGGCGCATGGGCCAGACCCACGTCAACCGCTGGACCGACGACCTGCTGCGCCGCATCCAGGAGGGCCAGATCGACCCGTCCTTCGTCATCACCCACACCGTGGGGCTGGCCGAGGGGCCGGGCATGTACGAGACCTTCCGCGACAAGCGGGACGGCTGCATCAAGGTCGTGCTCAAGCCGTAACAGGGAGGCGCACCATGGCGTATTATCGCCGGAATTCGTCCGCGGACCGGATGGCGCGCGGCCTGGGCTGGTTCAGCATCGGGTTGGGAGTCGCCGAACTGGTGGCCGCCCGGCGCCTCGCCCGCTGGATGGGGATGGAGGATCAGGCCGGCCTGATCCGCGCCTACGGCGCGCGCGAGGTGGCGACCGGCGTCGGCCTGCTGGCGATGGGCGACGCCCGCCCCTGGATGTGGGGACGGATCGCCGGGGACGCGCTGGACATCGGCACGCTGGCGGCGGCGCATCACGACGGCAACCCGCGCCGGGAGAACGTCGCCACGGCGCTGGGCGCGGTCGCGGCGGTGACGGCGCTCGACGTGCTGTGCACGGCGATGCTGCACCGGGAGGAGGCGATGGCCTGGACGCCTCCCCGCGACTACAGCGACCGCAGCGGCCTGCCGCGCCCGCCCGCCGCCATGCGCGGCGCCGCCAAGGACGCCCCGATCCCCGCCGACATGCAGACCCCGGACATCCTGCGCTTCGAACCCGTGGGGGCGAATTAGCGCTTATAACCCTCTCCCCTCTGGGGAGAGGGTGGCCCGGAGGGCCGGTGAGGGGGTTGCGCTTTTGCCGGACGTACCGCCATGCGCACCCCCCTCACCCTAACCCTCTCCCCGGAGGGGAGAGGGGACAACGCCTCCCATCAGCAACACCCCGCCTTCCCAGCGCCGTAACGGGCCTGCAGACGATTGTCGAGGAACTCGGTGTAGGTCATCGCCGGCTGGTCGGGATGCCGGGTCCGCATGTGCTCCAGGTAGGTGTCGTAATCCGGCACCCCGATCATGAGCTTGGCCGTCTGCTCGAAGTAACCGCGGAACCGGCTGAGGTTGCTTTTCAAGCCGCTCATCGGTCGTCCTTTTCCAAAATGCCGCTCCCTCATCCCCGAGGGGGTGACGGAACGGTGTGCCCCTACTCAATCCCCGGCGCGCGCGGTGGCGCCGCCCGTCGGGATTTCCCGCGTGGTCGGGCGGTCGCTGCGCAGCGCCTTCAGGCAGGACAGGATGCCGAAGACCAGCACCGCCAGAACGACCAGGACGAACAGCGACGCCAGCGCCGCGTCCAGGTAATCGTTGAAGATCACCTGACGCATCTGCTCCATCGAGGTCGCCGGGGCGAGCAGCCGGCCCTCGTTGGCGGCGGTGCTGAAACGCTCGGCGTGGGCGAGGAAGCCGATCGCCGGGTTGCTGTGGAAGACCTTCTGCACGCCCGCGGTCAGGGTGCAGATCAGCAGCCACGCCGCCGGCACCATGGTCACCCAGGCATAGCGTTCGCGCTTCATCCGGAACAGCACCACCGTCGCCAGGATCAGCGCGATCCCCGCCAGCATCTGGTTGGAGATGCCGAACAGCGGCCAGAAAGTGTTGATGCCACCCAGCGGATCGATCACGCCCTGATAGAGGATGTAACCCCAGGCGGCGACGCACAGGCCGGTGGCGATCAGGTTGCCGGCCCAGGACGCCGTGCGCTGCAACGGCTTGAAGAAGACGCCCAGCAGGTCCTGGAGCATGAACCGCCCGGCGCGGGTGCCGGCGTCAACGGCGGTCAGGATGAACAGCGCCTCGAACAGAATGGCGAAATGGTACCAGAAGGCCATCATCGCCTTGCCGCCGAACAGATCGGAGAAGATCTGCGCCATGCCGACCGCCAGCGTCGGCGCGCCGCCGGCCCGTGACAGAATGCTCACCTCGCCGACGTCCTGCGCCGTCTGGGTGATCATCTCCGGCGTGATGACGAAGCCCCAGTTGTTGATGACCTGGGCCGCCGACTCCGCCGTGGTGCCGAGCAGCGCGGGCGGGCTGTTCATCGCGAAGTAGATGCCGGGCTCGATGCAGGAGGCGGCGACCAGCGCCATGATGGCGACGAAGGACTCGGTCAGCATGCCGCCGTAGCCGATGAAGCGGGTGTGGAGTTCGTTCTCCACCATCTTCGGCGTGGTGCCGGAGGAGATCAGGGCGTGGAATCCCGACACCGCGCCGCAGGCGATGGTGATGAACAGGAACGGGAACAGGCTGCCCGACCACACCGGGCCGGTGCCGTCGACGAAGCGGGTGACGCTGGGCATCTTCATCGGCGGCGCCACCAGCAGGATGCACAGCGCCAGCATCACGATGGTGCCGACCTTGAGGAAGGTCGACAGATAGTCGCGCGGCGCCAGCAGCAGCCACACCGGCAGCACCGACGCCACGAAGCCGTAGCCGATCAGAATCCAGGTGATCTGCACCCCGGTCAGCGTGAACATCGGCGCCAGGGTCTCGCTCTGCGCCACCTGCCCGCCGAGCAGGATGGCGGCGATCAGCAGGAAGAAGCCGATGATGGAGATCTCGCCGATCCGGCCGGGGCGGAGGAAGCGCATGTAGACGCCCATGAACAGGGCGATCGGCACGGTCGCGGCGACCGTGAAGAAGCCCCACGGGCTGTTGGTCAGCGCCTTGACCACGACCAGGGCCAGCACCGCCAGGATGATGACCATGATCATGAAGGTGCCGAACAGCGCGATGACGCCGGGGATGTCCCCCAGCTCGGCCTTGATCAGCTCACCGAGCGACCGCCCGTCGCGGCGCATCGAGATGAACAGGATCATGAAGTCCTGGACCGCCCCGGCGACCACCACGCCGGCGAGAATCCACAGCATGCCCGGCAGATAGCCCATCTGGGCCGCCAGCACCGGGCCGACCAGCGGGCCGGCGCCGGCGATGGCCGCGAAATGATGGCCGAACAGGACGTATTGGTTGGTCGGGACATAGTCCAACCCGTCGTTGTGGCGCATCGCCGGCGTCGGGCGCGCCGGGTCCAGCCGCATGACGCGGGTGGCGATGAACAGGCTGTAGTAGCGGTAGGACACCAAATAGGTGCAGACGGCGGCCACGACCAGCCAGAGGGCGTTGATGGTCTCGCCGCGCGCCAGGGCGACGGTGCCGAGCGCGAACGCTCCCAACACGGCGAGAACCAACCACGGTGCATGATTGAGGATGCGGGGCATGCGTACTCCTCCCAAACGATGCGCAATCGTCGAAAAGCACGATGAACCTGATGAATACGGCGGAGAATCATCCTCCCAACGCGCCCGCACGGAAAGAGCAAACTGCCCGGTCGCGACAAAATGGGTCAAAAATAAGGCGTAGCCTCAATTTGGGCGGGCAGCCCGCCGCCCTTGGACGATCAGGGCGCCATGGACGAGGCCGGCGCCCAGGCTGGTGTGGCCGCTGAACATGACGAGGCCGAGTCCCCAGCCCTGCCACGTCACGAGGAGGCCAAGCGCCCCCAGCAGGGAAGCCGCCCCGCCGACGCGCAAAGCAACCGTCGCGGGGGCTGGCAGGGACCGTCCGAACAGGTCGTGCTGCGGACGGTCCATCGCGAAGGCCAGCGCGGCGAAGCCCGTCAGGCACAGGATGAAAGACGACAGATGGATCATGCTCATCCCTCGCGCAGGACGGCGCCGCCGGCCGGCTTATTGACGGTTTCGCGGGCCGGCTTGCGGGCGGCCCGAGTCTTGGGCTGGTGGCGGAGCGTGCGGACCGCCAGCACGGCGTGAAGCGCCGCCAGTGCCCAGCACATCAGGTCCATGCCGATGAACACCCAGTCCCCTTCGGCCAGGCTGCGCCAGAACGGTCGGTGCGTGGTCGCGGCGTTGAGCACGGGCAGCAGCGCCAGCAGCGCGGTGGCCAGCCACAGCTGCTCGACCCAGGCCTTCTTCGCGGGACGCAGCACGCCATGCAGCAGCGTCAGCGCCCAGACGATAAAGAAGCTGTGGATCTCCCAGTTGGCGCGGTCCGCCAGGGTCTCCGGCAGCAGGCGGTTCGCCCACAGGAAGGCCGCCATGGCGACCGACAGGCCGGCGATGCTGGCGATGTTCAGCCGCTCCACGACGTGGAAGCCGATGTAGGGCCGGGCCGGATCGGGCAGCTTCTGCCGGCGCTTCACCGTCCACATCACCAGACCGGTGCCCACCATGGCGGTGCCGGCAAGGCTGACGAGGAAATAGAGCCAGCGCGTCACCGAGTCGCTGAAACGCCCCAGATGCAGGGCGTAGAGCACGCCGCGGGTCTCCGCCGCCGGTCCCACCCCTTCATGGACGGCCAGCAGTTTGCCGGTGGTGCCTTCGAACTCCAGATATTGCGGGCTCATCGAGACGCGCCCGCCGTCGCCGCGCGCCACCGCAACCCGCGCCGCCGCGTCGCCCGGATGCGTGGCGGTGACCCGCCCGACGCCGTCGCGGCCCCAACGCTCCTGGGCGTGGCGAACCATCTCCTCGATCGAGGCAAGCGGGGCCGCCTCGCCGCTGGGCTTGCCCGGCTGGATGAAGGCGCTGAGTTCGGCGTTGAGCTGCTGGCGGTCCGCCGCGGTCTTGATCCCCGCCTGCTGGCCCCAGGGCATGTAGAGCGCCATCAGAGTCACCAGCCCGGTGTAGGTGATCATGGCGTGGAACGGCAGCCCGAACACCGACAGCGCGTTGTGCGCGTCGAGCCAGGAGCGCTGCCCCTTGCCCCAGCGGAAGGTGAAGAAATCGACGAAGATCTTCTTGTGGGTGATGACCCCGCTGACGATGGCCACCAGCATGAACATGGCCGCGATGCCGGCGATCCAGCGCCCCCACACCACCGGCATGTAATGGAACTGGAAATGGAAGCGGTAGAAGAAGTCGCCGCCCAGCGTCGCGCGCGACGACACCGTCTGCCCGGTCGCCGGGTCGAAATTGCCCTCGCCGAAGCCGCGCTGGCCGGGAGCCGCCCCGGCGGTGCGCCAGAAGGCGTAGACGCTGTTGTTGCGGGCGTCCGGCAGGCGCAGGCTCCATTGCGGGCTGCTCGGCACGAGGGCGACGAGTTCGTCGGCCACCCGCTGGGCGACTACGGCCTGATCCGGCACCCCGCTCTGCGCCGGCAGTTCGGGACGCATCCATTGCGACAGCTCGTCCTTGAAATAGGACACCGTCCCGGTGAGGAACATCGCGTAGAGCACCCAGCCGAGAAGCAGCCCGACCCACGTGTGCAGGTCGGACATGCTCTGGCGGAGGCCGCGGCCGTCGGGGCGCGCTTGCTGATCCGTCTTCACGCTCGGCTCCCCATCACCAGACCGACCACGCCGACAGAAGCAGCGGCGCGGCCACGACAAGAAGGCCCGCCCAGGCGCGCAGCGCGCTGCGGACCGCGAAGACCCAGATCACGGCGGCGGCGTAGATGACGAAGCTCGCCAACTGGCCGGTGAGCACCGCCTGCGGCGTGCTCATGGGAAGCGCCAGCACCGCCACGCTGGCGAGCGCGGCCAGCGCATAGCCGCCGAACAGGGCGGCGGCTATGCGCGAGACAAGCGGTCCAGCGGAACGGACCCGTCCGGCCACGGAGGTCATTTGTTGGGCGTCGCCGCCGGGCCGGCGGGGACCGGCGCCAAACCGTCGGGGTGGACGTAGGTCACCGTGGTGACGTAGCTGACGCCGTCATACTTCTCGGCGCCGTTGGCGCCCTGGCGCTCGCCGGGGGTGCGCTCGTTCAGGCTGACCTCGGCCACGTAGGTGCCCTTCCACGGCAGGTCGAAGGTGACCAGACCCTGCTCGTCGCTGTGCTCCTCCTTGGCCCAGCCGGACTGGGTGACCAGCATCACCTTGGTCTTGGCCTTGGGCTGGCCCTGGAAGACCAGCTTGAACTGGCCGGGCTTGCCGGTGGGCACCAGATCCAGCGTCAGCTTCGGCGCCTGCTCGGCGAAGCCGGTGATCAGGCGCGCGGCGGGGTGGAACCAGTTGGTGGTTTCCTTGTCGCCCTGCTTCCAGCTGTAGAGCGGGTAGAGCGTGTCCTCGGCGACGATGCTCTCGCCGTTGGCGGCCTTGAAGGGCAGCGCGAAGCCGTCCGCGGTCTTGGCGGCCTCGGCCTTCCGCTCCCCCTTGGCGGAGAGGAGGGTGCCGGCCGGCTTGCCGAACTTGTCGAGCAGGCCGGGCGAGACCTCGCGCAGGTTCTCGCCGAACTCCCCGAAGCGGATCGTGGCGTTGCCCTGCTCGGGCTGCTCGATCCAGATCTGGTGGGCCTGGGCAGGCATGGCGAAGCCCAGCGCGGCGATGAGGGCAAGCGACAGTTTGTTCATGACGAAATCCAAAAGGGGCGTGAGGGATCAGAAGTCGACGGTGGCGGACAGCAGCACGGTGCGCGGCGAACCGACGGTCACGTAGGTGCCAGTGGTCAGCCAGTACTCCTTGTCGAAAAGGTTCTCGACGCTGGCGCGCAGCACGACCGGCTTGCCCGACACGTCGGTGTTGTAGCGGGCACCGATGTCGAAGCGGGTCCAGCCGTCGAAACGCAGCGTGTTGGCGTTGGTCAGGTAGGAGCCGGACGTGTGGATCACGCGCCCGTTGAGGGCGAGACCCTCGACCCACGGGGTGTCCCAATCCAGGCTGGCGGAGAAGCTCTTGTCCGGCACGCCGGCGGCGTCGTTGCCCTCTTCCGAGGCGACGGCGGTCTTCGTCAGCTCCGGCTTCAGGAAGGTCGCGCTGGCCATGGCGCGCAAGCCGGGCAGGATCTCGCCGTAGGCGGACAGCTCCAGGCCACGGTTGCGCTGCTCGCCGTCATAGGCCAGCTCGTTGGACGCGGTGCGGATCGAGCTGGGGCGGGTGATCTGGAAGACCGCGGCGGTCGTGGTGATGGTCCCCCAATCGACCTTGACGCCGCCTTCGAGCTGCTTCGACTTGTAGGGTTCGAGCACCGCGCCGGTGTTGGCGTAGCCGGCGCCGACGATGGTGCCGCGCGACAGGCCCTCGGCGTAGTTGCCGTAGACCGCGACATTCTCCAGCGGCTTGACGACCAGACCGGCGAGCGGCGTCGTGGCGCTGGCGTCGTAGTTGCTGGTCTGCGCGCCGGTCGTGGTGCTGTAGCCCTTCACCTTCACCGTCTGGTCGCGCACGCCGAGCGTCAGCAGGACGCGGTCATTGACGAAAGACAGCGTGTCGGCGATGGCGATGCTGCTCAGCGTCGTCTCGGCCGACTTGCGCGGGTCGGTGCGCGGCGCGGTGATGACGGGCAGCGGCGCCGGGTTGTAGATGTTTGACGGGGCCGAGCCGGCGGCCTGGATGTAGGCGTTGCCCTCCTCCCGCTGGAAGCCGGTGTAGCCGATGTTGACCTGATGGCGGACGGGACCCGTCTCGAAGCGCAGGCGCGCACCGGCCGTGCCGCTGACCGTCTCGCTGTAGGAGTCGTAGTAGGAGTTGCGGACCGTGAAGTTGCCGAGCGCGTTCACGGCGGGGTTGGACTGCGGGAACACCTGATCGTTCGTGCCGTCCCGGTAGCCGATGCCGGCGTAGGCGGTCAGCCAGTCCGTCACGTCGAACTCGATGTTCGAGGCGATGGTCTTGTCCTTCTGGACCAGCGTCGTGTTCGGGTACCAGTTGCTCCGCGCGTCGGGCGGCGACGGGATGGCCGTCGTCGTGGACAGGATGCTGATCTGCGGGCGGAAATTGTCGGTGTCGTCACGCTGGATGATGCCGTCGAGCGACCAGCGCAGCCGCTCGCCCCGGTAATCCACCGCCAGCGAGCCGAGGCCGGTCTTCACGTCGCCGTCCTCGATCGAGGCTTCGCCGCCGCGCAGCAGGCCGTTGAAGCGCACGCCCCAGGCGTTGTTCTCGCCGAAGCGGCGCCCGGTGTCGACATGGACGCCGAAATTGGCATCACTCTGGTAGAGCCCGGTCACGCGGGTCAGCGGCTGGTCGCCGGCCCGCTTGCTGAGGATGTTGATGCCGCCGCCGATGCTGCCGCCGGGGGCGATGCCATTCATCAGCGCGCCCGGCCCCTTCAGCAGCTCGATCCGCTCGATGATCTGCGACGGCACGCGGTTGGAGGACACCAGCCCATACATGCCGTTGAAGCCGACGTCGCCGGACGGAACGGCGAAGCCGCGGATCTGGAACGTGTCGTCGAATCCGTTGCCGCCGGTGGTCGTGCGCACCGACGAATCGTTGACCAGCGTGTCCGCCGCCGTGCGCGCCTGCTGGTTCTCGATCAGTTCGGAGGTGTAGTTGGTCGTGCTGAACGGCGTGTCCAGCGTGTTCCTGGTGCCCAGCAGGCCCAGCGTCCCGCCGCGCGCCACCTGACCGCCGGCGTAGGGCGGCGGCGGTTCGCCCGGCAGCGCGCCGGCGCTGGCGGAAACCTGAACGGAGGGCAGCACCGTCGCCCCGGCCGGGGCGCTCACGACCGGCGTCGACCCTTGCGCGACGAGGCCGTACCCCGAGGACGTGCCCGCGATCTGATAACCGCTGCCGTCCAGCAGGCGGCGGAAGCCGTCCTCGACCGTCGTCGTTCCGCGCAGACCCTGGGAGGTCTTGCCCCGGACCTGCGCCGGGTCCATGGCGACGCTCACCCCGGCCTGGGCGGCGAAGCTGCGCAGCGCAGCGTCCAGAGGGCCCGGCGGCACGTTGGCGTCGACCGTACGGGCCGCCGCCGTCTGGGCCTGCGCGGCCGGGGCGAAGGGAAGGCCACCCGCGAGGACGGCGCTGGCAAAGCAAACGGCCATGGCGACCGGGCGCAGACCCGGTGCGAAGACGTCATGCGCGGCGCCGCGGCGGCGGACGGTCAGGCGCAGAGCGTCCTTGCCGCAAGATTGAGACATTGAGCCAGTTCCTCTACCAAAGGGTGTATATGTGGCGTAGCGTCAGCGACCGGCACCCTGTCCGTTTCAAAAAAGCCGAACATCTGAGCTGATCGCCTGAATGCGAATGATTTTCATTCTAAGCATCGGGCGGCGGATTGCGCAAGGGGGCAACGTCACCGTCCCGGTGATCGTTCGCGTCTTTATGTCCGTGATTTCTCTAGGGGAATTTCACTGGCGACATCAGCGCCCGCATGCGGGCGTGAGAGGCGGGAGAAGGATTGACCGCCGCGCCGACAGGCTCAGGCGCTGCCCCGCACCAGAAGCTCGAACCCCACATCCTGGGTGCGGTTCTCCACATCGCCGCCCTGCATCCGCCGAAGCAGGAGGTTGGCGGATTCCGTGCCGATCCTGCGGCTGGCGATGGCGATGGTGGTCAGGCCCGGCGTCAGTTGCCCGGCGATGTCGTAGTTGCCGAAGCCGGTGATGGCCAGATCCTTCGGCACCGAGATTCCCATGCCGGCGCAGGCCAGCAGGGCGCCGGAGGCCAGCACGTCGCTGACGAACACCACCGCGTCGGTGTCGGGATGCTGCTCCCGAACCAGCTTCAGCAGCTCTACGCCGGTCGCCATCACCATCGGTCCGCTGGTAACGGTGACGACGCGCGGCGTCACGCCCGGGAAATGACGCTCGTGGGCGTCCTGGAAGCCCTTCAGACGCTCCTTGGCGCGGTGGTCGCCCGGCTTCATGACGCCCGTGAAGGCCAGCCGGCGGTAACCGCGCCCCACCAGATGATCGACCACGCTCATCAGGGCGGCGTGGTTGGAGAAGCCGACCAGCATGTCGACGGGGCGGTTCGTCCAACTCCAGCTTTCGACCACCGGCACACCGGTGCGCTTCAGGAGGGCGGTGGTTTCCTGGGTGTGGCGGGTGCCGATGATGAAGAAGCCGTCGGGGCGCCGCCCGCTGAAGCTGCGGACCAGCGACTCCTCCCGCCCGGCCATGTAGTCGGTGTGGCCGAGGAAGACCTGATAGCCCTCCGGCAACAGGACGTCGGTCAGGCCCTGGATGGTCTCCGCGAAAATCGAGGCGGAAATGGTCGGGATGATCGCCGCCACCGTCATGCTGCGGTTGGAAGCGAGGTGGCTCGCCGCGAAATTCTGCACGTAGCGGGTCTCGCGCACCGCTTCCTCGATGCGGGCGAGCGTGTCGGGACCGACGCTGCGCGGATCGCGCAAGGCGCGCGACACCGTCTGCGTCGAGACTCCGGCGGCCTGCGCCACATCGGCCATCGTCACCGCGCGGGTCGCGGAGCGCCGCCGTGAATCCGCCTTCCTGAGCGAAAGCTGTCCTTCGTCCGACACCTGGGATGACCTCTTTCCTGCCTCCGCCGGCCCGCCTTCGGACACGAACCGGCCGCCTTCTTGTGCATGGCCGCGCCCTCCGTTGCAAGCCGGGCGCGGCGCCGTTTCCGAAACCATAGCGCTTTTCATGTTAGCGGTCACGTGAGCGATAACGCTAACGCTCACGAAAGATGCTTGATTGCCCCAACCAATCATGTTACCGGTCACGTTAGCGGTCACTCGGAACGGACGCGAAGGCGGACGATCCGGGGGCCGCGGGGAGGACCACCGCGGCGGCCCGACGGCCGCCGGCGGGCAAGCAACAAAGACAAGCAACGAAGCGGGCAAGACATGAACGTTCTTGCGGACAGCGTCGCCTGGATCACCGGCGGCGGCAGCGGAATCGGGGAAGCCGGCGCGCGGGCGCTGGCCCAGGGCGGCGCCACCGTCGTCCTGTCCGGACGGCGCGAGGACGCGCTCCACCGCGTGGCGGAGTCCATCCGCGGCGCCGGCGGCAAGGCCGAGACCGCGGTCCTCGACGTGGCCGACGAGGCGGCGGTGCGGCGCGTGGCGGCGGCGATCCTCGACCGCCACGGGCGAATCGACACGCTGGTCGCCAGCGCCGGGATGAACCTGCCCAACCGCAGTTTCAGCACGGTCGGGGCGGAGGGCTGGCGGCGGCTGATCGACGTCAACCTCAACGGCACCATGCACGCCATCCAGACGGTGCTGCCCGCGATGCGGGAGCGCCGGTCCGGCACCGTCATCATCGTGTCCTCCTGGGTCGGGCGGCACGCGCTCGTCCTCGGCGGCCCCGGCTACAACGCGACCAAGCAGGCGCTGGTGACGCTGAGCCACAGCCTGAACATGGAGGAATGGCGCAACGGCCTGCGCTCCTGCGTGGTCATGCCGGGCGAGGTGGCGACCGACCTGCTGGGCCAGCGCCCCTCCCCGCCCCCGGCGGAGGAGATGGAGCGCCTGCTCCAGCCCGAGGATCTGGGCCGCACCATCCGCTTCGTGGCCGAGATGCCGCCCCACGTCTGCGTCAACGAAATCCTCATCAGCCCCGTCTGGAACCGCGCCTTCTTCACCGAAGCTCCGGCGACCAACGGCTGACCGAATCCATCCCTACGCCCCATCCCTCCGCCATGGCCGGCGGACCCACGGCAACAAGATCCGGACATCATGGACAAGAAACGCAACATCCTCAGCGGTTACCGTGTGCTCGACTGCTCCATCGCCATGGCCGGCCCGCTGGCGGCGCAGCGCCTGGGCGACCTCGGCGCCGACGTGGTGAAGGTGGAGCCGGTGACCGGGGAGTGGCAGCGCCACACCGCGGCGGGCGGCATCACCGGCAACAAGGTGAACGTCTCCTTCCTGTCGCTGAACCGGAACAAGCGCTCGCTCGCCGTCGACCTGAAGAACACCGAGGGCAAGGCCCTGCTCATGGAGCTGGTCAAGACCGCCGACGTGTTCCTTCAGAACTACCGGCCGGGCGTCGCCAAGCGGCTGGGCGTGGACTATGAATCGCTGTCGGCGATCAACCCGCGCCTGATCTACCTGTCGATTTCCGGCTATGGCGAGACCGGCCCCTACGTCCAGCGTCCGGGCCAGGACCTGCTGTTGCAGGGCATGTCCGGCGCCATGCTGTCGGCGGGCCGCGAGGGCGAGGCCCCGACCCCCGCCGGCCAGTATCTGGTGGACGCGATCACCGGCTACACCGCCTTCGAAGGCGTGCTGGCCGCCCTGCTCCACCGCGAGCGCACCGGCGAGGGCCAGCTCGTCCAGGTCAACATGCTGGACGCCATCACGACGATCCAGATGCAGGAACTGTCGGTCTTCACGGTCGGCGGCAAGCCGCAGACCCGCTCCGCCGAGCCGCACGCCCACGTTTACATCCGCGCCCCCTACGGCGCCTTCGCGACCAGTGACGGCTTCATCATCGTGGCCTTCCCGCCGCTGAAGCTGCTGGGCGAACTGATCGGCGAGCCGTCCTTCCTCGACATGGAGGACGAGACCGACAGTTGGTCGCGCCGCGACGAGATCTTCGCCAAGACCCGCGCCCGGCTGACCGCCCGGACCTCCGCGGAATGGCTGGAGCTGTTCAACGCCGCCGGGGTCTGGGCCGGGCCGGTCTACGGCTACGCCGACCTCGTGAACGACCCGCAGATCAAGCACAACGGCACCTTCGTCGAGTACGACCACCCGACCGAGGGCCGCGTCAAGACGCCGGGCTTCCCCATCCGCTTCTCCAAGACCCCGTCGGAGGTCGAGCGCGGCGCCCCCCTGACCGGCGAGCACACCCGCGAGGTGCTGGAGGCCGCCGGCTTCACCGCCGAGGCCATCGACCGCCTGCTGGCCGCCGGCGTCGTCGCCGCCACCGAGCCGGAGGCGGAGGAAGAGGAGGTTCGGGCATGCGCTACCGCGCGCTGACCTGGGACCACCCGCGCGGCTACAACGCCTTGGCCGCCGCGGCGGCCGGGCTGGACGAGGGGCGCGACGGGCTTGCGATCGACTGGGACAAGCAGCCGCTCGAAGGCTTCGAGGCCCATCCAATCGGCGACCTCTGCGCCCGCTACGACCTGATCGTCCTCGACCATCCCCATGTCGGGGAAGCCGTCGCGGACCGCGGCCTGATCCCGCTGGAGGACCTGTTCACCGCCGAGGACCTCGCCGGCTGGCAGCGCGACAGCATCGGGCCGAGCTTCGCCAGCTACCGCTTCGCCGACCGGCATTGGGCCCTGCCGCTCGACGCGGCGACGCAGGTCACGGCCTGCCGCGCCGACCTTCTGGACGGGCCGATCCCCGTCACCTGGGCGGAGGTGGCGAGTCTGTCCGAGCGGACGCCGGTCGCCCTGTCGCTGGCCGGACCGCACGCCTGCCTGACCTTCCTGTCGATGGCGGCGGCCTTCGGCGATCCGCCCGCGGTGGCCGATCCCGAACGGCTGGTCTCGGCCGAGGTGGGGACGCAGGTGCTCGACCTCATGGCGACTCTGGCCGGGCGGATGCCGGCAGCGGTGCGCGGGCTGAACCCCATCGGGCTGCTCGGCCACATGGCCCGCACCGATGACGTGGCGCTCTGCCCGCTGGTCTACGGTTACGTCAACTACGCCGCCCCGACGGTGGCGGGGGACAAGCCAGTCACCTTCGCCGACGCGCCACGCGCCACAGCGGACGGGCGTCCCGGCTCGACGCTGGGCGGCACCGGCATCGGCGTCTCCGTGCGCTGCGAGGTGACGCCCGCCCTGCTCGACCATCTGCGCTGGCTGCTCGGCGCCGAGGCGCAGCGGAGCTTCATCCCAGCCCACGACGGCCAGCCGAGCCGCCGCGACGCCTGGGCGGACGAGGCGGTGAACGCCCGCTGGGGCGGCTTCTACCGCAGCACCGCCGCGACGCTGGAGGCCGCCTATGTCCGTCCGCGCCACGCCGGCTACATCGCCTTCCAGGCCGAAGCCGCCGCGATGATCCGCGACGCGCTGGCCGATGGCACGCCGCACGCCGCCTTGCTCGACCGTCTGCAACACCGCTACGCCGCCAGCCGCCCTGTTGCTGGCGCTGAACGATAAGGCCCATTCCATGGACTCGCTCAACACCCCCGATCCGGCGCTTGGCGCGGTCACCGTCACGGTGGACGGCTTCGTCGCCACCATCACGCTCGACCGCCCGCAGAAGCTGAACGCGGTGACCCCGGAGATGGCCGCGGAGCTGGTCGCCGCCGTCGCCCGCTGCAACGCGGACGACGACATCCGCTGCGTCGTGCTGACCGGCGCCGGGCCGCGCGCCTTCTGCTGCGGCTCCGACATCCGCGAGCTGGACCGCTACGACACCGCCTGGAACTTCCGCAACCGCGAGGACTATTGCGACGCCATCCGCGGCTTGCGCAAGCCCAGCATCGCCGCGGTCAACGGCTACGCCTTCGGCGGCGGGCTGGAGACGGCGATGAGCTGCGACATCCGCATCGCGTCGGAGAACGCCCAGTTCGGCGCGCCGGAGATCAAGCTCGGCTGGATCGGTGGCGGCGGCGTGGCGGCCTTCCTCTCGCACTCCATCGGCACCTCCAACGCCGCGATGATGATCCTGACCGGCGACCCGATCCCGGCGGACAAGGCGCTGGCCTGGGGTCTCGTCAGCGAAGTGGTGCCCGCCGACCGGCTGCTCGCCCGCGCGCAGGAGATCGCCGCCATCGTCGCCAGCCGCGCCCCCATCGCGGCGGAGACGGCGAAGCTGAACCTGAAGGCCGCCCACACCATGCCGGTGGAAAAGGCCATCGAGTACGAGCGCGACCTGCAGACCATCTGTTTCGCCACGGCGGACGCCGCCGAGGGGCGCGCCGCCTTCAAGGAAAAGCGCAGCCCGGTCTTCCGGCGCAAGTAACGACCCGGCGCAAGCAAGAGGAGCGGAAACCATGAGCAAGCGACCCCTTCCCCTCGACCCCGCCGCCGCCCTGCCGGCGGACGAGGGCGCGCTTCTGGTCGGGCGCGCATGGCGGCCCGGCGTCGGCCCCTCGGTCATCGCCGTGCGCGGCCGGGACGTCTTCGACATCACCAGCCGCGACGCGCCCACCGTGCGCGATCTGGTGGAGACCGGCGCCGCCGCGGATCTCGCCCGCGACATCCCCGGTGAGTGGATCGGCACCGCCGCCGCCATCCTCGCCAACTCCGACGAGGACCGGCGCGACCCGGAGCGGCCCTGGCTGCTGGCCCCCATCGACCTTCAGGCGGTGAAGGCGTCCGGCGTGACCTTCGTGGTCAGCCTGCTGGAGCGCGTCATCGAGGAGCAGGCGCGCGGCGCCCCGGAAAAGGCGCTGGCGATCCGCGCCGACATCGACGCGCTGATCGGGCGCGACCTGTCCAGCCTGAAGCCCGGCTCGCCGGAGGCCATGGAGGTCAAGAAGGCGCTGATCGCCCGCGGGGTGTGGTCGCAGTATCTTGAGGTCGGCATCGGCCCCGACGCCGAAATCTTCACCAAGGGCCAGCCGATGTCGGCGGTCGGCACCGGCGCCCATGTCGGCATCCCGCCCAGCTCGGTGTGGAACAACCCGGAGCCGGAAATCGCCGTCCTGGCCTCCAGCCGCGGGGACATCGTCGGCGCCACGCTCGGCAACGACATGAACCTGCGCGACGTCGAGGGGCGCTCCGCCCTGCTGCTCGGCAAGGCAAAAGACAACAACGCCAGCGGCTCCATCGGCCCGTTCATCCGCCTGTTCGACGGCCGCTTCACGCTCGACGGCGTGCGCAGCGCCGAGCTTGGGCTGGTGGTCGAGGGCAGCGACGGCTTCCGGCTGGAGGGCTCCAGCTCCATGTCGCAGATCAGCCGCGACCCGGTGGAGTTGGTGGAGGCCACCATCGGCGAGAACCACCAGTATCCGGACGGCTTCGTGCTGCTGCTCGGCACCATGTTCGCGCCCGTCGAGGACCGCGACCGTCCGGGCGAGGGCTTCACCCACAAGCTGGACGACGTGGTGACCATCACCGCCCCGGCGCTGGGCAGCCTGACCAACCGGGTCCGCCATTGCGCCGACTGCGCGCCCTGGGACTTCGGCGCCGCCGCGCTGATGCGGAACCTTGCGGGCCGCGGCCTGCTCGGCTGATGCCGCACCGAGAACAAGAAAGGACCCGCCCGTGACCCTCACCGGCATGATGCTGATCGGCGTCGAGAGCCACCGCGGCCGCAACGGCGAGATCCGCGCCATCGACCCGTCCACCGGGGCGGCCCTGGACCCCGCCTTCGGCGGCGGCGGGGCGGCGGAGGTTGACCGCGCCTGCCAGCTTGCCTGGGACGCCTTCGACCGCTTCCGCGAGACCGCACCGGAGGACCGCGCCGTCTTCCTGGAGGCGGTCGCCCGCAACATCCTCGACCTCGGCGACGAGCTGATCGTCCGCGCCGTGGCCGAAAGCGGCCTGCCGCGCGCCCGGCTGGAGGGGGAGCGGGGGCGCACCGTCGGCCAGCTCCGCCTCTTCGCCGCGGTGGTGCGGGAGGGAAGCTGGATCGGCGCCCGCATCGACCCGGCCCTGCCGGAACGCGCGCCCCTGCCCCGCCCCGACCTGCGCCAGCGCCGCATCCCGCTCGGCCCCGTCGCGGTGTTCGGCGCCAGCAACTTCCCGCTGGCCTTCTCGGTGGCCGGGGGAGACACCGCGTCCGCCTTCGCCGCCGGCTGCCCGGTGGTGGTCAAGGCCCACTCCGCCCATCCCGGCACGTCGGAGCTGGTCGGCCGCGCCGTCCAGGCCGCCGTCGCGGAATGCGGCCTGCCGGAGGGCGTCTTCTCGCTGATCTTCGGCGCCGGCACGTCGGTGGGCACGGCGCTGGTCGCCGACCCGCGCATCAAGGCGGTCGGCTTCACCGGCTCGCGCCGCGGCGGCGTGGCGCTGATGGAGGTGGCGGCCAAGCGCCCGGAACCGATCCCCGTCTACGCGGAGATGAGCAGCATCAACCCGGCTTTCCTGCTGCCCGCGGCGCTCGCCGCGCGGGCGGAGGCGCTGGGCCGGGGCTTCGTCGCCTCGCTGACGCTGGGCGCCGGGCAGTTCTGCACCAACCCCGGAATCCTGCTGGCGGTGGACGGGCCGGACCTCGACCGCTTCGTCGCGGCCGCCGTTGAGGCGCTGGGCGGCAGCGCGGCGCCGACCATGCTGACGCCGGGCATCCACGCCGCCTTCGACGCCGGGGTGGCGGCGCTGGCCGACAACGCCCTCGTGGCGACGCTGGCCCGCGGGCTGGACGGCGACGGCCCCAACCAATGCCGGGCGGCGCTGTTCGCCACGACCGCCGACGCCTTCCTCGACGACCCGTCCCTGCGGGAGGAGGTGTTCGGCTCCGCCTCGCTGCTCATCCGCTGCCCGGATCTGGAGTCCTTGCGCGCCGTGGCGGAGCGGCTGGACGGCCAGCTCACCGCGACCTTGCAGATGGACGCGGCCGACGCCGGAGCGGCGGCGGCGCTGCTGCCGACGCTGGAGCGCAAGGCCGGCCGCATCCTGGCGAACGGCTGGCCGACGGGCGTCGAGGTCTGCCACGCCATGGTGCATGGCGGCCCCTTCCCGGCCACATCCGACAGCCGCACGACCTCGGTCGGCACGGCGGCCATCGAGCGGTTCCTGCGGCCCGTCTGCTACCAGGACATCCCGGCCGGCCTGCTGCCGGAATCCCTGCGCGACGGCAACCCGCTGGGGCTGTGGCGCCGGGTCGACGGAGCGTTGGGCCGGCACTGAACCCCGACCACCGGCCCGCATACTCTGGTATGGTTCCGGGATTGCGGGCCAAACCAACCAAAAAAGACAGTAAACGAACAAATTCAGAGGAGGACGCAGCATGAAGCCGTTTCTGAGCGCAATCACGGGCATCACCCCCATCCTGGCCGGCGGGCTGGCCGCCGCCCTGGCGCTGGGCACCGCGTCGGTCGCCCTGGCCCAGTCATCCGGAAAGACGGTGGTGACCTTCGCTGCGTCCCACTTCGCCGAGGTCGGCCGCGGCGACCGGCTGAAGGCCTGGGTGGAGAAGTTCAACCAGTCCCAAGCGGACATCGAGGTGAAGCCGGTCACCATCCCCTTCTCCTCCTTCGCCACCACCATCTTCACGCAGATGGGCGGCAACGGCGGCCCCGACGTGATCCGCTTCGACCTGCCGGAGTTCTACGCCGCGGTGGCCGCCAAGTCGGTCCTGCCGATCGACGACATCGTGAAGGACGGCGCCCACAAATTCACCGCCGCCGACCAGTACATGAAGGTCGAGGGCAAGCGCTACGGCTTCGCCTTCGACACCGCCAACTACGCGATGGTCTACAACGCCGCGCTGCTGCCCAACGGCACGCCGCCCAAGACCTTCGAGGAGTTCGTGAAGCTCGGCAAGGAGGCGACGAAGGACGGCAACTACGGCTTCGCCTTCCGCGCCACGATGGCCGAGCGCGGCGGCGTCTGGTACGACCTGACCAACTTCGTCTACGGCTTCGGTGGGCGCTGGTCCAAGCCGGACGGCACCCCGACCTTCAACAGCCCGGAGGTCGTGGCGGGTGTCGCCGCCTACAAGACCGTCTACGACGCCGGCATGATCCCCAAGGGCACCGACGCCGCCACCTACCGGCGGATGTTCTGGGAAGGCAAAGTCGCCATGGAGATCGACAACGGCGGCGTCGCCACCATCCTGACCTCGCAGGGCAAGGCGCACCCCATCGCCGCCGCCCCGTCGCCCTTCCCGCACAAGGAGCAGGGCATGATCCTGGCTCCGGTGACCATCAACGCCAACACCAAGGTGAAGGACGCCGCCGGCAAGTTCCTGCAATGGGCGCTCCAGCCCCAGCAGCAGCAGGAACTCCAGACCCTGCTGGGTGCCGCCAACGTCGCCACGACGGTGGAGCGCACGCCGGAGGAGCTTCAGGCCATGCCCTGGCTGAAGGTCTACGACGCGCAGACCCCGAACAGCGTCCCCGCCCTGCCGCAGGGGCTTGAGACCAAGGCGCCGGAGATCCAGCAGATCATCGTCCAGCAGCTCCTCAAGGTGCTCCAGGGCGGCGTCGCCCCGCAGACCGCCATGGACGAGGCGCAGCGCCAGATCACCGCCCGCGTGCTCGCCCAGAAATAACGCCCAAACAACTCCAGGGCGATCGCATTCGACATCCTTAACCCTCTCCCCTCTGGGGAGAGGGTGGCCCGCAGGGCCGGTGAGGGGGTCCCGCGTTTCCGGTACGTCCGGCACAAGCGCAACCCCCTCACCCTAACCCTCTCCCCAGGGGGAGAGGGGATAACGAATGCCATCGCCGTGGTCCCAACTCCGGATACCGCATCATGATGAGCAGGACCGTGAGCCAGCCCAGGGCCGCCGCGCGGCGCGCGCCGATCGACCATGGCCGCTGGGTCCCCGCACTCTTCGTCGCCCCGGTGGCGCTCTATCTCCTGGTCTTCCAAGGCTACCCGCTGGTGCAGGAATTCCTGCTCAGCGTCACCTCAACCTCGCTGCTCTCGCCCGGCCAGCAGACCTACGTCGGGCTGGACAATTACCGCGAGCTTGTCTTCGACCCGGAGTTCCATCAGGTCCTGCGCGTCACCGCGGTCTACACGCTGGTCTGCGTGGTCGCCTCCATCGGGCTCGGCCTGCTGGCGGCGCTGCTGCTCGACGGCACCTTCCGGGGGCGCGGCATCGCCCGCGCGCTGGTCACCATTCCGTGGGCCGCCCCGCCGGTCGCCGCGGCGCTGATCTTCGTGTGGATGTTCAACGCGCAGTACGGACTGTTCAGCCACCTCGCCCAGTTCCTGGGCTTCGCCGAGGGCGGGGTGAACTGGCTGGACGAGCCGTCCTTCGCCCTGCCGGCCATTCTCATCACCACGATCTGGCAGATCTTCCCCTTCTCCTCTGTCGTCATCCTGGCCGCCCTTCAGGGCGTGCCGTCGGAGCTGCGCGAGGCGGCGGTGATCGACGGAGCCGACCGGCTGAGCATCTTCCGCGCCGTCACCTGGCCGACCATCCGCCCTTCGGTGGCCCTGCTGACCCTGCTCATCACCGTGTGGTCGCTGCGCCGCTTCGACGTGATCTGGCTGATGACCCAGGGCGGCCCGCTGGGCGAGACCAACACGCTGGTCATCGACCTCTACCGCCGCGCCTTCGTCTATCTCGACCTCGGCCGGGCGGCGGCGGTGGGCATCATCGGGCTGGTCGTCGCGATCCTGGTGACGCTGGTCTATTTCTGGCTGACGACGCGGGCGGAAAAGGCCGCCGGAAAGCGGTGATCCCATGAAGCACAATTCCACGGCCCGCACGCTCGCCGTCCTGGTCCTCCTCGGGGTGGCGGCCTTCCCGCTCTACTGGATGCTGGTGACCTCGCTCACCCCGTCGGAGCGGCTGTTCGACGCCACGCCGAACCTGCTGCCGACGCTGTCGCAGATCGGCACCTACGCCGCCGCCTTCACCGAAACCTCGCTGCGCCAATGGTTGATCAACAGCCTGATCGTCGCGGTCGGCACGACGGTGCTGAGCATCCTGCTGTCGGTTCTGCCGGCCTACGCGCTGTCGCGGCTGACCTTCAACGGCAAGCTGCTGCTCGGCTTCGCGCTGTTCATGACGCAGATGCTGCCGGAAGCGATGCTGGTGGTGCCGCTCTACGACATCTTCACCAAGCTGTCGCTGCTCAACACGCTGCTCGGCCTGATCCTGGCCAACACGGCCTTCACGGTGCCGGTGGTGACCTGGATCCTGAAGGGCGCCATCGATGGCGTGCCGTCGGAGATCGAGGAGGCGGCGAGGGTGGACGGCTGCTCCCGCCTGGGCATCGTGCTGGCGGTGGTGGTTCCGCTGATCGCGCCGACGCTGGCGGCGGCGGCGGTGATCGCCTTCTTCCACGGCTGGAACGAGTATGTCTTCGCCCAGACCTTCATCAGCGACGACGCCCTGCGCACCGCCTCGGTCGGCCTCGCCAGCTTCGTGGGCGAGCTGAGCACGCCGGTGCACACGGTCATGGCGGTCGGCTTCATCTACACGCTACCGGCGGTCGTCTTCTACCTGTTCGTCCAACGCTACGTGGTCGCCGGCATGACGACCGGCGGCGTCAAGGGCTGACCGTGGGCCGATCCCGCCCCCCTTGCAACGACACGCCCGAGAGATAAAAGGGAAAAGCCCATGGCTATCAAACTGCAGAACGTCACGAAGTCCTTCGGTTCCCTGACCGTGATCGACAACGTGAGCCTGGAGGCCGGCGACGACGAGTTCCTGGTGCTGCTCGGCCCGTCGGGCTGCGGCAAGTCCACCATCCTGCGCATGATCGCGGGGCTTGAGACGGTGACCAGCGGCGAGATCCATCTCGGCGGCAAGCGGGTGGACCAGCTGCCGCCCAGCGACCGCGACATGGCCTTCGTGTTCCAGTCCTACGCGCTCTACCCGCACATGACGGTGCGGCGGAACATCGCCTTCCCGCTGATCATGCGGCAGTTCCGCTGGTGGTTCCACGTCCCCTTCATCGGCGACTATTTCAAGCGCCGCATCGAGAACTCGCCGGAGGTGCGCGGTCTGGTGGAGCGCACCGCCGACACGCTGGCCCTGACCAAGGTGCTGGACCGCCACCCGCGCACCCTGTCGGGCGGCCAGCGCCAGCGCGTGGCGCTCGGCCGCGCCATGGTGCGCGAGCCGTCGGCCTTCCTGATGGACGAGCCGCTGTCGAACCTCGACGCCAAGCTGCGCACCGCCATGCGGGCGGAGATCACGCAGCTCCACCAGCGGGTCGGCGGCAACTTCGTCTACGTCACCCACGACCAGATCGAGGCGATGACCATGGGCACCCGCATCGCGCTGATGCGCGACGGGCACCTCCAGCAGTACGGCACCCCGCGCGAGATCTACGAGAAGCCGGCCAATACCTACGTCGCCCGCTTCATCGGCACGCCGCCGATGAACCTGATCGACGCCGAGGTCGAAGGCATGACCGTTCGCATCGGCTCCAGCGTCCTGCCGCTGCCCGACAAGGCCGAGCGGCCGGGCGGCACCAGCCGCATGAAGGTCTGGCTGGGGCTGCGCCCCGGCGCGCTCGCCATCGTGCCGCCGGGCCAGGGCAAAAGCCTGCCGGGCACCGTCACCCTGGTCGAGCATGTGGGGGCGGAATCGCTGATCTCCGTCAAGCTGTCCGGCGTCCACACCGCCCATGACGACGACGGTGGCCTGACCGACGAGGTGATGGTGTCCGTCCCCGGCTACAGCGAGCTGCGCGTCGGCGAGGCGGTCGGGATCGACTGCCTGCTGAAGGACTTCTCCCTGTTCGAGAAGGACAGCGGCGTCCGCGTCGGCGGGCGGGCCGCCGAGGACTTCCTGGCCGGCGGACGCGTCGGCACCATCCGCACGGCGTCCTGACGCCATCCGTGCGAACGGCGCCTCCCCTCCATCCCAGGGTGGGTTGGCGGGTGCGGCGCCGTTCCCGAACACCACTTTTCAGAAAGACACATTCATCACTTTTACAACCCGATCCTCAAATGTATCAATAATCGACAATTTGCTGCCGCATGAACCAAAATTCATGCAGTAACCATCGCCGCTCTGCGGGGATTTCGTTGTTGTATGACCGCCGATCCAAGCAAAATTAACTTCCGATCGACCAAAAGAACGGCAGCATTCAGAATTTCTTTAATAAATCCCTTTGTTATTGGCCTTCCCGATACGCGACCGCCGCGATGGCGAGAGGGCCACTATGCCGGACACCCTGGACGCCACCGCCCCGCTCCTGACCATCCCCGATGCCCTGGCGTCCGAAGCGGCGGCGGTGCTGCTGGGCGGCGATCCCGGCGCGCTGAAAGCCGTGCAGGAGAAGCTGGCGGCGGCGCTGACCGGACAGGGCCTGCCGGAAGGCGCCGCGGGCAGCGTGGCGGACGGTTGGATGCGCGACGTTGCGGCGGGGGTCGGCGCCAGCGCCACGCCCGACGACGCCATTGCGCAGGCGAGCCGGATCGCCGCTGGCACCGCGGCGCGCATGGCGGAAGCCGCACAGGAAACCGCGGCGCTGACCGGCGAGCAGCGCCTGGCCGTCGCCCTGGCCCAGGGGCAGGGATTGGGGCCGGCTGGCGCGAACGATCCCAAGGCGGCGTCCGACCTGTCGGCGGCGCTGTTCAACGGGGTCATGGACCCGGCGGCCCGCCCCGCGGGCGCCGTCGACCCCATCGCCGCCCTGTCGCAGGCCTTGATCGCTCCCCCAACCGCCCCCGCGGCGGCGGACGCCGTTCCCGTCTCGCCGTCCGACAAGCTCGCCGCGGCGCTCGCCTCGGGCGTCGGGGTGCAGGATGCGGTGACGGCGCTCGGCCCCGCTCCGGGCGGTCACTTCGCCGAAGCGCTGGAACACGCCCTGTCCAGCGGCGCCGACGCCGCCGGCGCCATTGCCGAGGCACAGGCACAGAGCGCCGCCAGCGCGGTCCAGTCCAATTCCGTCGCGGTCGAGCAGACCGACGGCGCGCGCCTGCTCGGCGCCCTCGCCGCCGGAAAGACGGACGGCGCAAGCGGCGCGCTGGCCGGCAACCCAGCCTTCACCAGCGTCCTGAACGACGCGCTGGCGCAGGGCGCACCGCCCGACGCGGCGCTCGGCGCCTCAGCCCGGGCGCAGACGGACATGGCGGCCCGCCAGGAGGCCGCCACAGTTCCGGCGAAGCCGGCGGACGCGCTGGTCGCCTCGCTGTCGTCGGGCCAGAATGTGGCGGCCACCGTCAAGACCTTCGCCGCCGCCGCTGGGCTCGACGGCGCGGCGTCCGGCGGCTTCGGCGACGCCTTGGGGCGCGCCCTGTCCACCGGGCAGGAGATGTCCGGCGCGCTGGGGTCGGCGCAGCAGAACGTGTCCACCGCGATGGCCCTGTCGGCGGAAACGACGAAGGGCGTGAAGAGCGACGGGCTGATCGCGGCGCTCGCCAGCGGGCAGAACGTGCAGCAGGCGGTCCAGGCGCTGGGCGGGTCCGGCGCCGCCTTCAACGCCGCCCTGGGTCAGGCGCTGGCGGACGGGCGCGCCCCCGGATCGGCGCTCGCCGCCGCCCGCCAGACCGCGGAGACCGTGCAGCAGAACGCCCAGGGCAGCGAGGTTCCGGTTTCCGCCGAGAACAAGGCGCTGGCCGATCTCGCCAACCCGCCGCCCGCGGGAGAGGCGGCCAAGGACGGCGCCAAGGAAGACGGCGACAAGGGCGGCGGGGAGAAGGCCGCTGAGCAGGTCGCCGAAGCCCCGGCCGAGGGCAAGGAGGAGGGCAGCGAGAAGGACGACGCCAAAGAGGAAGGCGCCAAGGAGGATGGAGCCAAGGAGGAGGCAAAGGGCGAAGCCGGCGACAAGGTCACCGCCGACACGTCCTCGGTGGAGGGTGAGGCGTCTCCGGCCGCGGCCAAATCCAGCATGGGAAGCGAACCCGCGCTGAAGCCGATCAGCTTCGATGCGGCCGGAACCGCCAAGAGCGCCGACACCGCCACGCCGAGCGCCACGGCTCCCGCGCCATCCACCAGCACCGCGCCCGCCGCCGCCCCGCCGGTCACCAAATCGCTGACCAGCGATCCCTTCGCCGTCGCGGCGCAAATCCAGCAGCAGGTGGTCCGTGCCATCGAGAGCGCGGCCAACGCCCTGCCCGCGACGGTGCCGCCGGTGGCGGCCCCCACCCTCGCGGCCGGCTTCGACGCGGCGGCCTTCGCGAAGGCCCTGGCGATCGCCGAGGGCACCGCGGCCCCGGCCGGCTTCGCCGTCTTCTCCCTGATCGAGGCGATGTTCCGGCCCGGCGAGGCCGGCAGCGGCGTGACCGGCGTCGCCGTGGTGGCGAATCCGGACTCCCCGTTCGGCGTCTGGCAGTACAGCGTGGACGGCGGCGCGTGGCTGGCGGTGGGCACAGTCGGCGACGGGGCGGCCCTCGTTCTTCCGGGCAGCGCCCTGCTGCGCTTCCTGCCGGCCGCCAACTGGAATGGCACCGCGCCGTCGCTCGGGCTGCGGGCGGTGAACAGCGAATGGGCCGAGGGCTTCAGCGGCGCCGAACACCGGCTGTTCACGCTGACCGGCGTCGGCGGCACCACCCCGCTGTCGGCGGACGTCGCCCCGTTGGCGCTGGAGGTGACCCCGGTGAACGGCGCCCCGGTGGCGACCGGCCCGCAGGCGGTCCTGGCGACCATCGCGGAGGACAGCGCCGACCCGGCGGGCGCCAGCGTGGCGTCGCTGTTCGGCGGGCTGTTCTCCGACCCGACCGACGCGCTGTTCGGCTCCGCCGGCAACGGCTTCGCCGGCGTGGCGCTGGTCGACAACGCCGCGGACGCCACCCAGGGGCAATGGCAGTATTGGACCGGCACGGCCTGGACTGCCGTGGGAGCGGTGTCGGACGGCAACGCCCTGCTGCTGGCCGCCGACGCCAAGCTGCGCTTCGTTCCCGCCGCCGACTGGAACGGTGTGCCGCCAAGCCTGACGGCGCGCCTGATCGACGATTCGCAAGGACCGGTTGTCAGCGGCGAGCGGGCGGACGTGACGGGCGCGGGAGGGGACAGCCGCTACAGCCTCGGCACCATCGCCCTGAACACGTCGGTCAGCGCGGTCAACGACGCCCCAGTGGCAACGGGCACAGCGGCCACTTTGCCGACCATCGCGGAGGACACCGTCAACCCGGCGGGAAGCACCGTCTCCAGCCTGTTCGGTCATCTCTTTTCCGACGCCGCCGACGCGGTGGGCGGCGGCTCGGCGGCCAACACGCTGGCCGGCGTGGTGGTGGTCGGCAACGCCGCCACCGCGGCACAAGGGACGTGGCAGTATTGGACCGGTACGGCCTGGGCCGGCATCGGCGCGGCGAGCGACGCCGACGGGCTGATGCTGGCGGCGAACACGGCGCTGCGCTTCCTGCCCGCCGCCAACTGGAACGGCATCACCCCGGCCCTGACCGTGCGGCTGGTCGAGGATGGCGGCGTGTCTCTGGTCACTGGAAGCCGCGTGGACCTGACGACCGGCGTCGGCGGCAGCACCATCTACAGCGCCGGGACCATCGCCCTGACCGGAACCGTCGCGCCAGTCAACGACGCGCCGGTCGCCACCGGAACGAGCGCGCTCCTGCCGGCGGTTGCGGAAGACGCCACCGATCCGTCCGGTGCCACGGTCACCACCCTGTTCGGCCACCTGTTCTCCGACCCGGCGGACGCCGTGACGGACGGTTCCGTCGCGGACGGCTTCGCCGGGATCGCCATCGTCGGCAACGCGGCGACCTCGCAAGGCGTCTGGCAATACTGGACCGGCACGAGCTGGACCGCCGTAGGGGCGGCCTCGGACGGCGATGCCCTGCTGCTGTCCGCCGACGCCAAGCTGCGCTTCGTTCCCGCCGCCGATTGGAACGGCGTGCCGCCGAGCCTGACGGTTCGCCTGATCGACGATTCGCAAGGGGCCGTGACCAGCGGCGGGCGGGCGGACGTGACGGGCGCGGGCGGCGACAGCCGTTACAGCCTCGGCACCATCGTCCTGACCACCGCGGTCGGCGCGGTCAACGATGCCCCCATCGCCACCGGCACGACCGCCACCTTGCCGACCATCGCCGAGGACACCGTCAACCCGTCCGGCGCCACCGTCTCCAGCCTGTTCGGCCACCTCTTCTCCGACGCCGCCGACGCGGTGAGCGGCGGGTCGGCGGCCAACGCGCTGGCCGGCGTGGTCGTGGTCGGCAACGCCGCCACCGCGGCGCAAGGAACGTGGCAGTACTGGACCGGCACGGCCTGGGCCAATGTCGGCGCGGCGAGCGACGCCAACGGGCTGCTGCTGGCGGCGAATACCGCGTTGCGCTTCGTTCCCGCCGCCAACTGGAACGGCACCACCCCGGCCCTGACGGTCCGGCTGGTCGAGGATGGCGGTGCGCCGCTGGTCACCGGCGGGCGGGTTGACCTGACCGATGGCGTCGGCGGCAGCACCGTCTACAGCGCCGGGACCATCGCCCTGACCGGAACCGTCACCCCGGTCAACGACGCACCGGTCGCCACCGGAGCGACCGCCGTCCTGCCGGCGATCGCGGAGGACACCACCAACCCGGCCGGTGCCAGCATCACCGCCCTGTTCGCCCACCTGTTCTCCGACGCGACGGACACCGTGAGTGGCGGGTCCGCCGCGAACGGCTTCGCGGGCGTCGCCATTGTCGGCAACGCGGCGACCACCGCGCAGGGCGTCTGGCAATACTGGACCGGCACGGCCTGGACCGCCGTGGGGGCGGCCTCTGACGGCAACACCCTGCTGCTGGCCGCCAGCGCGATGCTGCGCTTCGTTCCCGCCGCCAACTGGAACGGCACGACGCCGGCCCTGACCGTCCGGCTGATCGACGACTCGCAAGGGGTCGTGACCAGCGGCGGGCGGGCCGTCCTGGCGAGCGTGGGCGGCGACAGCCGCTACAGCGCCGGCACCGTCGCCCTGACCACCACGGTCGGCGCGGTCAACGACGCCCCCGTCGCCACCGGCACGGCGGCCGCCCTGCCGACCATCGCGGAGGACACCGCCAACCCGGCGGGCGCCACCGTCTCCAGCCTGTTCGGCCACCTGTTCTCCGACGCCGCCGACGCGGTGGGCGGCGGGTCGGCCGCCGACACGCTGGCCGGCGTGGTGGTGGTCGGCAACGCCGCCGCGGCGCAGGGGGCGTGGCAGTACTGGACCGGAACGGCCTGGGCCGACATCGGCGCGGTCAGCGGCGGCAGCGGCCTGCTGCTCTCCGCCAACACCGCGCTGCGCTTCGTTCCCGCCGCCAACTGGAACGGCACCACCCCGGCCCTGACCGTCCGGCTGGTCGACACGTCGCAAGGCCCGATCGCCAGCGGCGAGCGGATCGACGCGACGAGCGTCGGCGGCGACAGCCGCTACAGCGCCGGGACCATCGCCCTGACCGGAACCATCACCTCCGTCAACGACGCCCCGGTGGCGACGAGCACGACGGCCACTTTGCCGACCATCGCCGAGGACACCGCCAACCCCGCGGGAACCACCGTCACCGCCCTGTTCGGCCATCTGTTCTCCGACCCGGCGGACGCGGTGAGCGGCGGGTCCGCCGCCAACGGCTTCGCCGGCGTCGCCATCGTCGGCAACGCGGCGACCGCCGCGCAGGGCGTCTGGCAATACTGGTCCGGTTCCGCCTGGATCACCGTAGGCGCGGTGGCGGAGGGGGCGGCGCTGGTCGTCGCGGCCAGCGCGCTGCTGCGCTTCGTTCCCGCCGCCGACTGGAACGGCACCACCCCGGCCCTGACCGTCCGGCTGATCGAGGACGGCGGCGCCCCCGTCGTCACCGGCGGCCGCGTGGACCTGACGGCTGGCGTCGGCGGCAGCACCGTCTACAGCGCCGACACCATCGCCCTGACCGGAACCGTCACCCCCGTCAACGACGCGCCGCAGATCACCGCCGGCACGGCGGCGCTGGCGACGGTGAAGGGCGTGGCCGTGGCGGTCACCGGCCTGTCGGTGTCCGACGTCGACGCCGGCGCGCTGCCGATGCTGGTTACGCTGAGCGCCGGCCACGGCACGCTGACTCTGGCCGACGCCGGGTGGGACGCCGTCATCACCGGCAACGGAACGGACAGCGTCACCATCCGCGCGACGCTCGCCACCATCAACGGGCTGCTCGGCGCCGCCAACGGGCTCGTCTACACGGCAAGCGCCTACACCGGGGCCGACGCCATCCGGATCGTCGTGAACGACCTGGGCAACGGCGGGGCCGGCGGGCCGCTGACCGCCACCGCGACCATCGGCGTCACCGTGGCGCCGCCGAACGCCTCGCCCGTCCTGATCGACACCAACCTCGACGTGACCGTGGCGGCGGAGGCCCTGGCCGCCCCCACCGCCGGCACGGTGGGATTCGCGGTGTCCAAGCTGGTCGGGCTGAACGGCAGCGGCCCGGCGAACGTCACCGACGCCGACGCGGGCGCCCTCACCGGCATCGCCCTGACCGGCACCAGCGAGAGCTATGGCCGCTGGTGGTTCTCCACCGACAACGGCGCCAGCTGGAGCCTCGTCGGCGCGGTCAACGACAGCGATTCCGCCCTTCTGCTGCGCGCCACCGACCGGCTGTACTTCCAGCCCGACGCCGCGGTGCCGGCCACCGTCAACGGCGCCCTGACCATCCGCGCCTGGGACCAGACCACGGGCAGCGCCGGTTCCAAGGCCGCCGTCACCCTCGGCGCCGGCAGCGCCTTCTCCGCCGCCACCGACACCGTCACCCTTCATCCCGGCGTGCTGATCCCCAACGGCTCCTTCGACAAGGGATTGACCGGCTGGAGCTACACCGGCGGCGCCACGGTGGGCGCGACCGGCGACGGGCATGAGGGAACCCTGACCTCCGCGGGCGGCCGGACGCCGACGCAGCTCGAGGATTTCCTCGGCCTCGCCCACGGCTCCATCGCCACGGCGACCGGGACCATCCCGTCCTTCGGCAACGCGATGAAGCTGGCCAGCACCGTCACGGTGACGAAGGACACGATCCTGACCTTCGACTGGACCTTCATCTTCTCCGACCCCGGCTATCACGACTTCGCCTTCGTCAGCGTCAACGGCGTGGTGACCCTGCTCGCCAAGGACGCGAGCGCCAGCGGCAAGTTCAGCGTGGTGATCGCGGCCAACAGCACCCTGTCGCTGGGCTTCGGCACCTCCGACACCAGCGACAACAGCGTCAACCCGATCCTGCGCGTCGACAACATCAAGCTGACCACCGTCGCCAGCGACCCCATCGTGCTGGACATGGCCGGCGACGGGCTGGCCCTGCGGGCGCTGACCGACGGCGTCCTGTTCGACGTCAGCGGCGACGGCGTGGCCGACCGGACCGGCTGGGTCGGCAAGGGCAACGCGCTGCTGGTGCGGGACGACAATCACAACGGGCAGATCGACGACGGGCGCGAGCTGGTGTCGGAGCATTTCGGAAAGGGCTTCAACAGCAGCCTGGAGGCGCTCGCCTCGCTCGACAGCAACCACGACGGGCGGTTGGACGCCGCGGACGAGAGCTTCGCCACGCTCCAGGTCTGGCAGGACGCCGACGGCGACGGGGTGAGCCAGCAGGGCGAACTGCGCACGCTGTCCGAGGCCGGAATCCTGTCCATCGCCACCACGGCCACCCCGACCGACACGACGCTGGCCGGCAACCACGTCCTCGGCACCACCAGCATGACCATGGCCGACGGCAGCAGCCGCCTGGTGGCCGGCGTCGCCTTCGACGCGCAGGCCACCGCCGCGGGGCAGCTGCACAGCCAGCCGCTGGCCGCGTCGCCATCTCCGTCGTCTCAGGCCGATCACGGGCGCTTCGACTACGCGGCGCTTCTCTCCTCCGGCCTGGGCCTGCCGGACACCGTTCCGGTTGTGCAAAACAGCCTGGATGCGCACAGCGGCGATTGGGCCATGACCGCCCACACCGCCGACACACACCACGTCACAACCCATGCATCAACGATTGTGCCGGTCGCAGAAAATTCATGATCGACCGACAGAATTCGACGCATTTTTAGGTATTTGGATACTGTTTTGTCCTAAATGAATATGAGAGTTCTCGACTAAGATCATCATCGCTGTAGGTCGAACGGCCTAAACATGCGGCGATCTCCAGGACCCTCATGCACAAGTTTTGTCTTATCGCCACGGTTGCGCTTCCGCTCCTGACCGGAGCGCCACAACCTTTGATTGCATCACCGCGCGACGAGGTGGTGGCGCTGATCGGCAAGGCGACGGAGACCCACGACCGCCTGCGCGGGGCGGAGGCCGTCGCCGACGGGGCCCGCAACGCCCTGCGGATCAGCCATGGCGGCTGGTTCCCGACGCTGAGCCTGTCGGCCAACGGCGGGCGCGAGAGCACGACCAAGCCAGCCGGCCTGCCCAACACGGACATGAACGCCTCGCAATTTTCGGCTCGGGCGACGCAGCTGATCTGGGACTTCGACGCGACCAACGCCGACATCCGGCGCGCCCAGGTGACGCTGGTCCGCGCCGACATCGGGGTCGAGCGCACCCGGCAGGAGCTGCTGGTGGAGGGACTCACCGCCTACGCCGGCCTCGTCCGCGCCCACCAGCTCCTCGCCTTCGCGCGCCAGTCCGAGGACAACATCCGCCGCCAGACCGGGCTGGAGGAGGTGCGGCTTCAGGAGGGCTTCGGTTTCTCCACCGACGTTCTCCAGGCCAAGAGCCAGCTGGCCGGCGCCCAGGCGCGCCGCGTCGCGGCGGAGGAGGCAACGCAGAACGCGCAGAGCCGCTTCCAGGCCTTCTTCGGCCATGTCCCCTTCCAGGTCAGCAACGCCCAGGTCCTGGCGATGACGCGCGCCGGCCTGCCCGTCTCGATGGATGCGGCGGTGGAGGAAGCGCGCCGCCACAACCCGCGTCTCCAGGAATTGGCCCTGACCACCGCGGCGGCGCAGGAGGCGGTGACCTCGGTGCGCGGCCGCACGCTCTACCCGCGGATCGACGGCTTCGTGGAACACAACATCAAGCGCGACGTCGCCGGCCAGTCCGGACGGCAGAACGAGCTGCTGTTCAAGCTCCAGGTCACCTTCTCGCTGAACACCGGCCTGACCGCGCTCAACAGCATCCGGCTGGCCGAGGCCGACCTGCGGGCCGCCGACGCGACCTGGGCCGACCAGGAGCGCACGGTGCTGGAGACCGTCCGCAACAGCTGGAACCGCCTGGAAAGCGCCCGTACCCAGGTGCAGTTGCTGAACGATCAGGCGAGCCTCGCCGCCGGCTTCCTCGACGTGGCGCGGTCTGAGCGCGAGCTGGGCACGCGGTCGCTGATCGATATCCTGTCGGGCGAGACGACGCTGATCAACGCGCGCAGCGACGCCGCCGCGGCGGAGACGGAGCTGGTGCTGGCCGGCTACCGCCTGCTCGCCGCCATGGGCCGGCTGAACGCGACTGACATCCAGACCAAGCCGATGCCGAAGCTGGCCCCGATGGGCCGCGGCGCCTTCCGCGATCAGGGTGGGCGCGATCCAGGCCGACGCGGCACGGGAGACCAGCGATGAGCGGCGGCGCCATCGGGATGCTGATCCAACGGCTGCGCGCCAACCTGCGGCTGACCGCCCGCGTCTTCGCGGCGTCGCTGGCGGCGAACCTGCTCGGGCTGGCCTCGTCCTTCTACACGATGCTGGTGCTGAACCGGTACGTGACGCACGGCGTCGACTCCACGCTGGCGGCGCTGACCGTCGGCGTCGTCCTCTCAATCGCCTTCGAGCATCTGTTCCGCCACGTCCGGCTGGGCATCGCCGGGCGCATCGGACGCGCCGAGCACGAGCGGCTGACCACCGGGGCCTTCGGCATCCTGATGACCGCGCGCAGCGGTGCCGGTTCGGCGGAGGGCGACGCCGCGCGGCGCGAGGCGCTGCGGGCGCCGGAGCAGATCGATTCCGCGCTCGGCTCCGCCAACCTCGCGACTCTGTTCGACCTGCCCTTCGCGCTCGGCTTCATCCTCGTGGTGGCGCTGATCTCCTGGCCGCTGGCGGCGATCTGCCTCGTCTTCACGCTGCTGGCCATCGCCGCCGGGCTGCTGGCCCAGGCGGACATGCGGGCGGTCGGGCGCGACCTCGCCCAGGCCGGCGCCGACGCCCAGGGGCTGGTCACCACCGCCATCGTCGGGCGCGACGCGGTGGCGCTGTTCGGCGGCGCCAAGCCGCTCCTCGGCGACTGGCAGCGCGCGGCCAAGGCCCTGCGCGTGGTCCGCGAGCGCATGTCGATGCGCCAGGGCCGCGCCCAGTCGGCGGCGCAGAGCCTCCAGGCGCTCCAGGGCGTGGCGGTGATCGCCACCGGCGCCGTTCTTGTGGTGCGCGGCGAGCTGGACGTCGGGTCGCTGATCGGCATCAACCTGCTGGTCGGCCGCGCGCTGGCGCCCTTCACCCGGCTGGCCCAGATCGGCGAGTCCCTGGCGATGGCCCGGCAGGCGCAGGTCCGGCTGGAGCAGTTCGCCCGCACCGCGGTCGAGCCGACCGGCGGCACCAGCCTGCCCCGCTACGCCGGCACGCTGGAGCTGCGCGACCTGACCTTCACCCCGCCGGGCGGCGTCACGCCGCTGTTGCGCCGGCTGAACCTGTCGGTGCCCGCCGGCAACATCCTGGTGCTGAAGGGCCGCAACGGCTCGGGCAAATCGACGCTGATCCGCCTGATCGCCGGGCTGGCCGACCCGCAGGAGGGCGCCGTGCTGGCCGACGGGGTGGACATCCGCAAGTTCGCCCCCTCCTGGTGGCGCCAGCAGATCGGGCTGCTGCCGCAGGAGCCGGTGTTCCTCAACCGGACGATCCGCGAGAACCTGCTGCTCGCCAACCCGCGCCTGTCGGAGGCGGAGCTGCACGCCGTCCTGCACCGCGCCGGGGCCGACCGCACGGTGGCCGACTGCGCCCAGGGGCTCGACACGCCGCTGCGCAACTTCGGCCATGAGCTGCCGACCGGCCACCGCCGCCGGCTGGCGCTGGCCCGCGCCCTGGCGGTCGGCGGTCGGCTGATCCTGCTCGACGAGCCGACCGACGGGCTAGACTCCGAGGGTACCGCCACCGTCTACCGGACGCTGATCGAGCTGGCGCGGAGCGGCCACACGGTGATCATCGCCTCCCACGACCCGCGCATCCTCCAGGGCGCCTCGCTGGTGCTCGACCTCGACCAACCGAACGGCGCGGTGCCGAACGGCGCGGCCATGGTCCGCGACCCGGCGGGGCTGGTGACGCCATGAAGCCGCTTCCCCTGCTGACCCGCAAGCCCACCGCCGCACCCGCCGCGGCCGTGCCGCCCGCCATTCCGACAGGCATCCCGGCCGTCCTCCCGGCCTCTCTGACAGGTTCGCAGCCCACGGACACGGAAAGCCGCTTCGGCGACGGCCTGTTCGCGGTCAGCATCGCCGCCTTCCTCGCCGCACTCGGCTGGGCGGCCATCGCCGAGCTGAACGTCTCCAGCAGCGCGCCCGGCGACGTGGTGCCGCTGTCCTACAACCAGTCGGTCCAGCATTTCGAGGGCGGCATCGTCCGCGACATCCTGGTGCAGGAAGGCGATTCGGTCACCGCCGACCAAGCGCTGGTCGAGCTTGACCAGACCAAGATCCGCGCCGACCTGGAGGAGCTGAAGCTGCGCCTCGGCTCGCTGTCCGCCGACACCGCGCGGCTGGAGGCGGAGGTCGGGCGCCGCGAGGCCATAATCTTCCCCGAACGGCTCCTGCGCGAGCGGCCCGATCTGGTGACGCAGACCCGCGACCTGTTCCGCGCCCGCCGCGACCGGCTGGCCTCCGACCTCGACATCCAGCGCCAGGACATCGCCCAGCGCGAGCAGCAGGCGGCGGCCGTGCGGGCGCGCATCGGCGGTTCCCAGGTGGCGCAGGGCCTGATCCGCGAGCAGCTCTCCATCAGCGAGACCCTGCTGAAGCGCGAGATCACCAACCGCATGAAGCATCTGGAGTTGCTGCGTGACGACGCCCGCGTCAGCAGCGCCATCGCCGAGGACCGCGCCACGCTCGCCCAGGCCGAGGCGGCGCTGGCCGAGGCACGCAGCAAGCTGGTGTGGATCGGCCGCAAATACGAGGAAGAGAGCCGCAACGCCCTCGACGAGGCCCGCCGCAACCACGACGAGCTGTCGCAGCGGCTGACCCGCTATCAGGACAGCCTGGACCGCAGCAGCCTGCGGGCGCCGATGGACGGCATCGTCAAGACGCTGGCCGTCTCCACCAAGGGCGCCGTGGTCAAGGCCGGCGAGACGGTGGTGGAACTGGTGCCGCGCGACGGCAAGCTGGTGGTGGACGCCCGCCTGCCGGTGCAGGACATCGGCTATGTCCGCCCCGACCAGCCGGTGGTGGTGACGCTCGCCGGCGGCGACGCCTCGCGCTTCGGCCACATCGAGGGGCGGGTGCGGACGATCAGCCCCGACACGCTGCTCGATGCCAACAAACAGTCCTACTACAAGGTCCGCGTCGAGCTGCCGGTGACCCGCTTCGACTACGGCGGCAAGACCTACGAGCTGTTCCCCGGCGTGCGCGTGACCTGCAGCATCCTGACCGGGCGGCGCACCATCCTCGACTATGTGTTCTCGCCGGTCCTCAACGGCCTCCAGCACGCGATGCAGGAGCAATGAGGATGGCCGGCCCGATTGCTTTTCTCCCTCTCCCCTCTGGGGAGAGGGTTGGGGTGAGGGGGGTGGGCGTGTGCCGAACGAACCGCCACGCACATCCCCCTCACCCACCCGCTTCGCGGGCACCCTCTCCCCAGAGGGGAGAGGGTTACATCCCCCTCGCCCTGCTCCACCCCGACACGGACCGCCCGAGGCCCACCCCATGCTGAGCTCGCTCCAGCCCCGCTCCCGGCCGCCGCTGCGCTGGTCGCACCTGACCAAGAAGGCGCGCTTCGCGCTGATCCTGGCGGCGGCGATGCTCGTCACCGTGCTGGTCTCCCTGGTCGTCCGCGCCGGCTTCCTCGGCGACAGCGCGCGCGAGCCGCTGACCGTCGCCGTCGTCGGGCCGCTCAGCGGGCCGGACGCGGCGCTCGGGCTGGCGCTGCGCAAGGGGGCGGCGCTGCGCGCCGACACGATCAACGCGGCGGGCGGCATCGCCGGCCGTCCCGTGGTTGTCAAGCCCTTCGACGACGAGGGCGACAAGGGCAAGTCGCTGGAGATCGCCCGGCGCGTCTCCAACGATCCCACCATCCTCGCGGTGATCGGCCACACGCCGGACGCCACCGACAGCGCGACGGCGATCTACGCCCAGCGGCAGATCCCGCTGATCGCGCCGCGCCCGCTGGTCCGCCCGGCCGAAGCCGCCCCCAGCCCCTGGCTGTTCAGCATCACGCTGGACCGCACGCACGAGACGCGCTTCCTCGCCAACTACGTGCGCAACGTGGTGGGCGAGCCGACCGTCGCCATCGTCCGCGAGGACAGCGAGCAGGCGGCGGCCCAGGCCGGGCAGTTCGACGCGATCCTCCAGCGCTTCGGCACCAGGCTGGTCGGCCAATGGACCTTCGCGCCGGGCCGCAGCGGCGCTTCCACCCTGCCGGCGCTGGCCCAGGCGGTGAAAGAGAAAATGCCGACCGGCGCCGTCGTCGTCATCGGGTCGGCGGTGGACAGCGCGCGGGTGGTGGTGGCGCTGCGCGACGCCGGGGTGCGCAACCTGATCGCCGGCAGCTCGGAGATGGCCAGCTCGGCCTTCCGCACCGAGATCGTCGCCCAGGCGCAGGCCAACCCCAAGGCGCTGACCCCGGAAGCCTACGGCCACGGCCTGCTGGTGTCCTCGCCCGTGCTGTTCGACACCGCGAACGAGCGGGCGCAGCGCTTCTACGGCCAGTATGTGAAGCGCTTCAACGCGGTGCCCGACTGGGCGGCGGCGCTGGGCGCCGACGGCGTGGACCTCATCGCCGGAGCGATCGCCAGAACGAATGTCACCACCGGCAAGCCGGACGGCGAGGCGCTGCGCCGCGCCATCGCCGACCACGACCGCGCCGAGACCGCCTTCCAGGGCACAGTCGGCACCTGGACCTTCGACAATCGCGGACAGGCGACCCTGCCGGTGATGATGGCCTCCTACAACGGCCTGAACCCGGTGGCGGCGCTGACCCAGCTCCAGCCGATCCGCGAGGCCGGCGTCTCCAACTTCCTGGAGGAGGTCACCAAGGGCCGTGCGCTCTACGTCAACGACCGCTTCATGTACAAGACGGACGTCATCTACACCGGCGTCCAGCTCCACGAGATCCGCGACCTCAATCCGGACGCCAACGAGGCGACGCTGAACCTGACGATCTGGTTCCGCTACCGCGGCGCCTTCAACCCGGCGGACGTCGTCTTCACCAACGCGGTCAAGCCGGTCGAGCTGGGCAAGCCCTACCGCGAGGAGCGCGGCGAGGTCACCACCTACGTCGCCTACCGGATCGAGGGGCGCTTCGCCCTGAACGTCTTCGACCAGCGCCCGCCCTACGGCAGCCAGACGGTCGGCGTCAGCTTCCGCCACCGGACGCAGAACCGCAACACGGTGATGTTCGTCACCGACGTGCTCGGCATGTCGCTGGTCGACACCAACGACTTCGTGGAGAAGCTGAAGGCGATGGCCGCGGCGGAGACCGCGTCCGCCGCCGATCCCGGCCTCGCCGACCGTTTCCGCCGGGCGCTGGAGGGCGAGAGCGAAAGCTCCACCCTGCTCGACCAGCTCCGCGCCAAGCGGGTGCTGGCGCCGTCGCCCGGCTGGCGCCTGTCGCGCGCCTGGATCTCGCAGGACGTCGCCTCGGTCGGCAGCGAAGGCGATCCCAACTATGTCGGTTTCGGCCGTCCGCAGCCGGACTTCTCGCGCGTCGACTTCGGCGTGGTCGCGGCAGCGGATTCCCCGGCGGCGCGCGACTTCATCCACCGCGACTTCTTCGTCTACATCGCCATCTTCAGCGCCGTTCTGGCGGTCTTCGCCGCCTTTATGGACCGCCGCGACCGTGGCCAGTTCTGGAAGATCCAGACGCTGTTCATGCGCATCCTGTCCTGGCCGCTGCTGCTGATGTCCGCCGGCAACATCGTGCTGGATCAGGCAGTGGCGACGCTGCCAGCCAGCGGAATCGCCATGGTGGTGAACGGCGTCAACGTGCTGTGGTGGATCGTGCCGGCCATCCTGGTCGACCGCACGCTGGAGCGCTTCGTCTGGACCCCGCTGGAGATCCGCACCCAGCGCAAGATCCCCGGCATCGTCCGCCGCTTCTCCACCCTGATCGTCTTCGGCTTCGCCGGCTGCGGCATCATCGCCTTCGTGCTGAAGCAGCCGATCACCAGCCTGCTCGCCGCCTCCGGCCTCGTCGGCATGGTCATCGGCCTCGCCATCCAGGCCAACATCGCCAACGTCTTCTCCGGCATCGTCCTGAACATCGAGCGGCCGTTCCAGATCGGCGACAGCATCCAGATCACCGATCTGGTGCGCGGCGTCGTGGTGGACATGACGTGGCGCACGGTGCGCATCCGCAACGTCGCCGGCTTCATCGTCGCCATGCCCAACGCCAAGGTGTCGGAGGCGACCGTCGTCAATTTCAGCGCGGTCGACCGGGTGTCGATGAAGCTGGAATACTACGCCGACGCCCGCCACGACCCCGGCCGGATGGGCGGCCTGCTGACCACCGCCCTGCAAAACGCCGACAAGGTGCTGCCCAGCGCCACCGGCGGCCCGGCCTTCGTCCGCTACGACGGCATCCGCGGCGTCAACGGCCAATGGCTGTGCAAATACAACCTGTTCTTCTGGGTCGAGGACTACGACGCCAGCTTCGTCGTGCCGGAGCTGGTCTGGCGGTCCGTCTACCGCACGCTGGCCGAGGCCGGCATCGAGCCGACCCCGCCCGACTTGATGGAGGCCGCCGGCCCCGCCGCCGCGGTCAACGCCCAGCGCAAGGCGATCCCGGCATGAGCAGGAACATTCCGATGATCCGAACCCTGATCGCCGCGGCGGCGCTGCTGCCGGTTCTGCTCGCCGGAACGGGCTGCGCGCCGCTCGGCAGCGACCGCCCCGGCGCGATCCTGGAGAAGGTGGCCGACGGCGACTACGACGTCGGCATCCGCTACCCCGCCAAGCGCGCCCGCTACGTGATGATCGTCGAGGAGGACGAGGACGGCTTCGTCGTGACCAACCGTCCCGCCGGTGCCCGCGAGGTGGACACCGCCCCGGCACCGGTGGCAGCGCCCCAGCGCAACGACCGCGTGCTCGCCCCCTGCGCCGAGGCGACCGGCAACTGGTACCGCCACACCCCGGCGGGCTACGTCTGCGTCGGCCAATCGGCGCCCGGCACGGGTGGCTGAGATGAAGCGCTTCGCCATGCTCCTCGCCCTGACGCTCGCCGGCTGCGCCGCGGGCACGCCCGCCCCCGGCGCGGGACGCGCCGACGCGCCGGTGCTCCGCATCGTCGCCGAGCCCGACGCCAACGGGCGCCGCCCGGTGGCGGTCGACGTGGTGCGGGTCGCCGATCCGGCGGTGGCCGGACGGCTCGCCGGGCTCGACGCCGCTGGCTGGTTCCGCAACCGCGAGGCGCTGAGCGCAGAGGCCGGGAACCGGATCGCCATCGCCTCCTGGGAGATGGTGCCGGGCCAGAGCGTGCTCCTGCACAGCCTTCCCCCCTTCGCCCCATCTCCTGGCACCCCGACCCGGACCCTCGTCTACGCGCTGTACGGCGCGCCCGGCACCCACCGGCAGACGCTGGACGGCGCCGGCGCCCTGGACGTGCGGCTGGGACGGGAGACCTTCACCGTGGCCCCGCTGACGGAGGGAATGCCGTGACCGCCCAACTCGCCCCGGCCCACCCCATTCCGGCGCCGAAGATGGCGCCCACAGGGGCCAAGCCCGCCGGCACGCTGGCCCTGTTCCGCGCCTTCCAGGAGGATCTGCTCGCCGGCTGCGCCGACACGCAGGCCCCGGCAGGGACGGTTGCCGACCGTCTGACCGCCACGCTCCATGGGATGAGCGGCGGCGCCGTCTCGCAGGGGCCGGGGGCGCACGGCACCGTGGTCAAGGCGGTCTTCGCCATGGCCATGCTGGCCGACCGCGCGCTGGCCCAGACGCGGCCCGCCGACGCCGTGCTCTCCAGCCGCCTGTTCGGCGCGAACGCCACGCTGCAAACCCTGTTCGTCCAGGCCGACGACCTGATCCGTCAGGGCGCCAAGGCCGACCGCGGGCTGGCCGCCGTCTATCTTGCGGCGCTGGCGCTGGGCTTTCCCGACGACGCCCAGGCGACCGCCCGCCGCCCGGCCCTGCACCGCATCGTCGTCGGCGAGCGCGCCGCGGCCAGCCATCCCAGCCCGCGCGCCTGCGAACCGCCAGACGGCGCCGTGCCCGGCTACCTCGCGCCGTCCGGGCGGCGCTGGTGGTGGGCGGTCGGCGGGACCGCGGTGCTGTTCCTCGTGGTTTCGCACCTGCTGTGGGCCGGCGCCGTCGGCGGCATTCAACGCGATCTGAGTGGCGCCCGCGCCGCGGTCGAGGACATGGGGCTGTCATGGTCCTACTGATGCTCACGCTGGAGCTGGTGCTCTCCGCCATCGGCTCCGCCATCGTCTACCTGCTGTCCTTCGCCGTGACGCTGGCGCCCTACGCGCTGCTGGCGCTGCCGCTCTACATCTTCTACCGCCTCGGCCGGATGGTCTGGCCGACGCTGCGCGGCTGGCGGCGCAAGCCCGCCGCCAAGGCCGCCGCCGGCCGGAAGGCGCCCGCGCGCCGGGCCGCCCCGCCGGCGCCGCTGCGCGTCCGCGCCGAAGCGCCTCCCCCCACGAAGGCCGCCGCCAACGCGCTGCCGAACGCCCGCATCTACGGCGAGGGGCTGGACATCCTGACGCGGCAGATGCGCGGTCCCCTGCGCCGCGGCGACATCCCCTGGTTCCTCGCCTTCGGCGTCGGTGGTCCGGCCCTGCTCGCCACCGACCCGACCCATGTCCGCTGGCCCGAGAACGGCAACGGCGAGAACGGTTGCTGGTGGTTCTGCGAAGGGGCGGCGATCCTGCATGCCGGCTCCGACTCCGCCGACGGCTCCCGGCTGGGCGCGTCCTGGCCGGCGCTGGTCGCGGCGATGCGCAAGCGGCCGATGCGCCGCCCGCTGGACGGCATCCTGCTGATGGTCGGCGCCGACGAGCTGCGCGCCGCCGCCGAACGCCCCGGACCGCGCGACGCGCTGGCCAAGCGGGGCGCCGCCCTGCGGGAGCGTCTGCGGACGCTGCGCGACGATCTCGGCGTGGTCGGCCCGGTGCATGTGGTCGTGGTCCGCGCCGAGGCCCTGGACGGCTTCACCGACCTCTGCGCCGCCGTGCCCTCCGCCCTGCTGGACGGCGTGCTGGGATGGACCAACCCCCAGGATTGGGCCAAGCCCTTCGAGCCGCGCCGCATCGACGAGGCGTTCGAGGCCATCGCCGCCGATATCGCCATGCTGGAGGCCGACGCCTTCGCCGCCGGCACCGCCGGGGTGCGCCTGCCGCTGCTTCCCTCGGCCCTGGACACGCTGCGCCATCCGCTGGCGCTGTTCCTCGACGGCGCCCTGGGAGGAGATAACCAGAGCGAGCCCTTCCCACTGCGCGGCATCGCCCTGACCGGCGCCTACGCCCCGGCCACCGGCGGGCGCCGCCCGGTCTTCGCCCGCAACCTGCTGCCGGGCCGGGCCTTCGCCGAGGCGGGCTACGGGCGGCCGTCCGACGCCGCCTATCAGCAGGCCCACAAGCGCCGCCGGATGGCCCAGGCCGCGCTCGCCGCCTCGGTCGCCGGCCTGTCGGTCGCCGCTTGGCAGGGTGTCTCCAGCGTGTCCGCCGGCAGCCCGCCGGTCGCCGCCGCCACCGCCGACCTGCGCCGGGCGTTGCTGGCGCGCGACGCCGTCACCGACGGGGCTCTGGCCGGTCGGGTGATCGCCGCCACGGCGGTGATGGAGCGCAGTCCCCTCGCCACGCCGCTGCTGCCGACCTCGCTGTTCAGCGGCTTCGACGAGGACAAGAAGCGGCTCGCCTCGGTCACGCTGCGCCGCTCGGTGCTTCGGCCGATCCGCGACGCCCTGCTGCCCAGCGCCACCATGGCCGACCTGCCGCCGGTCGCCAACCCGCAGCGCGTGGAGGATCTTCCGGCCTTCCGCCGGCTCGCCGAGCAGCTCGACCGCATCGGCGGGCGGCGCGACGCGCTGGAACGCTACGACCGCTTCCGCCGCAACAGTGGTTTCGACGAGCTGAACGCGCTGGCCGAAAGCGTCTACGGCGCCGTTCCCAAGTCGCCGATGACGGCGACGGACGGCTACATCACGCGCATCGCCGCGGGCGCCGACCTGCCCAACCTGGACGCCCGGACCATCGCCGCGGCGGTGCGTGCGGAATCGGTGCAGCTCGCCGCCCCGCTGGCCGAGGAGCTGTACGGCCGCAACCCGCTGCGTCAGCGCGCCGAAGCCCTGGCCGAGCGGCTGCGCGGCCTGTCGGAGACGCCGACCGCCGAGGATGTCGAGGATGTCCGCCGCCTGACCAGAGCGGTCGCCGAAGCCGTCGCCTGGCCGATCGCCGGCGCCCTGCAGGACCCCGCCCGCGGCCTGCCCGACGCGATCCGGGTGATGCTTCAGAAGGCGGCCATCGCCGATCTGCCGGGGCGCGACACCACCGACCGCATCACCGAGGCCCTGTCCACCGCCGCGACCGGCGCCCGCGCCGCCGTCCTGGCGCTGGACGCGCCGCAGACCGGCGCCCTGTTCGCGGTGGGTGACGGCGGAGCGTTGGTTCTCAACCCGGCGGTGACCGCGCTGCCGGACGCCCTGGCCGCCGCCCTGCCCGCGCCGGTTCCGGACGCTCCACCCGCCGAGGCCGCCATGCCGGCCGAGCCAAAGCCCGGTGAGCCAAAGCCGGAGCCGCCAAAACCAGAGCCGGCCAAGCCGGTCGCGGCAGCCCCCCCGCCTCCCCCGCGCCCGGCCCCGTCGCCGGAACCCGCGGCTCCGCCGCCCGCCGTCGTGGAAGCGCCTGCCGTCGTCGCGCATCTGCCGATCCTGCCCAGAATGCCGGTGGAGGCCCCGGTCCCGGACAGCGACGCCGCCCTGTCGAAGCTGTCCAGCGCCTTCGCGCAGACCCTCGCCGGGCGCTTCCCCTTCGTCGGCTCCGAACAGGCGCGCGGCGCGCCGGACGCCGACCCGCAGGACGTCCGCCGCTTCTTCCGGCAGCTCGACGAGCACCGCGCGGCGGTGATGCGGACCGCGACCCCCGAGGTCGCCGCCTTCATGGAGCGGATGGAGGCCGCCCGCCCCCTGCTGGAGGCCATCGCGCGCCCGGCCCCCGTCAGCGTCCGCCTCACCTACGGCGCGAACCGCGCGCAGGAGGTCGGGGCGGAGCACATCATCGACTGGTCGGTGCGTTCCGGCGCCAGCGCGGTGGGGGCGACGGCCAACGGCGGGACCCTCGCCTGGACGCCGGGCCAGCCGGTCCTGCTGAGCGCCCGCTGGGCCGCCGGGTCGCCCTTCCGTCCGAAAGGTGCGCCGGCGGGCGGAACCGCCGCGGCGACCGGCGACACCATCACCCTGGCCGAGCGCGGGCCGTGGGCGCTGCTGCGCCTGCTGAAAGGCCACGCCCCGTCGTCGTCGCGGGACGGCCTGCTGCTGCGCGTCGCCCTGCCCACGCAGACCATCGACGGGGAACCCGTGCGCGACACCGTCCTGGTGCTGGGCGCGGCGGTCAGCGCCGGGGCGCGCAACGAGCTTCCGGCGCGCGCCCTCGACCTGCCGGCGCGCTTCCCGCAAAGGTAGCGGCGTTCAATACACAAAGAAAAGCTCATGATGAACTTTGTTACAATTCGCAGAAAGATGACGCACGTTCCGACAAAAACACTGACGACGGTCATAGGCATTTAATGCGTTGTTAAGTACTGAAAATGTATCAAGTCGTTGGGGCATATTGGATCGTTAGGCAGTCATTCTCTGCTCGACGCCAGTCCTGAAGACCACCGCGTAATTTACCAGCGACAATAGGGGCATTCTTTTACCAATCGCTTAGACAGCGGTTGATTGGCGATGCTTTGTTTCTTTCGGAATGCCAAATTTGCGACGAATAACGTCCTCTGACGTGTGTCAAAGCTCCCCGTTTCCACCTGAAATCAACCTCACCTGACCCTCGAAAGGTTTCGGATCATGGTAGACCGCAAGAAGCGCGCCCAGGAACTGATCAAGTATCACAGCTACGCCTCGGGCGCCTTCGGACTCATCCCCGTTCCCGGCGCGGACGTCGCCGCGGTCAGCGTGGCCCAGCTCAACCTGATCCATAAGCTCGCCAAGCTCTATGAGATCGAGTTCGCTCAGGAGCGCACCCGCGCCATCGTCGGCGCGCTGATGGGCGGCGTCATGCCCGGCGCCCTCAGCTCCAGCGTGCTCGGCTCCGCCGTGAAGGCCGTTCCGTTCATCGGCACGGCGCTGGGCGTCGCCGTCATGCCGGCCCTGTCGCTGGCCGCCACCCAGGCGCTCGGCCGCGTGTTCGCGCAGCATTTCGAGACCGGCGGCACGCTGCTGGACTTCGACGTCGAGACGATGCGCGAGCATTTCCGCAAGGAGTTCGAGGCCGCCAAGGGCGACGCTGGCGAGGCTCCCGCCGCGGCGCCGCAGATGGAAGAGCAGCCGGTCCAGAAGGCCGGCTAAGGGCACGACGCCGGGGCGCCGGGCAACAAGGGAAGCATCGCCGTGTTCGAGCTGATCTACATCGGTCTCTGCCTGCTGGTCGGGTTTCTGGGGATCGGCCGCCGCGGCGGCTTCCTGCTTTACGCCTTCCTGGCGGTGGTTCTGACGCCGCCGGGCGCCCTTCTCGTGATGATCCTGCTGACCACCCGCGGCAAGAAGCGGGCGAAGGCATGACGGCGGCGACGGCGTCCATCCTCCGTCCGGTCCTGCGGCTCCTGCTGCCGGTCCTGCTGGCGCTGTGCGCCGCGATCCTTCCGGCGCGCGCCGAATACTGGACCATCGCGTCGGAAGACCATTTTCCGCCCTACAACTACTCCTTCAACGGCACCCGCACGGGGATCGACACCGAGATCGTCGTCGCCCTGCTGAAGGAGCTGAGCATCACCCCGGTCCACCGGCCGCTGTCCTGGACCGAGGTCGTCCGGTCGATGGACGAGAACACCGCCGACGTCGGGTTCCAGTTCATCGCCTCGCCCTCCCGTTTCGCGCAGTACAACATGATCGGGCCGTTCCGCACCGGCACGACCGTCTTCATGGTGCGCAAGGACTCCCCCATCGCCTTCGAGCGGCTGGAGGATCTGACCCCCTACCGCATCGGCGTGGTCGACGGCTTCGCCTACGCGCCGGACTTCGACGCCGCGACCTATCTGGAAAAGGTCCCGTCGAGCAGCAACGTGGTCAATTTCCGCCGCCTGATCCTGGGCCGGGTGGACGTGATCGTCGGCGACCTGCATGTGCTGAACCACATGGCCAAGCAGGACGGGCGCCTGAAGGACGTGCGCGTCCTGCCCAAGCCGCTGGGCCTGATCCCCCGCTACATCGCCATGCCCAAGGCGCGCAAGGAGAAGGCGGAACGGTTGCAGGCCGCCTTCGTCAAGCTGCGCGACAACGGCACGATCACCCGCATCCTCGACTCCTGGCTGGCGGAGTGAGGCGGATCGATGAGCAAAAGCAAGACAAGCAAGCGCGTCGCCCCCAGCCGGCCGGTCTCGGCCCTGCTGCCCCTGATCGGGCTGGCCGACCGTGAGATCCTGACCCGGCTGGTGGTCACCGGCTGCGTCGCCGCGGCCGCCAACCTCATCAGCCTGATGAGCCTCAGCGCGGAGCTGAACGGCTGGATGCGCGGCGAGGTGCTGGACACCCCCTTCCTGATCTTCTGCCTGTCGCTGCTGGTCTCCTACGCCTTCAGCAAGCGCTTCGTCGGTCTGGTGCTGACCACCGCCTTCAGCGCGCTGGCCGGCGTGCGGCGGCGCTTCCTGCAGACCGTCACGCTGGGCAACCACGCCGACATCCTCGACATGCAGGCCCGGCGCTCCTTCGATCTGGGCAACCACCATCTGGAGCGCATCGCGGCGCTGCTGCCCAACCTGTCGATCGCCGCCAACATGATGCTGGTGGCGGTCGTGGCCTACCTCTACCTGTGGACGCTGACCACGGTGGGCGCCACGCTGCTCCTGGTGGCCGGCGCGATGATCGGCGGCTGGTACGTGCGCGAGGCGCAGCGGACCCGCGCCCTGCTGGGCCAAGCCAAGGAGTCCGAGGTGCGGATGCTCCAGGGCTTCTCCGAGATCGTCGGCGGCAACGCCGAGATCAAGCTGGGCAAGGCGCGGCGCGACGAGCTGACCCAGGCGGTCGAGGCCGACGTCGCCCGCTGGGAGGATCTGAAGCGGCGCCACGGGCGCAATCTGGGGGAGCTGTTCTCCTGGATCGCCACCATCGTCATCGGCTTCTCCGCGGTCTTCGTCTTCATCTTCCCGCGCATGGGCGCGCTGTCGGCGGCAGAGCTTCCGCTGGTGACCTCGGTCATCCTGTTCCTCGCCCGGCCGCTGTCGAAGTTCCTCAACGCCGTGCCCGACTACATCGCGGCGGAGGATGCGGCGAACCAGCTCACCACCCTGCTGGCCGCCATGCCGGCGGCGGAGTACGCGCCGTCGAAGCTGGCCCGCGCGCCGCGCCGCTTCTCCGCCATCGAGCTGCGCGGCGTGCGCTTCGCCTACCGCGCCGGGCTGCGGCCCGAGCCCTTCGTGATCGGCCCCATCGACATGACCATCCCGGCGGGCGGCGTCGTCGGCATCGTCGGGGCCAACGGGTCGGGCAAGTCCACCCTGCTGCGCGTCATCCCGCTGCTGTTCCGCCCGGACGAGGGGCAGGTCCTGCTCGACGGGCAGGAAGTGGAGGGCGACCGGCTGGAATCCTACCGCGACCTGTTCTGCGCGGTGTTCCAGGACCACCACCTGTTCACCCGCCTGCCGCAGGGGCCGACCTTCGACGCCGAGCTGTTCCGCGAGATGCTGGCCTATCTGAAGATCGACCATCTGGTTCCGGAGACCGGCGACGGCCTGCTGAACCGCGACCTCTCCAAGGGCCAGCGCCGCCGCGTCGCCCTGGCCGTCGCGGTCGCGGAGGGGCGTCCGATCATCATTCTCGACGAATGGACGTCCGACCAGGACGCCGAGTTCCGCACCCGCTTCACCAACGAGATCATCGGCAAGCTGCGGTCGCTGGGCCGCACCGTGATCTTCGTATCGCACGACGGCAACGTCTCGTCGGTCTGCGACGTGACCATTCACATGACCAACGGCCAGATGACCAACAGCCAAATGACCGATGAGCGGACGGACGCCCCGCGCCCCGCCACGGCTTTGCTCCAGGAGACCGCGTGACATGGCTGACCAGGCCTTCACCTACGACGACGCCGACGCGACGCCGCAGCCGAAGTCGCGCCTGCGCGCGCTGCTTGGCAACTGGTACGAGGAGCACCGCCGGTCGCTGCTGTGCACGCTGCTGGTCGGTGTCCTGATCTTCCTCTACTTCGCCCCGTCCATCGTCGTCTTCATCCCGGCCGGCCACGGCGGCGTGCTGTGGAAGCGCTTCCACCAGGGCACCCAGATGGCTCCGGCCCTGGCCGAGGGCGTGCACGTCATCTTCCCCTGGGACAAGATCGAGGTCTACGACCTGCGCCTGCAGGAGGATACCCGCTCCTACTCCGCCATCGCCAACGACGGCCTGAACGTCAGCATCGAGATCACGGTGCGCTACCGCCCCTACGCGGAGATGCTGGCCGCCCTGCACAAGAACGTCGGGCCGAACTACCTGGAAGTGCTGCTGGTGCCGGAGGTCGGGTCGGTGTCGCGCGAGATCGTGTCGCGCTTCAAGGCCGACGAACTCTACGCCCACCGCCGCCTGCGCGTGCAGACCGAGACCTTCGAGCAGGTCGCCGACCGCGTGATGTACGCCCAGATCATCGGGGCCGAGGACACGCCGAAGCCGGACGGGCGGACCAAGACCGGCTATGTCCTGATCCAGGACATCCTGATCCGCAACGTCTCGCTGCCCGAAGCGATCATGGTGTCGATCGAGCGCAAGATCCAGCAGGACCAGGCCGCCCAGGAATACCAGTTCCGCCTGCAGCGCGAGCTGTTCGAGAGCCAGCGCAAGCAGCTCGAAGGCCAGGGCATCCGCGCCTTCCAGGAGACGGTACAGGCCAACCTGACCGAGAACTACCTGCGCTGGCGGGGCATCGAGGCGACGCTGGAGCTGGCCCATTCGCCCAACGCCAAGATCGTCGTCATCGGCAACGCCGCCAGCGGCGGGCTGCCGCTGATCCTCGACGCCGCCTCGGGCCAGGGCGCCACCCTTCCGATGCCGGCCCCCCCCGCCCCCGGCGCGCCGCACGCGGGTGCGCCGGGTACCGTGACCCTGCCGCAGAGCAGCCTGCCGCCCAGCAGCCTGCCGGTCCCGCCTGCCTCGCAGCTTCCCTCGCTGAGCGGCGACGGCACGCCCGGACAGGTGCCGGTCGCCCAGATGCCCAGCCTGAACACCGCCGGGGCCGAACCCGCTGCCCACCGCTCGCCGACCGCGCCGGTTCCCGGCGTCAAGCCCGAGCCGGCGGGGGCCGCCAGCGGACCGGCCAAGGACGGAAAGGCGGCCGCGGCCCCCATCCTGTCGACCATGTCGCCGTCCCGCCTGCTCGACCTCATCCAGTCCAAGTGAGCCGGCGATGGATCTCTGGCGCATCCTGAGACGCGACGCCCTGCGCAACATGCAGCCGCTGCTGCTGCTGGCGGTGCTGGCGGCGGCCCTCAACCTCGCCCTGCTGACCTCGCTGAACAGCGCGCTGGTCATCATGGACGATCCGGAGGGGCTGCAGCGTCTGCTGTTCATCTTCCTGCTGTCCGCCTTCTCCTGGCGGTTCGCCCAGGGCTGGATGATGAACGCGGCGTCCAAGCGGATGCAGGCGGCGCTGGCGATCCTGCGCGTCGACCTGCTGCGCCGGGCGGTGGCCGCCGACCTGCCCGACGCCATGGCGGTCGGCTCCGCCCGCCTCGCCCAGGTCGCCGGGCCGGAGCTGCAGCTTCTCGCGCAGGCGGTGCCGACTTTGGTCATCAGCTTCCAGTCGGTCGCGGCGATCATCCTCTGCCTGCTCTACCTCGCCACCCTGTCGAACGCCGCGGTGCTGATCGTGCTGGGCTTCCTGACGATCGGCGGCATTCTGATCGCCCGCTCCGTCCTGCGGCTGGAACGGCTGTCGGAGACGATCCACGAGGCCGAGGGCGCCCTGTCCGAACGGTCGGACCACATCCTGCAGACCCTGCGCGAGTGCAAGCTGAACCGCCGCCGCGCCGCCAACGCGCTGTCCGACGCCACCACCTGCGCCGAGGCGCTGCGGACGGAGCGCCACCGCTTCGGTGCCGAGTACAGCCACTACTTCACGCTGAGCGAGCTGACCTACTACGCGGCGCTGGCCGGAATCATCTTCCTGCTGCCGGCGGTGACGAGCACCAACATCGCGACCGTCGTGCTGGCCGGCCACGCCGCCGCCTTCATCGCCTACCCGGTCATCACCATCGTCGCCTCCTACCCCTCCTACATCAGCGCCGAGACCGCCGCCCGCTCCTATCTGGCGGTCGAGGCGGAGCTGAAGGCGCCGCCCCGCCCCGCGCAGCGCCGGGCCAAGGACGCGCCGCCGACCGGCTTCACCGACTTCGCCACCATCGCGCTCGACGGCGCGTCGTACCGCCACGCCGGGCGCGACGGCACCGGCTCCTTCACCGTCGGCCCCATCAACCTGACGGTGGAGCGCGGCGACGTCGTCTTCGTCACCGGCCACAACGGCGCCGGCAAGAGCACGCTGATCCACATGCTGCTTGGCCTCTACCCGGCGCAGCGCGGCAGCCTGACGGTGGACGGCACGGTGGTGACGGCGGACACGCTGGGCTCCTACCGCGACTTGTTCTCCGTCGTCTTTTCCGACAACCACGTCACCCGCCAGCTCTACGGCGCGGTGTCGCTGGAAGACGGCTTCGCCGACGAGCTGCTCGACCTGCTGGAGATGTCCGACAAGGTGGCGGTCGAGGACCGCGCCTTCACGACGGTTGACCTGTCGCAGGGGCAGAAGAAGCGCCTCGCGCTGGCCGCCGCCCTGCTGGAGCGCAAGCCCGTGCTGGTGCTCGACGAATGGGCGGCCGACCAGTCCCCCTATTTCCGGCGGAAATTCTACCGCGAGATCATTCCCTGGATGAAGGCGCGCGGCATCACCGTGATCGCCGTGACCCACGACGACGCGTATTTCGACGCCGCCGACGTGCAGATCCAGGTCGAGCAGGGCGGTATCCGCCGGCTCGACACCCCCGCCCTTCCGGCCCCCGACCTGCTGCCCGCCTGATCCAGACCAGCGGATCGGGGCCAGCGGATCGGAGCCACCAACCGAACCCTCCCCTCCCCCAGACGCGAGACCGAGGCACACCATGATCCTTCTCACCGGCGGCACCGGCTTTCTCGGTGGTTCCTTCTACCTCGACGCCGTCAAGAACGGGACCGCGGCGGATTGCCTGCTGCTGATCCGCGGCGCCGACGAGGCCGCCTGCCGCGCCCGTCTCGCCACCAACCTCATGCGTTGCGTCGACCGCGCCACGGCCCAGGCCTACGCCGACCTCTGCCAGATCCTTCCGGGCGACCTGCAGTCGCTGGCGACCAGCGCCGACCCGCGGCTGGACGCGGTGACCCACATCGTCCACGTCGCCGCCGACACCTCCTTCGACAGCCGCCATTCGGTCTGGCAGATCAACGTCGACGGCACGCTGGCGCTGGCCGCCCGCGCCCGGCGCATGAAGCACCTCCAGCGCTTCCTGCACATCGGCACCGCCTTCTGCTGCGGCGAGACGCCGTGGCTGGAGATGGTCGCGGAGGCCCCGGCCCCCGGCCACGACACGCCGCACATCGTCGAATACACCCGCAGCAAGGCCGCGGCGGAGCGCGCCCTGGCCGCCGGCTTCCCCGACCTGCCGATCGTCGTCTGCCGCCCGTCCATCGTCGTCGGCCACACCGCGATGGGCGTGCGCCCGAGCGCCAGCATCTTCTGGTTCTTCCGTCTGGTCGACCGCACCGGCGTCCTGCCCTGCTCGCCGGACGGCTTCATCGACATCGTGCCGGTGGACTGGGCCTCGGCCCGGCTGCACGACCTGCTGCGCAAGCCCGAGCTGAAACACAACCTCTACCACATCTCCGCCGGCCTCGGCAGCCGGACGATGTGGAGCGACTTCCAGGCCGCCTTCGCCGCCCACGGCCATGAGGGCACCCGCCCCTACAGCTTCTTCGACCCGAAGGGGCCGGAGGGCTGGAAGCCCTTCGACCGCGCCTTCCGGCTGGCCTTCCCGCAGCGCGACATCCTGCACCGCACGATGATGGCCGGCGGGCGCAAGTACCACCGCTTCACCGCGCAGGACATCGCCTTCGACAACAGCCGCCTGCTGGCCGAGGGCTTCGCCCCGCCGCCGCGGTTCGCCGACTACATCGGCGTCTGCCTGACGAATCCCGGCACGACCATCGCCGAGCAGTTCGTCGACGACGCCGCCAGCTTCGAGTTCGACGAGTCGCTGGCCCCGGCCGGGTCGCCGGCCACCGCCGCCGCCTAAGCCCCATCGCCGGAGAAGGACGCCATGCCGCTCCTCATCGCCACCCGCCTCGCCTCCAGCCCGATCCACGGGCTGGGGCTCTTCGCCGAGGAGGCGGTCGCCGCCGGCACGCCGGTGTGGGCGTTCGACGCCCGCATCGACCGCCTGCTGGAGCCCGACGCCGCCGTGCTGACCGACTTTCCGCAGGTCGCCCGGCTGATCGACTTCCACGGCTGCGTGATCGAGGGGGGCGGCGTCCTTCTGCCGGGGGACGACGCCCGGTTCCTCAACCACGCCGATGGTCCATCCATCGGGCGGGCCGATCCCGGCGACTGGCGGCGCTTCGTCGCCCGCCGCGACATCGCCGCCGGGGAGGAGATCACCTGCAACTATGAGGACATCTGCGCCGACGTGCGCGAGGCCGGGGCGGCGCTCTACCTGACCGGGGCCGGGGCCGAGGGATGACCACGCCCGCGGCGCGCCCTCCCCTGCGGACCAGCTTCGTCGCGCCGGCGGCCCTGACGCCGGAGCGGCGGGCGGCGATGTTCGCCCTGCTCAGCGTATGGTTCGAAGGCTACGGCGAGGATTATTTCAACGAGGAGCTGGAAGACCTCGACCACTGCGTGCTGCAGGAGGACGCCGGGACCGGGGAGCTGGTCGGCTTCGCCACCGTCTACCGGCAGGCGACGGAGATCGGCGGCACCGCCGTCGGCGCCTTCCACACTGCCCATTGCATCCTGGAGCGCCGCTTCTGGGGGTCGAACGAGCTGGTGCGCTCGATGGTCGCCGAAATGGTCGCCCGCGCCCGCGCCGACCGTTCGGGACGGCTGTGGTACTGGAGCTACAGCGCGGTCGGCTACCGCTCCTACCGCTACATGCCGATGCTGTTCGTCCGCCACACGCCCCATCCGGACCTGCCCCCGGATGATTTGGACCGGGCGTTCCGCGACCACATCGGGCGGGAGTGCTTCGCCCAGTACTACGACCCCGACACCGGCACCGTGGACTGGCAGTGGCAGGGCTACGGCCTGACCGAGGAGGCCCGCGCCATCAGCGAGGCCAAGCTGGACAGCCCGGCGGTCGCCCAGTTCCGCCGCATCAACCCGCGCTGGGCCGACAGCGTGGAGATCCTCTGCCTCGCCCGGTTGGAGGACGACAACCTAACCGCCTTCGGCCGCCGCTGGTTTCCTAACAACCCTCTCCCTTCCGGGGAGAGGGTGCCCGCGAAGCGGGCGGGTGAGGGGGTTGCGCTTTTGCCGGACACAGCGCCACGCGCAACCCCCTCACCCTAACCCTCTCCCCGGAGGGGAGAGGGGATACCAAAACATCGCCCCCGCAAGCCTCGACCCTGGAATGACGACGCCCATGAACGCCTTCTCCCTTCGCGCCGCCGCCCTCGCCGGCACCGCCTTCGCCGCCCTGACGTCGGCTCCAGCCCTGGCCGAGCCGAGCTTCGACCTGATCCTCGGCGGCGACGCCTATTTCCAGGGCGCCTACATCCGCCAGCAGCAGGACGACGGCCTGCGCTCGCGGGAGTTCGCCAACCGCTACCGTCTGGTCGTCACCCCGACGGCCACCGCCGACAACGGACTGACCTACGGCGCGCGGCTGCGCATCGTGGCGGGCAACGGCGACCCGACCGTCTCGACCCGCAACATCGAGAACGACCGCGCCTTCCTCTTCGCCAACGGCGCTTTCGGCACGATCCAGGCCGGCGTCATCAACGGCCTGTCGGACGAGTACGGGATGATCGGCCCGAACGTCGAGGGGGTGGCCGGCAGCCCGGACAGCAACGGCATCCTGTTCCTGAACGGCTCGACCACCTTCGCCGCCCTGCCGCTGGCCGCCACCAGCATGCGCACGCTGATCGCCTACGACACCGGGACCAAGTTCGTCTACATCACGCCGAGCTTCGGTGGCCTGTCGGCGGCGGTGTCCTACATGCCGCGCAGCGGCGACTCCAACACGTCGGTCAACCGCCGCACGACCGACACGCTGGGCGACCTGCTGTCCTTCCGCGACGTGGTCGAGGCCGGCGCCGCCTTCCAAACGGCGGTCGGTGACTTCAGCATCGAGGGCAGCGCCTTCTACGCGACCGGCAAGGCGGTGCGCCAGACCGACGGCGTCGTCAGCCAGTCCTTCGAGGATCTGAACTCCGTCCATGTCGGGGCCAACGTCGGCTACGGCCCGGTGAAGGTCGGGGCCAGCTACGCCTACAGCGGCGACAGCGGCTACGCCGAGGGCCTCGCCCAGACGCGGGCGCAGCAGAACTGGATCTTCGGCGCGCAGTACACCGCCGGGCCGATGCTGTTCGCCGCCAACTACCTGCGGGCTCTGGGCAACGACAGCGCGACCATGTCCACGCCGAGCAAGGCGGGCATCTGGCAGGGCGGCGTCACCTGGACCGTCGCCCCCGGCTTCACCACCGGGCTGGAATACGATTACGTGCAATCCACCCTGCAGGCGGGCCGTCCCGACGGCGGCGACCTGAAGGACCGCGCGCACATCCTGATGCTCGACACCCGTCTGGCCTTCTGACCACGCTGATCACTGCGGCCCCGGTTCGCGTTCCGGACCGGGGCCGCAGCGTTTTTGCGCGCGTGGCCCACGCTTAAATCGTTTGTTGGCGCCGCGGATCACGGTCTACCCTGGCCGCCCGAACCAACGTCAGAAGGGTGCGCCGGTGTTCGCGTTTCATCTCGCCTTTCCCATCAGGGACATCGAGGAAACCCGCCGTTTCTACGTCGATGTCCTGGGCTGCCGCGAAGGGCGTTCCACCGAGCGGTGGATCGATTTCGACTTCTTCGGCAACCAGATCTCCGCCCACCGCTCGTCCGAGCCGCGCTCGACCGAGACCAGCATGGTCGATGGCAAGGCGGTGCCGCTGCATCATTTCGGGGCGGTGCTGCCGCGCCCGGTCTGGGACGCGCTGCGGGAACGGCTGGAGGCGGCCGGCGCCACCTTCCTCCTGGAGCCGCAGATCCGCTACCCCGGCAAGCCGTCGGAGCAGGGAACCTTCTTCATCCTCGACCCCTCCGGCAACGGGCTGGAGTTCAAGAGCTTCACCAGCGAATCCGGCATGTTCGCCCAGGTCGAGGCGACCTGATTGCCAAAGGTCGAGGCGACCTGACGCGACGGCGCCGCCGGAAACCTTACACCGGCGGAGCGGAATCCTGGGCCGGCGGCGCAGCGGTGTGGACCGGCGGGGCCGCCGGCACGTCGTCGCTGCCCTCGCTGCGGTCGCGGTAGAGAGCGGCGCGGGCGAGCAGCATCAGCGTGATCGGCGTGGTCACGAGCATGGAGACCGCGATCAGGATCTCGTGCAGCACCAGCCGCGACTGCAGCACGGTGAAGCACAGCATCGAGGCCAGCAGGACGAAGCCGATGCCCATGCTGGTGCCCAGCGTCGGGGCGTGGACGCGCTCGTAGAAGCTGCGGAGCCGCACGAATCCGATGGACCCGATCAGCGCCAGCGCCGAGCCGAGCAGCAGGAACAGCGCCACCGGGATCGCCGCCCAGACCGGCAGGTCGGCCAGATGGGTCATTCGATCACCTCTCCGCGCATGAGGAACTTCGCCAGCGCCGCCGTCGCGACGAAGCCGAGCAGCGCGATGATCAGCGCGGCTTCGAAATACAGCGTGCTGCCGGTGCGGATGCCGAAGGTCAGCAGCAGCATCGTGGCGTTGACGTACAGCGTGTCGAGCCCGAGCACCCGGTCCTGCGCCCGCGGCCCGCGCAGCACGCGATAGGTCGCGCAGGCCATCGCGGCGACCAGCAGGATCTGCGCCAGGAAGATCGACCAGAGCAGCAGCGTGGCGGTCATTCGAAGATCTCCATCAGGCGCTTCTCGTACCGTCCCTTGATGGTGTCGATCCAGGTGCTCTCATCGACCAGATCGAGGATGTGGAGAAGGATGGTGTTGTTGGCGGAATTGTACTCCACCCAGATCGTCCCCGGCGTTCCCGTGATGATGCAGGCCAGCGTCGCCAGACCATAGGGGGCGCGCATGTCCAGCGGAATGTGCAGGAAGCCGGACACCCGCTCCGTCTTCCGCGGGTTGAGGATGATCTTGACGACCGCGAGGTTGGAACGCGCGATGTCGGCGAACACCAGCGCGGCGAGGGCGAAGGCGGCGCGCGGCCGCTTCAGACGTCCGCCCGGCGGGTCGAGCGCCTTGAAGCCCCAGACCGTGACGGTCGCCAGAATGGCCCCCATCAGGATGGAGCCGAGCGCCACGCTCTCGGTCAGCAGCAGCCACATCGCCACGAGCGCGGCGGTCAGCAGCGGAAAGGGCAACCAGCGCTTCATGGCGCGACCCCCTTGCCGGTCCCCGGCGCCGCGGTTGTCATCACCCCCTGGACGTAGCGTTCCGGCCCGTGAAGCGAGCGGGCGGTGTCCTCCATGTAGCGCATCACCGGCCCGGCCTGGACGGTCAGCGCCACGCAGAGCGCCAGGAGCATCATGACCGGCCCGAGTTCGACAAGTCGCACGCGCGGCAGCTCGCCCGCGGGCGACGCCCAGAAGACGTCGATGCCGGTGCGGCTCATCGCGACGACCGTCGCCAGCCCGGACAGGATCAGCGCCGCCATCAGCGCCCAGGTGGTGAAGGGAAGCCCCTCCGCCCCCTGCGCGAGCATCGGCGCCAGGATGGCGAACTTGGCGAGGAAACCGGACAGCGGCGGCAATCCTGCGAGCAGAAGCGCGCAGGCCATGAAGGCGATGCCCAGGATCGCCATGATCGCCGGGATCGACACGCCGATGGCGTCGTCGTCGTCCGACTCCTCGTCCTCGCCCTCGCCGAAGGCCTCGCGCGTCACCGCCAGCACGTCGGCGCCGACCATGCGCCCGCGCTCGACCAGTTCGATCAGCAGGAACAGCCCGGCGATCGCCAGGACGGAGCTGGACATGTAGAACAGGGCGCCGCCGGTCACCGCCACCTGCCCGGCGCCGACGGCGGCCAGCAGCGTGCCGGAGGACACCAGCACGCTGGCCCCGGCCAGCCGCGCCAGATTCTGCGTCGCCAGCACCGCGATGGAGCCGAAGGCGATGGTCAGCACCCCGCCGATCAGCAGCCAGTGCCCGCCGAACCCCGCCGAGGTCCCGGCGCTGTCGCCGAAGACCAGCAGCCAGATCCGGATGATGGCGTAGATGCCGACCTTGCTGAGGATCGAGATGATCGCGGCGGAGGGCGCCCCGACCGTGGTGTAGGTGTTCGGCAGCCAGAAGCCCAGCGGCCACATGCCCGCCTTGATGAGGAAGGCGACGCCGAGGATCGCCGCCCCGGCCTCCAGCAGCCCGCGGTCCTCCGGCGCCACCGCGGCGATGCGCACGGCCAGCTCGGCCATGTTCAGCGTGCCCGACACGCCGTAGATCATGCTCACCCCGATCAGGAAGAGCAGGGAGGCCGCCAGATTGATGGCGATGTAGTGCAGCCCGGCGCGGACGCGGGCGAGGCCGGAGCCGTGCAGGGCCAGCCCGTAGGAGGCGGCCAGCATGATCTCGAAGAAGACGAACAGGTTGAACAGGTCGCCGGTCAGGAAGGCGCCGTTCAGACCCATCAGCTGGAACTGGAACAGCGAATGGAAATGCGCCCCCGCCTTCTGCCAGCGCGCCAGCGCGAAGACCAGGGCGGACAGCCCGAGGATGCCGGTCAGCACCAGCATCATCGCCGACAGCCGGTCGAGCACCAGGACGATGCCGAACAGCGACGGCCAGTCGCCCAGCCGGTAGACGCGCACGGTGGCGTCCGCCCCCGTGGCGGTGTGGTCCGTCAGATAGAGCAGCAGCACCGCCAGCGCCAGCAGCGCCGACGCCGACGCGACGCCGAGCGTGGCCTTCAGCGCCCGACGACGCTCGTCGATCAGCATCAGCAGCGCGCCGACCAGCAGCGGGATGATGATCGGCGCGATCACCAGATGATCCATCCACCCGTTCACCGGGACTTCTCCTTACCGTCCACATGGTCGGTTCCCGTCAGGCCCCGCGCGGCGAGGAGCAGGACGAGGAACAGCGCCGTCGTCGCGAAGCTGATGACGATGGCCGTGAGGACCAGGGCCTGCGGCACCGGGTCGGCGTGGGTGGCGAGGCTGCCGGCCATGCCGCGCTCCAGCACCGGGGCCGCCCCCGTGCGCAGGCCGCCGGTCGAGAAAATGAAGAGGTTGACGGCGTAGGAGAGCAGCGACAGGCCGATGATGACCTGGAAGGTGCGGGGACGCAGCAGCAGCCAGACGCCGGAGCCCGTCAGCACCCCGATCCCGAGGGCGAGGATAAGTTCCATCAGTCGTCTCCGGTTGCGGCGGTCTGTGCGCCGGTCGGGACCGGAGCGGACGCGGGCGGCGCGCTCGCGGCCGCCGTTGCGCGGGGTGCTGCGGCGCGATGGCCGCGGACCGACTGGCGGGCCAGCGCGATCAGGGTGAGCATCGTGGCGCCGATGACCAGAGCGAACACGCCGATGTCGAACAGCAGCGCGCTGGCCGTCGGGATCTCCCCGATGAGCGGCAGGTCCGCGTAGGCGAAATAGGTCGTCAGGAAGGGCCGCCCGAACAGCAGGGCGCCCAGGCCCGTACCGGCGGCCAGCAGAAGCCCGAGGCCCATCCAGCGCAGCGGCAGCACGCGCAGACGCGCCTCGATCCACTGCGTCCCGCCCAGCATGTATTGCAGGATCATGGCGATCGAGCCCATCAGCCCCGCGGCGAAGCCGCCGCCGGGCAGGTCGTGGCCGCGCAGCAGCAGGAACAGCGCGACCATCCCGACCACCGGGAACAGCAGGCGCGCGATCACCGACGGGATCAGCAGCCAGTCGGCCACCGTGTCGCCCTCCCGCCGCTCCGGCCGGGCGATGTCGTAGGCGCTCTGGTCGCGCTGCTGCTCCGGCACGTCCACGCTGTCGGGGGCCGGGCGGAAGCGGCGCAGCAGCGCGTAGGCGGTCAGCGCCACCACGCCCAGAACGGCGATCTCGCCCAGCGTGTCGAAGCCGCGGAAGTCGACCAGGATCACGTTGACGACGTTGGTGCCGCCGCCTTCGGTGTAGGCGCGCTCCAGGAAATGCTGCGCCAGGATCTCCGGCGGGAAGCGGGTCATCACGCCAAAGGCCAGCCCCGCCATGCCGAGGCCGGCGGTGATGGCGATGGCGAGGTCGCGCAGGCGGCGGCCCGTCCGCATCACTTCCGACGTGCCGGTGCCGGGAAGCCGCTTGGGCAGCCAGCGCAGGCCGAGCAGCAGCAGGATCGTGGTGACGATCTCGACCAGAAGCTGGGTCAGCGCGAGGTCGGGGGCGGAGAACCAGACGAAGGTGACGCAGGTGACCAGCCCGGTGCCGCCGAGCAGGATCAACGCGGCGAGGCGGTGGAACTTGGCCTGCCACGCGGCGCCCAGGGCGCAGGCCGCGCCGATCACCCAGATCAGGGCGAGCACGGGGTCGATGCCCTGCGGCACCAGATTGCCGGGGCCAAGGCCGCGCCGGTAGACCGCCCAGCCCGCGGCCAGGATGGCGACGCAGACGACCAGACGGAGCTGGGGCTGCAGACGCCGGGTGCCCAGCAGCCCTTCCAACGACCGGGCGAGCCGCCAGGACAGGAAGACCATGCTGCGCTCGAACATGCGGCGGCCTTCCAGGCGGCTGATGAAGGGCGGGCCTTCGATGTTCCGCCGGAACAGCGGCTGCAGCAGGAAGTAGAGCGTCACACCGGCCGCCAGGGCGAGCAGGCTCATCACCAGCGGCGTGTTGAAGCCGTGCCAGACCGCCAGGCTGTATTCGGGGGTGGCGGCGCCGAGCGCGGCGTGCGCCGCCATGTTCAGATACGGCCCCACGGTGGCCGCGGGCAGCAGGCCGATGATGATGCAGGCCAGCGCCAGGATCTCGACCGGAAGGCGCATCCAGGCCGGCGGCTCGTGCGGCAGGTGCGGCAGGTCGACCGGGTCGGGACCGAAGAAGGCGCCATGGATGAAGCGCAGCGAATAGGCCACGGCGAAGGCGCTCGCCACCATCGCGGCGAAGGGCAGGATGTCGAGCAGGAAGGTCACGGACCCCTGGGCCGTCAGCGTCTCGGCGAAGAACATCTCCTTCGAGATGAAGCCGTTCATCAGCGGCACGCCCGCCATGGCGGCGGCAGCCACCATCGCCAGCCGGGTCGTGAAGGGCATGAAGCGGTTCAGGCCGGACAGGCGCCGGAGGTCGCGGGTTCCCGTCTCATGGTCGATGATGCCGGCGGCCATGAACAGCGACGCCTTGAAGGCGGCGTGGTTGAGGATGTGGAAGATCGCCGCGACCATGGCGAGTTCGCTGTTGAGGCCGAGCAGCAGCGTGATCAGCCCGAGATGGCTGATGGTCGAATAGGCCAGAAGTCCTTTCAGGTCGTTCTGGAAGATCGCCACATAGGCGCCGATCAGCAGGGTGGCCAGACCGGCGCTGCCGACGATCCAGAACCACGCCTCCGTCCCCGCCAGCACCGGCCACAGGCGGGCCATCAGGAAGACGCCGGCCTTCACCAGGGTCGCCGAATGCAGATAGGCCGAGACGGGGGTGGGCGCCGCCATGGCGTGCGGCAGCCAGAAATGGAACGGGAACTGCGCGCTCTTGGTCAGGGCGCCCATCAGGATGAGGACGAGCGCCGGCAGGTAGAGCGCGTGCCCGCGAATCTTGTCGCCCGAGGCCAGAACGACGTCGAGGTTGTAGCTGCCGACGATGTGGCCGAGCAACAGCACGCCCGCGAACAGGCACAGCCCGCCCGTCGCGGTGATGGTCAGCGCCATGCGCGCGCCGTCGCGCGCCGCCGCCGTGTGGTGCCAGTAGCCGATCAGCAGGAAGGAGAAGAGGCTGGTCAGTTCCCAGAAGAAGGCGAGCTGGATCAGATTGCCGGAGAGCACCACCCCTGTCATCGATCCCATGAAGGCCAGCAGGAACGCGAAGAAGCGCGGGACCGGATCGTCCGCCGACATGTAATAGCGCGCGTACAGCACGACGAGCGCGCCGACCCCGAACACCAGCCCGGCGAACAGCCACGCGAAGCCGTCCATCCGCAGCACGAGATCGAGGCCGAGCGACGGCATCCAGGCCATCGAATGGCGGATCACCCCGCCCGCCGCCACCGTCGGATAGGCGGCCCACACCAACCCCAGCCCGATGATCGCGATCGCACCGGCCAGCCACGCCGCGGTGTTGCGCGCGTGCGTCGGCAGCATCCCGGCGACAATCGCGCCGACGAACGGAAGGCCGGTGGCGGCCAGGAGCAACAGGGCGTCGGACATGGTCTGTGACAAGGGGGTCTCGGGCAATCGGAGGGGCCAAAATGCTGAGAACTGTCGGCTTTACGAATATAGGAAGGATGGAGGTCCCTCGCCGCGCCAGCCGGACGTCGTCCGGTCAGAAATCCTCGTCGTCAGGCTCCCGTTCGGCGTTGGGGGGAAGCGCCTGCCGGACGAGTTGGACCACCGCGTCGGGCGTCTCCGCCTGACGCAGCTTGCGCAGGGCTTGCGGGTCGCGCAGGGCCTTACAGATCTCGCCCATGACGGGCAGCAGGCCCTTGCGGGTCGCGGTCGGCCAAAGCACGAGGAAGAAGAGGTCCACCGGCTCGTCGTCGCGAGCCTCGAAATCGATGGGTTTGCGGAGCCGCGCGAACAGCACCAGCGGGCTCTCGGTCCCGCGCAGCTCCGTGTGGGGAAGCGCCACACCCTTGCCCAGCGCCGTGGAACCGATGTGCTCCCGCGCCTGCAGGGCCTTGAGAATGTCCTCCTTGGGAGCCCCGATGCGGCTGGACGCCTCGCCGGCCAGAAGGTCGAGCAGGGTTTCCTTGTTGGCCGGCCCGGCATCGAGAATGACGTTGTGTGCGGACAAGAGGTCCGAGATGTTCATTCCTGTCTCCATGGGTGGCAAACCTTCCGTCTCCTGTCCCGGCCGTCCGCGTTCCGTACCGGGATGGCCGTGAACCAAACAGACTTCCAATCAAATTCGGCCAATCAAATTCGGCACGCCTTGTCCACAGCGCCAATCGCCGCCGGGACCGGTGGCCGCCCCACCCCACGGACACGCAGTCCCGGCAGGGCCCGCGCCTCGCAACGAAACTCGTTCATCTCCGCCCTTGCCTCAGCCTTCACACCCATTTTGGGAATGGAATCGCGCCCCGCAAGTGGCGGGGTTGCCATCCATCTACGTCTTGGCCGCGGCTGTAATCCCACAATCCATGTTGCGGGGGCGAAAAAACGGACGGGCGATGCGGGGCGAAACCAGCCCGCCGCCGCACCGATGGCCGATGCGGACAAGGCGTGGAAGCCTGAAAACTTTCAGGGGTTTGAGCCCATTCGGGACGCCCGCCCCGCCCAATGCCATGGGTCGAGGGCGGGGCGGCTCCCTCCGGTTCCTAGGCGAGCATCCGCACCGGCTCGCCCGCGTGCCACGCGAGGATGTCGTCCAGCGCGTCGCGGTAGAAGACGTCGTAGTTCTCGCGGGTGACATAGCCCAGATGCGGCGTCAGCACCGTGTTCGGCGCCTCCAGCCAGGGGCTGTCCACCGGCAGCGGCTCCACGGGGAAGACGTCCAGCCCGGCGCCCGCGATGCGGTGTTCATGCAGGGCCGCCAGCAGGGCGTCCCCATCCACCAGACCGGCGCGCGAGGTGTTCACGAAGAAGGCGGAGGGCTTCATCGCGTCGATGTCGTCCGCCCCGACCACGCCCCGCGTCCGCTCGCCCAGCACCAGATGGACGCTGACGATGTCGGAGGTGGCGAACAGGTCGCGCTTGTCCAGCCGGGTGACGCCGGCCGCCGCCGCCCGCTCGTCGGTCAGGTTGGGGCTCCAGGCCGTCACCTCCATCCCGAAAGCTTGACCGACCTTCGCCACCTGGGTGCCCAGCTTGCCCAGCCCGACGAGGCCGAGGCGCTTGCCGGCCAGCCCCTGCGTCAGGCCGGCCTGCCAGCGTCCGGCGCGCAGGCCGCGCTCCTCCTGCGGGATGCGCTTGGTCAGCGCCAGGATCAGGCCCCAGGTCAGTTCCGCCGTCGGGGTGCCGACCATGCCGGTCCCGCAGACGGTGATGCCGCGGGCCTTGCAGGCCTCCAGGTCGATGGCGTTGTTGCGCCCCCCGGTGGTGACCAGAAGCCGCAGGTTCGGCAGCGCGTCGATCAGCGACGCGGGGAACGGCGTGCGTTCCCGCATGATCACCAGGACGCTGTAGGGGGCGAGCGTGCCCGCCACCTCCGCCGCCGGGATCGGCCGTTCGAACACCGTCAGCGCGCTGCCATTGGGCAGGCGATGCCATTCCGCCAGATCGCGCGCGACGTTCTGGTAATCGTCGAGGATGGCGATCTTCATCACGGCTTCGCGAAATAGGGCGCCAGATTGGCCCGGATGCGCTCCAACGCCGGCGTGACCTCTGCCGGGACCTGGAAGGTCTGGCCGGTGATGGTCTCGAACGCCTCGATGTAGATGCGGGCGGCCTCAAGCACGACCTCCGCCGGGATTTCCGGGATGGCGTCCTTGTAGGGGTCGCAGCGCTGGGTCACCCAGCTCCGCACGAAGTCCTTGTCGAAGCTCTCCGGACGCTGCCCGGCCTCGTACCGCTCCGGATAGCTGGCGGCGAACCAGTAGCGGCTGCTGTCCGGCGTGTGGATCTCGTCGGCCAGGATGATGTTGCCGGCCTCGTCGAAGCCGAACTCGTACTTGGTATCGACCAGGATCAGGCCGCGCGCCGCCGCGATCTCGCGCCCGCGGGCGAACAGGGCCAGCGCCTTCTCCGTCACCTCGTCCCACTGGGCCTGGGTCAGCAGCCCGCGCTCCACGATCTGGGCGGCGGTCAGCTCCTCGTCATGGCCGGCGTCGAACGCCTTGGTCGTCGGGGTGATGATGGTGTCCGGCAGCTTCTGGTTCTCGCGCAGCCCGTCGGGGAAGACGTGGCCGTACATCTCGCGCCGGCCCTTCTTGTACATCGTCCACAGCGAGGTGCCGGTGGTGCCGGCCAGATAGTCGCGGACCACGATCTCCACCGGCATGATGGTCAGCCGCTTGGCGACCACCACGTTGGGGTCCGGGTATTCCAGGACGTGGTTCGGGCAGAGGTCCTTGGTCGCCTCGAACCAGTAGCGGGCGATCTGGGTCAGCACCTGCCCCTTGAAGGGGATGGCGGTCAGGATGATGTCGAAGGCCGACAGCCGGTCGGTGGCGATGATGACGCGCCGCCCGTCAGGAAGGTCGTAATTCTCGCGCACCTTGCCCCGGTAGTGGTTGGGCAGCTCGGGAATGGCGGCGTCCTTGACGACGTTGGACAGATGCGGAGCAAGCTGAGCGGTATCGACCATGGTTCCAGATCCGGCAAAAGGGAGGCGCATGATAGCGCAATCGCCGCGCGGGGCCAGCGCGGTTATAGTCCCGAATCCGGGGAATGGGGACATCCGATGCGGGAAACGGAAGAAATTCAACTCTGTTATGCCGACCTGCGCGGGCTGGCGCACCGGCTGGAGGCGTTCCGCGCCCTGCTCTCCCCCGATGAGACGGCGCGGGCCGCCCGTTTCGCGACGGAGGAGCTGCGCACCCGCTGCGTCCTGCGGCGCGGGCTGCTGCGCCATCGCCTCGGGCGGGTGTTGGGCCGCGACCCGGCGACCCTGGTCTTCGCCTACGGGCCGATGGGCAAGCCCTTCCTTCCCGGCGGCCCGGCCTTCAACCTCGCCGACTGCAAGGATCATGTGCTGATCGCCATCGCTCCCCTTGAAACGGTGGAGTTGGGCGTGGACATCGAACGGCTGCGCCGCCTGCCGGACGCCGCCGGGATCGCCGAGCGCTTCTTCGCGCCGGAGGAGCGCGACACCTTCGCCGCCCTGCCCGACGCGCTGCGGGACGAGGCGTTCCTGAACGGCTGGACCCGCAAGGAGGCCTTCATCAAGGCGACCGGCCAGGGCCTGTCGACGCCGCTCGACCGCTTCGCGGTGGAGCTGACGCCGGGCCGCCCCGCCCGCCTGCTCAGCCTGGACGGCGGGCTGAAGGCCGGGAACGCCACGGACTGGTCGCTGTTCGACCTGCGCCCGGCGCCGGGGCTGGTCGGCGCGCTGGCGGTGCGCGGCGACGGCTGGCGCCCCGTGTTCCGTCCGCTGGACGAAGTCTTCAGCGCTTGACGATTTCCCAGGCGATGCGCGCCGGCTCCTCGCCCAGCTCCGCGGAGCCGATGACGATCTCGCCCCTCGGCGGCAGCGGCAGCGGTTCGCCCGACTTGAGCCGCCGCGGCTCCGCCACCCCAGGCACTGCAAGGTAAGTGCCGTTGCGGCTGAGATCCTCCACCAGGAAGACTCCGTTCTGACGGGACACAGCCGCGTGCCGGCGCGAGGCCGAGGCGATGTCCAGGACGAACTGGCATTGCGACGAGCGCCCAATGACGAGCTGGGTCCCGTCCTCCGGAATCGCCCGCGTCTGGCCACGCCAGAACAGCACCAGCCGCTCCGCCGCCACCTTCGGGACGTCGATCAGAATCGTCTCCTGGGTCGCCCGCGTCACGGTCCCCCCACTCGGAGCGGCCAGCAAGGGGATGCCGAGCGACCGCTCGCCGTCCGGAATCGCGGCGATCTTCGCGATCAGCCCCTCGGCCAGCGCGCGGGGGATGCCGGCGGCGCGCAGGCGGCGGCCCAGGCCGCTGCGCACGTCATCCGTGCTGACGCCGGGGGCGACCAATTCGCGGGCCGAGGTGATGCTCTCGAACTCGGTGGCGACCTGCCGGATCAGGACGCTGAGCTTGTTGCGCCCGAAGGGGCTGGTGGCGAGGTCCAGCAGATAGCCGATGCGCTGGGCCGGCGCCGGCAGGCGGGTGGCCAGACGCTGCACCGCCGTGTCGAAGGATGCATCCTGCCCGCCCGAACTCCACACCGTCTTGGCGCGCCGGGTCAGCGCCTCGGCCATGCCGGCGCCGCCCAGGAAGCCGTCGAAGTTGGTCAGCCGATCGACGATGAGGCCGAAGGCCTTGCCCTCCGCGGCGGTGCCGGTACGGGTGAGCGGGGTCAGGCCGGTCAGACCGCCCTGGACGCGGCGCAGCAGGGCCTTGCGCGTCTCGTCGAAGCCGCCGCCGCCCAGCGCGTTGGACAGGGCCAGCAACTCATCCGTGTGGGGCAGCCGGTCGTCGAGATCGCCGTGCACCGCCGCGATCAGGCTGTGCAGCGCCGCCCCCAGATCGGGCGCGTAGCCGATCAGCGCGCGCACCGGCTCCCGCCCGTCCACCGTTTCCGCCAGCATCTGGTCGAGCAGGCGGCGGTTCGCCTCCTCCTCCCCGTCCTCGCGGTGGAAGCGCAGCAGCGCCTTGACCTTGCCGGGCCAGTCGCGGCAGGGCTCCAGCACCGCGGCGAAGGCGTGGGTGACCAGCCGGTCGCGCTCCTCCGGCGGGCGCTCCGCCGCCGCCGCCAGCAGGCCGTCCACCCCGCCGCGGGCCAGCGCCGCGTCGAAGGGCGCCAGCGTGTCCGATGCCTGCGCCATCTCCTTCAGCCGGGTGAACATCCGCAGGAGCTGGTCGTGCCGGTCGAACGGCTTCACGCCCAGCAAGGGCGCCTGGAGGGTGGCCAGCCGGCTGACCGCTGGGTTGAACAGCAGCGCCTCCCGCTCGAAATAGCGCAGCGGGTAATAGCGGTGGAGCTGCTCGGCCGGGATCACCGCCTGATCGTCCCAATAGCCGCGCAGCAGGCGCAGCAGCAGCATCCGGCTCTCGTAGGAAAAGAGCTGGAGCGCGTCGGTGCAGAGATTGGCGGGGCCGACGTCGGTCTCGTCGATCGTGGAGATGGTGGTCGGCTTCCCGCCGCCGGAGGTGGACTTCTGGAAGATGACTTCTTCCTTGCCCGCCTGATTCACCTTTAAAATTCGGACAACCGGAAATTTTGCAAGACGAAGCAGATACGCCGCGCGTTCCCGGGCCGCGGCCTCGTCGGGAAAGACGCCGTCGATGTTGGGTTTTCCGCCCTGTTCGACAACCACTTCGAACGTGACGCTCCGGCGCCCTGACATCATGGGTTTTACGGCTCTTTCCCAAGGGTTTGGCGTCGTTTCCGGACATTATGGTAGGGGAAGCGGACTGTCCGCGCATCAAGATTCCTGCCCATCCCCGGATTGACGCAGATGCGGCCGGGGGGCTTTGCGCTAGACTGTGCATCATGCGGCTTCCGACCTTCTCCATCCTGCTCCTGCTGGCCTGCGTCACCGCGGTGTCGGCCTGCGCGTCCCCCAGCGCCGCCACCGGTCCGGACGACCGGGCGGCGATCGCCCGCAGCGGCTTCTCCCCCGACGACGTCGGCTATGTGCTGTTCGATCCGGGCAGCGGTGCCGTGCTGGCGGAGCGGCAGCCGGCCAAGCCCTTCGCCCCGGCCTCGGTCGCCAAACTGCCGGCGATGGCCGCCGCCCTGGCGGTGCTGGGGCCGGAGCACCGGTTCGAGACCACGCTGCACGTCACTGGGCGGCTGGGAGACGGCGTGCTCGACGGTGACCTGATCCTGAAGGGCGGCGGCGACCCGTCGCTGTCCAGCGAAGGGCTGACGGAGCTGTTGCGCGACCTCGGCGCGCTGGGCGTCACGCGGGTGACCGGGCGCTTCCTCTACGACACCTCCGCCCTGCCCGAGATGCCGGAGATCGACGCCGGACAGCCCTGGACCGCCGGCTACAACACCGGGGTCGGGGCGCTCTCGCTGAACTTCAACCGCTTCCGCTTCGACTGGGCGCGCCCCGCCGCCGGACAGCCGGTGCGGGTCAGCGCCTGGTCGGTGTCCGACACCGGGCGCGTGCCGCTGGACAGCGTGACGGTGCAACTGGGCGCCGGGTCCGGGGCCGCCTTCACCCCGCTCGTCGCCGCGGACGGGCAACCGGCCAACGGAGAACCGGAGGGCGAGCGCTGGCGCTTCGCCCCGCAGCCGGGCATGGCGGCCAGCCTGTGGCTTCCGGTCACCCGGCCCGGTCTGGCGACGGCGCACGTCTTCCGCCGGCTGGCGGCGGAGGCGGGGATCGCCCTGCCCACCCCGGTCCCCGGCGCGGCGCCGCCGACCGCCACGCTCGCCGCCCTGCACCGCAGCGAGCCGCTGGAGGTCCTGGCCCGGCAGGTCCTGCGCTACTCCAACAACCTGTCGGCGGAGCTGATCGGGCTGACCGCCGCCCGGCGGCTGGACCCGGCGGTGCGGACGCTGCCGGAGTCGGCGGCGGTGCTGACGGCGCCGGCCATGCTGGCGGCCCCGCGCACCGACTGGACGGGGCTGCGGCTGCTCAACCATTCCGGCCTCAGCACCGCGTCGCGGATCACCCCGGCCCAGACCATGGCGCTGATCCGCGGCGCCGGCCCGGCGGTGCTGGCCCTTCTCCCCGGCGAGGACGAGGGCAAGGCCCTGCCCCCCGGCGTGCGCGCCAAATCGGGCACGCTGGCCTACGCCAAGGCGCTGGCCGGAACGCTGACCACGGCGAGCGGGCGCACGCTCGGCTTCGCCTTCTTCGTCACCGACGAGCCGCAGCGCGCCGCCATGGACCGGACGATGGACCGCCGCATCGCCGAGATCCCGGCGGAGGCCCGCGCCTGGCTGGCCCGCGCCCGCAAGCTCCAGGCCGATCTGCTTGAGGTGTGGATTGCCGGCTTGTAAGGGCCGCCGATTGCAGGGGTCCGCAACCACAACGCTTGGCGGAGGGCGAGGGACGGTTGTACACTGCGACTGAATGTCCCACCGAGGTTCTGGATGCCGATCAGCCCGCGCGCGCGCCGATATCAGCAGGGTTCCGACACGCCGGACATCGCGGCCAACCGCTACCATGACCGGCAGTTGGGCGCGGAGGTGGTCAACATCGTGGTCGGCGGCTGCGTGGTCAGCGACGACGCAAACGTCGTCATCACCACCACGCTGGGCTCCTGCATCGCCGCCTGCCTGTTCGACCCCGTCGCGGCGATCGGCGGGATGAACCACTTCCTGCTGCCCGACCACAATGGCGACCGGCTGTCCATCTCCTCCCGATACGGCAGTGCGGCCATGGAGCAGCTCATCAACCGGCTGCTGGCGGCGACCGGGCGGCGCGACCGGCTGCGCGCCAAGATTTTCGGCGGCGCCAGCGTGAACGGCGCCCCGCGCAGCGCCGGCATCGGCCAGCGCAACGTCGAGTTCGTCATGGAGTATCTGGCGGCCGAAGGCATCCCGACGATGAGCTGGGACGTCGGCGGCACGGCGGCCCGCGCGGTGCGCTTCTACCCCACCTCGGGCCGCACTCAGCGCCGCCTGATCGGGGAGGAGACGGTGCGCGACATCGCGCGGTCCGAGACCTCCTTCATGGACCGGCTGCGCAAGACCGGGATCGATGGCGACGTGGAACTGTTCTGATCCCCATGCTCCATGGATTGTCCCGCCTGCTGCCCGCCATCGCGGACCAGAACCTTGACGAGGCCGCCGTCTACCGGCGGGAGTCGCTCTACGAACGCCCACGCTACGAGGGCGCCCACGGCCTGATCCCCGCCGCCGGTCCTCTGCTCTGCCCGCTCTGCGGGCGGGAGGCGGCGCGCTTCCTGCCCTTCGGACTGGGCGGGCGGCGCAACGCCCGCTGCCCGGACTGCGGGTCGCTGGAGCGCCACCGCTTCCTGTGGAGCTTCCTGGCGGAGCGGACGGACGTGCTGCGCCGCTCGCTGCGCATCCTGCACACCGCCCCCGAACCCTGCCTGGAGCCGCTGCTGCGGGCGCGGCACGGCCGGCGCTACGTCACGCTGGACCGCTTCAACCCGGCCGCCGACGTACAGGCCGACCTGACCGACCTGCCCTTCCCGGACGGCCGTTTCGATCTCGTTCTGTCCAGCCATGTGCTGGAGCATGTCCCCGACGACCGCGCCGCGCTGCGCGAGATCGCCCGCGTGCTGAAGCCCTCCGGCCGCGCCGTCCTGCTGTTCCCCTACGACCCCAAGGGGCCGACGCGGGAGGACCCGGCGATGGACACCCCCGCCAAGCGGCTGGCCGCCTTCGGCCATCCCTATCACTACCGGATTTATGGTACGGATACCCCCCAGCGCATGGCCGAGGCCGGGCTGGACGCCACGCTCGTCGCCTCCACGGCGATGCTGAGCGCACACCGGCGGCGGCGGCGGCGCATCAACCGCAACCACCTGTTCCTGGCGCGCCCGCGCGCCGCGGCGGGCCGGGCGTCCGGGGAGGGGTCATGAGCCGCAGCATCCGCATCGCCACCTTCAACCTGGAAAGCCTGGACGACACCGGCGACCTGTCCTTCGAGGAGCGCGCCGCCGTGCTGCGCCCGCAGCTGGAGCGGCTGGACGCCGACATCCTGTGCCTTCAGGAGGTCAACGGCCAGCGCGCGGCGAAGGGAGAGCCGAGGACCCTGCGCGCGCTGGCCCGGCTGCTGGAGGGCGGACCCTACGCCGCTTTCCACCGGACCTCCGGCGGCGAGGGGACCAAGCTGGCCGACCGCCACAACCTCGTGCTGGTGAGCCGCTGGCCCATCCTGGCGGCGCGGCAGTACCGGCACGATCTGGTGCCGTCCCCGCAGGTCCGCATGATCACCGCCGACCCCGCCCAGCCCGGCGGCGACGCCGTGACCTGGGACCGCCCCGTGCTGCATGGCGAGATCGAGCTGCCCGGCGGACGCCGCCTGCACGTCTTCAACCTGCATCTGCGCGCGCCGATCGCCGCGCCGGTGCCGGGGCAGAAGAAGAACGCCTCCACCTGGAAGAGCGTCGGCGGCTGGGCGGAGGGCTTCTATCTGGCCTCGATCAAGCGGGCCGGGCAGGCGCTGGAGGCCCGGCTGGCGGTGGAGCGGGTGTTCGACGCCGACCCGCAGGCGCTGATCCTGGTCGCCGGCGACCTGAACGCCGAGATCGAGCAGACCCCTGTCCGCATCATCCGCGCCGACCTCGACGAGACCGGCAACGGGCATCTCGCCGGGCGCTCGCTGGTGCCGCTGGAGCGCTCCGTCCCAGAGGAGCGGCGCTTCACCGTGCTGCACGGCGGCGACGCGGTGATGCTGGACCATCTGCTGGTGTCGCGCGCCCTGCTGGGCTGGTTCCGCTCCGCCGAAATCCACAACGAGGCGCTGGGCGACGAGCTGGTCGCCCACGCCACGGTCAGCCATTCCCCGGAAAGCTACCACGCGCCGCTGGTCGCCCGCTTCGAGCTGCCGGATCAGACGGTCACGGAGACGATGGCGCCCGGCGAACCGGCGCCGTAGGACCCCGCGACACCGGGAACGGCGGTGGAGGTGGTTCCCGTCGGACCGGCGTCCGTCGCGGGCGGCGTTCCGGTGGACGGGGCGCCGCTCGACGTGGGGGGACCGAATCCCGGACCAGCGCTCCGTCCGGCGCCGTCCGGCGTGGTGGTGCCGCTGGATGCGACGCCTCCTTTACCCGTGCCGGGACCTTCCGCAGTCGCGCCGCTCAGACGGCTGGCGGTGCGGCGGTATTCCTCCACCACCTGTTGTGCCGGGATCTGGTTCTGGGTTTCGCCGGAGGATCGGTCGCGGAAATAGATGACGGCCAGCCGGGCGCCCTGGTCGTAGCGCAGGACCGGGCTGATGTAGCCGCCGGCCACCACCACCGGGTCGGACGGAGACGCCGCCGAAGCGGATTGGTCCGCAACACTGGAGGCGGTTTGGGAAGTTTGTGCCGTGGCATCGGCCACGGATTGCGGCGTCGGGACCGCCGAGGCCGGAGTCGGCCGGTTCGCCTGGATGCCGGAAACGCTTCGGATGTCCATGGCTGGCCGCCTTTCCCCTGCGGGCCCGGCCCCGGACCAGCCGGGCGGGCCCCGATTGGACGACGCGCGATCAGACCGTGATGTTGAGGTTCTGTCCGCGGGTCGGGGTGGTGTTGCCGCCCGACGCCAGGGCCTGCTGGCTCTGCTGCGCCTGCTGGTCCTGGGCCTGGACCTGCTGACGGCGATCCTCTTCGGCCTTCTGGGCCTGCTGGTTCGCGTCGGTTCCCCGTGTCTGCTGCAGGGCCGCCGGCCCGCTGCTTAACGGTGTCGTGAAAGGCTGTTGTTGATAGCCCCCTATGCCGCTGACGCCCATGACACGCACTCCATCGCTGTCCGCACTCCCACCCAGGTAGAGTAGGCAAAAATTGCCGCGCGTTCAAGTGGGACTCACCGCCTATCCCTCGCAAGACACGCGCAAGTCACCGATGCGCTCGCTTTGCGCGTGGACTCGCCCAACACCGCTTCCTTTGTTTGCGGGACGTCGGTGCCGACGGGTCAGGCCGGTTCCGGTTCCAGGAAGGCACCCTCGCGAATCGCGAAATCGAAGCGCCCGCCGTCCAGCGCCGTCACGTCGTAGGTCAGCGAGCGGTCGACGCTGTTGTCGGCGTTGAAGGTCAGCACGCGCGGCCGCAGTGTCGCCAGCTCCGTCGGCTGGCAGTACCAGGAAGCGGCGATAATGACCTCGTCCCCCGGCTGACAGCTCCGCGCCGCCGAGCCGTTCAGCACGCAACAGCGCGAGCCGCGCTCGCCATAGATCACGTAGGTGCTGATCCGCGCCCCGGAGTTCTTGTTCCAGATCTCCACGAACTCCAGCGGGTAGATCCCGACCGCCTCGCAATGCTCCGGATCGAGCGTGATCGACCCCTGATAGTTCAGGTTGGCGTCGGTGACGCGCAGGCAGTGCAGTTTCGCTCGAACAACCTTGATCATGAAGCCCCTCCGGTCGGTGGCCGCGGGCCGGACGGCGGCCGGGGGATGTTTGTAACCGCAATTGCGAAAACAGCAAGCGTTCCGGCGCCCACCGTATGACCGGCGTCATACCGCTACCTTGGGCTGGGGCTTTTGCCTTTGGTGGTATTTCCATCCCAGGTGCGATGCGGCATGTTCTGCGCCGGTTTCATGCCCCCGGCGCCACCCGATGATATAGGGTCCGGGGCCCGGCTGCGCTTCCCGGACCCGGCAACGGACTGACGACATAGGAAGGTGTGCGCCCGCGATGGCTGCGACGGCATCCGCGACACGGTACGTGATCTTTTCCGTTTCCGGCAGGACACTGGCCCTGCCGGCGGACGCCGTGCGCCGGTTCCTGCCGCTGCCCCGGCTCGACCGCCCGCCGGCGGCGCCCGCCGTGGTCGCCGGCCTGTTCCGCTACCAGGGCCGCGCCGTCCCGGTCCTGCGCCTCGACCTTCTGTTCGGCTTCGACGCCGCGCCGCCGGAGCTGTACGCGCCGCTGTTCCTGACCGACTGGGACGGCCGTCCGCTCGCCCTGCTGGCCGAGCGGGTGTTCAACATCCTGCCGATCCCCGACGCGGAGCGGACGGCGGCCGACCCCGGCCTGACCTTCAACGGCTGCGCCGTGGCGACCATCCCCCACGGCGCCGGCACGGCCACGGTGATCGACCCGTCCCGCCTGCTGACCGAGGCCGAGGGCCGGCTGCTCGCCGCCTTCCAGGCCATGGCCGACGAGCGTCTGGCCCGGCTCGGCGCCCCCGATTCCAAGACCGGGGAGGCGGCCCGATGAACCGCATCGACGCCATCCTGCGCGACCCCGTCTTTCCCCGGATCAAGGCCGCCGTCATCGGAGCGACCGGGCTGGCCTACTACGCCGACAAGGACGCCGCCCTGGCGGAGCGCATCAACCGCCGCCTGTCGGACAAGCCGACCCTCGGCCTCGCCGCCTATCTGGCGCAGCTCGCCGGGGAGGGCCCCACCGGGCCGGAGTATCAGGCGCTCATCAACGAGCTGACGGTCGGCGAGACCTTCTTCTTCCGCTACGCCGAGCAGTTCGAGGCGCTGTGCGCCGTCGCCATCCCGGAATGCCTGCGCCGCAACCGGGAAAGCCGACTGCTGCGCATCTGGAGCGCCGGCTGCTCGATCGGGCCGGAGGCCTACACGCTGGAGATCCTGCTGAAGCGGCATTTCGCCGACCAGCTGCGCGACTGGCAGGTCAGCATCGTCGGCACCGACCTGAACGCCAGCTTCATCGAAACGGCGCGGCGCGGCGTCTACGGGAACTGGGCGGTGCGCGGGCTCGACCCCGCGGTCCTGGCGGAATGCTTCGACCGGCAGGGCGAACTGTGGGCGGTGAAGCCGCGCTTTCGCGAATGGACGAGCTTCTCGGTCTTCAACCTCGTGGACGGGCCTTTGCCCAACTATCCGCGGGGCCTGGGCGCGCTGGACGTCGTGCTGTGCCGCAACGTCATGATTTACTTCGACGAGCCGACGCGCACCCGTCTGCTGGACAACCTGTACGAGGTGCTGGTGCCCAACGGCTGGCTGGTGGTCGGCCATGCGGAGACGGGGCAGCAGGTCAACAGCCTGTTCACCCCCGTGCCGGTGCCGGGCGCCACGATCTACCGCAAGCCACGGCCCGGCAGCGCCCCCGCGGCGGCCCCGCCCGTTTTCACGCCGACCATCGCCGTCGAACCACTCCCCGCCGCCGAGCCGAAGCCCGCGAAGAAGCGGAGCACGGCGACGCCCCCCGTGGCGCGGCTGCGCGCCACCGCGGCGAAGCCGGCGCCCTCCCCGCAGCCGCAGCAGCCGACACCATCCCCGGCCGCCCCCATGGCCACCTCCGACGGCGACCGGGCGGCGGCGCTGGACGCCTGCATCGCCCTGGCGGAGCGCAACCGCCTCGACCCCGTGGTCCATTTCCGGCTGGGCCTGCTGGAGGAGGAGCTGGGGGTCGGCGACCCGATCGCCGCCTTCAAGCGGGCGCTCTATCTGGATTCCGACTTCGCGCTGGCCGACTATCATCTCGCCCTGGCTTACTGGCGGCGCGGCAAGCTGGCTCCGGCGCAGCGCCATTTCCGCAACGCCCGCGCCACCGTCGCCGCCCACGACGCGACGGAGCTGGTGGCCGAGGGCGGCGGCCTGACCGTGGCCGAGCTGCGCAGCATGATCGACCTCTGGTTCTCGGGTGAGGAGCCGTGATGGACAGCCGGACCGGAACCGGAGATTCGGCCAAGGACACGGCCAGGGAGACAGCCGGCATCGACTGGGACGCCGTGCGTGCGCGCCTGGCCCGCCAGGGCGGGGAGTTGGAAGCGGCCGCGTCGCCGGGCGGCGCCTGGGCCGATGCGCTGCTGCGCAGCCGCGCCGAGGATCTGGCGCTTGTCCCCTCCGCCGACGAGGCCGACGCCGCGGCGCAGGCGGAGGCGCCGGTAACCCTGCTGGTCGGACGCGGCGCGGACGGGTCGTACGGGCTGGACCTGCGCCACCTGTCCCGCATCGTTCCGCTGCCGCGGGTGGCGCGCGTGCCCCACGCGCCGCCGGAACTGCTGGGGCTGATCGCCATCGACGGGCGGGTGATGCGCCTGTTCGACGTGGACCGGCTGTGCGGACGCAACGCTGTTCCCGCCGGCGGCGGCTTCGCCGTCGTGCTGCGCGGCGGAGAGCGTCCGGTGGCGCTGCGCCTGCGCACCGTGGACACGGTGATGGAGCTGGATGGAACCGACATGAAGGCTCCACCGGAGGCCGGGTCCTTCGTCACCGCCATCACCCGGAGCCGCGTCGCCGTGCTGGACGCACCGGCGATCCTGGAGACGCTGAGGAGCATGAAAGAAGAATGAAACTGAAGGTCAAGCACAAGCTGATGCTCAGCTTCGGGGTCGTCTGCCTGTTGACCGGGCTGCTGGCGGCGTTCCAGATGATGCGCTTCGCGGACGGCATGAAGGTCATGATGGGCATCGCCACCTACGACATCCAGGTGTCGGAGGCGGTGCGCGAGATCGAGGTGACCGAAAGCAACCTGCGCAGCTACCGCGAGGCGGCGACCCACGCCGCGGCGCTGGCCCAGGTCCAAGGCGCGGCGGCGCCGGACATCACGCAGCTGCGCCAGCGCTATCGTGACGGTTCGGCGGTGATGTTCGAGCAGATCGACAAGCTCAAGAGGATCGCCGGCGCGCGGGCCGAGGACGGCACCACGGAGGACCGCCGCCGCATCTGGGGCGAGCTGGTCGCCCAGATCAACAGCTTCGACCAGCATTCGCGTCGCATGCTGGAGGAAGCCAACACGCTGATGGAGCGGGTGGCCGCCGGGAACGAGCCGGAGTCATTGGCGCGTCTGACCCGTGTGGAGGAGATGCGGGTGGCCATGGCGGGCCAGCTCGCCAGCCTGCACAGCGACATCAGCCGCCTGTCGGAGGCCGGGCGCCAGAACATCCGCTCGCTCTACGACGACGCCGTGCGCTCCTCGATCCTGGCGCTGGTCATCGTGGTGGCCCTGGCCGTCGCCATCGCCATCCTGATCGGCAGCTCGGTCACCAAGCGGCTCGGCACCGCCATCGGCTACGTCACCCAGGTGGGCAGCGGCGACCTGACCAAGACGGTGGTCGTGCCGGGTGACGACGAGCTGGCCGAACTCGGCACGCATCTGAACGAGATGACCGGCAACCTGCGCAGCATGGCCAGGACCACCCGCGCCACGGCGGAGAGCATGCACGCCGCGACCGCGCAGATCCGCGCCTCGACCCAGCAGCAGGCGGCCAGCGTCGCCCAGCAGCTCGCCGCGGTCGAGGAGACGACGGCGACGCTCAGCGAGATCACCGAATCCGGCGCGCAGATCAACCGCCGCGCCCAGGACGTGGCGCAGAACGCCCAGGTCGCCGCGTCCAATTCCGAGACCGGCCTGAAGGCGGTGGAGGACACCAACCAGGCGATGGACGCCATCCGCGAACAGGCGGAGGCGGTCGCCGAGAACATCGTCATCCTGTCGGAGCGCACCCAGGCGATCGGCGAGATCATCCTGACCGTCAACGACATCGCCGAGCGCTGCCATCTGCTGGCCCTGAACGCCGCCATCGAGGCCGCCGCCGCCGGGGAGCACGGCCGGACCTTCGCCGTCGTGGCGAGCGAGATCAAGAGCCTCGCCGACCAGTCGAAGGAGGCCACCGCCCAGGTCCGTTCCAACCTCAGCGAGATCCAGCACGGCATCAACGCCTCGGTCATGCTGACGGAGGAGGCGGTGAAGCGCGTCGGCGCCGGCAAGCGGCAGACCGACGCCACCCAGTCGACCATCCGCGACCTCGCCGAGAGCGTGCAGGAGAGCGTGCTCGCCTTCCAGCAGATCGTCGCCGGCACCAACCAGCAGCAGATCGGCCTGGAGCAGGTGATCCAGGCGCTGCAGAACATCCGCGAGGCGAGCAGCCAGACCGCCGCCGGCACCCGCCAGCTCGAAGGGGCCGCCACCAACCTCAACGATCTCGGCCAGGGTCTGGTCGAGGCCGTGCGGAACTACCGCGTGTGACCATGGCGACGGCACGCGGCGGCGAGGGCACGGACAAGGACGCACGGAAGGCGCGGGCGCCATGAACGACATCCGCACGCGCTTGCTCGCCGCCTTCGACCTGGAGCACAAGGAGCATCTCGCGGCCATCCGCGAGGCCCTGCGCGCGGTGGAGAAGGACCCGGCGCACCTCCCCGATCTGGTGGAGATCCACCGCCGCGCCCACAGCCTGAAGGGTGCCGCACGCGCCGTCGACCTGCCGGAGGTCGAGCGGCTGTCCCACTGGCTGGAGGCCGCCTTCCTGGCCATCCAGCGCGGCACGGTGCCCTTCGACGCGGCGGCCCGCGACGTGGTGCGCCGCGCGCTCGACGCCATCGAGGACGTGGTCGCCTGGGCGACCCGCGGCGGCGGTGCGGTGGACATCGCCGAGATTCTGGCCGAACTGACCCGCATGGGCGGCGAAGGCGGCGGGCCGGAGCCGGTCCAGCGCCGCCCCGCCGCAGCGGAGGCGGGAGCCGCTCCTCCGGCCACCCCTCCGGCCGGGGCGTCGCGCCCGGTCCGCTCCCCCGGTCCCGCCGAGAGCGCGGCCCTGGTCCGCATCCGCGCCACCGGGCTGGAACGGCTGTTCACCGCCGCCGCCGGCCTCCTGCCGGAGATCGAGAACCAGTCCGCCCTGGTTGCCGAGCTGCGCGAGCTGCGCGGCGAATGGCGCGCACTGGAACGGAGCTGGCACGCCATGAGGCCCCGCCTGCTCCGCGGCTCCCACGATGTCTCGGGGGCCGGCGCCACCAGCTTCGCCGGCGACGAGACGGCCCTGCGCCTGTCCTCCTTCGAGCGGCGGTTCCGCGCGCTCGGCGCCTCGCTGGACGCGGCGCACCGCGCCCATGACCGCCATCTCTGGTCGCTGCGCCGCTGGGGCAGCGGGTTCCAGGACGAGGTTCGGCAGCTCCGCATGCTGCCGGCGGAATCGCAGTTCAGCAACCTCGGCCGCATGATCCGCGACATCAGCCGCGCCCAGGGCAAGGAGGTCGAGGCGGACATCCGCGGGCTGGAAACCCAGGCCGACCGGGTGGTCCTGCAACGGCTGAAGGACCCGGTGCTGCACATCGCCCGCAACGCCGTCAGCCACGGCGTCGAAACCCCTCAGGAGCGGGTGGCGGCGGGCAAGCGCGCCGCCGCGACCGTCCGTTTCGAAGCCTCGGTGGTCGGCCGCCGCCTCGTCCTGCGCATCGAGGACGACGGGCGCGGCCCGAACCGCGCGGCCATCGCCCGCCACGCCGTCGAGCGCGGCCTGTTGGGCGCCGAGGAGGCCGACACGGCACCGGAGGAGCGGCTCCTCGACCTGATCTTCGAGCCGGGCTTCTCCACCGCCCCCACCGCGAACGAGTATGCCGGGCGCGGCATGGGCCTCGCCATCGTGCGGCGGGAGGTCACCCGGCTCCAGGGCTCGGTGACGCTGGCCGCGCGCGAGGGCGGCGGAACCGTCGTCACGGTGGAGGTGCCGCTCAGCCTGCTCAGCCAGCGGCTGGTCTTTGTGGCGGTTCAGGACGACATCCTGGCGATCCCCAGCAACGACGTGGCGCGCGTGCTGCGCGTCCCGGCGGACACGCTGTTCACCGACCTCGCCGCCCCGACCATCCGGCTGGAGGAGGAGGACGTTCCGGTGACGCCGCTGGCCGCCTTGCTCGGCTATGACGGCGCCATGCCGCAGGGCAACGGCGCGCCGCTGGCGCTCGTCATCCTGCGCACCGCCGGGCGGCGGATCGCGCTGGTCGTGGACGCGCTGATGGCCACCCGCGACTCCGTGGTCACCCCTGCAGAGGAGGTGGGAATCGACGCCGCCCGCTTCCTCGGCACCGTGCTGATGGACGATGGATCGCCGGCCCTGGTGCTGAATCCCGCCGCCCTGTCGCCGCGCCCCGGCATGGCCCTGCCCCCGCTGGTCCGCCCGGTGGACGAGACGGCGCGGCGGCGCCCGCATATTCTGGTGGTGGACGATTCCATCACCACGCGAACCCTGGAAAAGAGCATCCTGGAAGCCCATGGTTACCGGGTCACGCTGTGCGTGGATGGGCGCGAGGCGGTCGAAACGCTTGGCGAACTGGAGGATGTGAACCTGATCATCAGCGACGTGGAGATGCCGAGGATGGACGGGTTCACCCTGCTCCAGGCCGTCAAGGGCAACCCCATGACCTCCGACCTGCCGGTGATCCTGGTCACCTCGCGCGCCAGCGACGAGGACCGCGAGCGCGGGCTGGACCTCGGCGCCGACGCCTACATCGTCAAGACCCGTTTCGACCAGAACGAGCTTCTGGCCGGCATCCGGCGGCTGCTGTGACCGGCTCCCGCAAGATCCGCGTCCTGGTGGTGGAGGACTCGCCGGTCGTCCAGCAGCTGCTCGCCCACGTCATCGGCGAGGACCCGCGGCTGGAGCTGGCCGGCATCGCCGCGTCGGGCGAACAGGCGCTGCGCATGGTCGAGTCGCTGAAGCCGGACGTGGTGTCGCTCGACATCCGCCTGCCGGGGATCGACGGCTTCGCCGTGACCCAGCGGCTGATGCGCGACCATCCCGTGCCGATCGTCGTCGTCGCCTCCGACGTGCGCGACCTGGACATCCCCATGCGGGCGCTCCAGGCCGGGGCGCTGGCGGTGGTCGAGAAGCCGGGCAGCATGGCCCGCGCCGACTATCAGACCGTCGCCCGGCATCTCTGCACCCAACTCACCATCATGAGCCAGGTGAAGGTGATCCGGCAGCGCGGGCGCCCGCGGAACGGCGACGAGGAGCCGGGCGGCCCCACCGACCGCCGCAGGGGCGCCGCCGTCCCAACGACAACGCCCTTGCCGCCGCCCCTGCCGCCGTCAATGGCGAAGCGGCAATTCCGCGCGCTGGGGATCACCGCCTCGACGGGTGGTCCGGCGGCGCTGGTCAAGCTGCTGCGCGGGCTGCCAACCAATTTCCCCCTGCCCGTCTTCGTCGTGCAGCACATCGGCGCGCCCTTCGTGGCCGGTTTCTCCTCCTGGCTGGGGTCGGTCACGCCGCTGCCGGTGGCGCTGGCCTCCGACGCGCCGCACCGGCCGGGCCACGTCTATGTCGCCCCCGGCGAGCTTCATCTGACCGCCGAACCCGGCGGGATGCGGCTGGTCCACGGCGATCCGGTCTGCGGCCAGAGGCCGTCCGGGGACGTGCTGTTCTCCTCTCTGGCCTCGGCCTTCGGCGCCGCCGCCATCGGCGTGCTGCTGACCGGCATGGGGGAGGACGGGGCGCGCGGCCTCACCGCCATGCACCGGGCGGGCGCCTACACCATCGCGGAGCACGCCTCCACCGCGGTCATCCACAGCATGCCGGGGACCGCGGTCCGGCTGGGAGGCGTTACCGAGGAGCTGCCCATCGACAAGGTGGCGGCCCGTTTGCTGGAACTGGTTTCGACGGGAGTGGAGCCCTCATGAGTGGACCCCGGGCGCTGATCGTCATCGCCTCGCAAACGCAGGGACTTCTCCTGAAGCTGATGCTGGAGGAGCAGGGCATCGAGGCGAGCTGCGTCGACACGGTGGAACCCGCCGTCGCGGAGCTGTCGCGCCGTCCCTTCGACCTGCTGATGGTGGAGGCCGACGGCGAGGCCGCCCGCACCCTGACGGAGCTGCGGCGGCGCTGCCCGGCCCCCGCCATGCTGCTGGGTTCGGCGGAACGGGTGGCGGAAGCCGGCGTTCCCGCCGACGTGCATTGGGTGGACTCCGCCGATACCCAGGGCGTGGTGCAGCAGGCCATGGCGCTGCTCGACCGGCGCAACGCGCCGCCGACCGTGTCCGACATCCTGCGGCGGGCGCGCATCCTGGTGGTGGACGACAGCGCGACCTACCGCGAATTCCTGCGCGCCGAGTTGGAGGAGGACGGTTGTCATGTCGTCGCCGCGCGCAACGCCGACGAGGCGGTGGCGGCGCTGGAAGACGGCGGGCTGGACTGCGTGATCCTCGACCTCGTGATGCCGGGCACCAGCGGCACCCAGCTGTGTGAGCGGTTCGACCGCTTCCGCCGGCGCCGCGGCCTGTTCTTCCATATCGTCATCCTGACCAGTCAGGAGGGTGACGATCGTTTGACCGCCAGCCTGACCGCCGGCGCCGACGATTTCGTCGGAAAGTCGCAGCCGATGGACATCCTGAAGATCCGCCTGATGGCCCTGCTCCGCCGGAAATACATGGTGGAGGACCAACTCGCCCGCCTGTCCCCGCCAATGCCTTCGGCCCCAATGCCTTCCGCATAGGAGCGGATAGGGCTTTCAGGTGCTTTCATCCCCAGCACACCAAAGGTTAAGGTGCTACACCTTCAGCTCCAGCGGTTAGAGAGACCGACGTGACGCCTCGGCACAGGAACAGGACCAGCATCGACGCCGCGCCAGCGGAGACGGAGTGCGTGGAGAACGCGCTGCGCATCTGCCGCGCCGCCGCGCTGCCGGCCTTCGTCCTGACCGGACCGCCGCACGCCGCCACCCTCTTCGCCAACGACGCGCTGTGCACCCTGCTCGGCAAGGAGCCGGCGGCGGGCGGGCAGTCGGCCCCGGCCTGGTTCGGACCGGTCTGGCCGGCGGTTCTGGGCGCCGTCGATCCGCTGTTTTCCGGCGACACCGAGGAGCCGGTCGGCATCGAGCTTCTGCCCGTGGGCGACGCCGACCCCGCGGCGTTCGAGGGCGTGCCGCTGACTCAGGACGGACGAACGGTCGGCATGCTGGCCCTGGCCACCCAGGCGGCGCCCGACGACCGGGTCGTCGCCCGCATGGAGCGGGCGATGCGCGCGGAGATCGAACGGACCACCGCCGCGCGCTCCCGCTTCCTGGCCTCGGCCAGCCACGACCTGCGCCAGCCCTTCCAGGCGATGCGCCTGTTCCTCGACGCGCTGTGCAGCCAGATCAGCGACGAGAAGGCGCTGAGCACCGCGGAGATGCTGGGCAACGCCATGACGGCGGGCGAGCGGCTGCTGAACGCGCTGCTCGATATTTCCACGCTGGACGCCGGCACGGTGACGCCGGACCCGCAGACGGTTTCCCTGGACGAGCTTCTCGGCCAGCTCGTGGAGGAGTTCCGTCCGCAGAGCGAGGAGAAGGGCCTGCGCCTGCGCGCCCGCCTGTGCCCCGGCACGGTGAAGACCGACCCGGTGCTGTTCGGGCGGGTGATGCGCAACCTGCTGACCAACGCCATCCGCTACACCCGGCACGGCGGCCTCCTGCTCGCCATGCGGCGGCGCGGCGACCGGTGGCGGGTCGATGTGTGGGACACCGGCTTCGGCATCCCCGAGGAGCAGCTGACCGCCATCTTCGACGAGTTCCACCAGCTCCAGAATCCCAACCGCGACCCCACCCGCGGGCTGGGCCTCGGCCTCGCCATCGTGCGCCGGCTGGCGGAGCTTCTCGGCCTTCAGGTGGAGGTGCGGTCGCGCATCGGGCGGGGGACCGTCTTCTCGGTCTCTCTGGAAGCGGCGAGTCCGCTGGCCGAACCGCCGTGCAGCCAAGCGGCGCCGCCGCCCTCCACGGCCGCGGCGCCGCCCCTGACCGGGATGACCGTGCTGGCCGTGGACGATGAGGCGATGGTGCTGACCGGCCTGCAGATGATCCTGGAAAGCTGGGGCTGCACCGTCGCCGCCGCGGGTGACATGCGCGAGGTCTTCGCGGTGCTGGATGCCCTGCCGGACCCGCCGTCGGTCATCCTGACCGACCTGCGGCTGCCTGGAAAGGTGTCCGGCTTCGACGTGATCGACCGGGTGCGCCGTCTGTACGGGCACGAGATCCCCGCCGTGGTGCTCAGCGGCGAGACGGCCCAGAGCGCCCTTCTGGAAGGCCAGCGCCGCGGCTGCTCCTTCCTTCACAAGCCCCTCCACCCCGGCGACCTGCGGCAGGTTCTCGAGCGGCTGCGCGAAGGCGAGGAAAAGGGCCAAGGCGGGTAAGCCGCCTTCTCCGCATGAACGTCCGTCCCGGAGCCGCGCCCGGCGCGCTGCGGTCGGTCGGGAAGGGAACCGGCGCGCCCATGGTCATCGATTTCCAAAATCCGGAATAGTCTCAGCGCGATGCTTGGGCAGGCGACCTGCGCCGTGCAACTCTCACCCGCTCATCGCACAGACCGGGAGCCGATCGTGACGGACACCAGCGGATCATTCGTCCATGCCGGACCGCGCATCGCCGGCACCGGCATCAGCAACGCCGAGTGGCAGGCGCGGGTCGATCTCGCCGCCGCCTACCGTCTGGTGGCCGGGCGCGGCTGGGACGACCTGATCTACACCCACATCTCGCTCGCCGTGCCGGGAGAACCGGGGCGCTTCCTCATCAACCCCTTCGGCCTGACCTTCGACGAGGTGACCGCCTCCAATCTCGTGAAGATCGACATCCATGGCGCCATCATCGGCGACAGCCCTTACGCGGTGAACGCCACCGGGTTCGTCATCCATGGGGCGGTCCATGCGGCGCGCGAGGACGCGCGCTGCGTCATGCACCTCCACAACGAAGCGGCGGTGTCGGTGTCGATGCAGAAGAACGGGCTCCTCCCGCTGTCCCAGCACGCCCTGCGCTTCTACCGCGACCTCGCCTATCACCTGTACGAGGGGTTGGCTCTGACCGACAGCGAGAAGGTCCGCCTGGTCGCCAATCTCGGCTCTTGCCGGGCGATGCTGCTTCACAACCACGGCAGTCTGGTGACCGGGCGCACGGTGGCGGAGGCCTTCTGCCTGATGGACATGCTGGACAAGGCCTGCCGGATGCAACTGGCCGCGCAGGCGGCCGGCGCGGAATTGGTGTCGCCGGCGCCGGAGCTGTGCGAAAAAACCTACCGGCAGCTCACCGCCGACCCGGAGCCGGAAGGCGAACTGGAATGGCCGGCGCTGCTGCGACGCCTGGACCGGCGGTGCCCGGACTACAGGACCTGAGCTTTCCGGACCGCGGTCCGCAACAGAGGGGATGGATAAACGATGCCGCTGATCAACGTTCAGCTTTTCGAAGGCCGCACGCCGGAGCAGAAGCGCGCCTACGCCAAGGCACTCACCGACGCCTCCGTCGCGGTGCTCGGCTGCAGCCCGGAGGCGGTCGATGTCATCTTCCACGACGTGAAGAAGAGTGATTGGGCCAGCGGCGGCAAGCTGTGGTCCGATCCCGAGTAACACCTTGTCTCCGAACGCCCATGGGCGACATTGCTCACCCCATGGGCATCCGGACAAAAAGCAGGCAGCCCCAGCCGCGGCCTGCGCTCAAGCGACGCCCACCGTCTTTCCGGTCAGGCGATAGACCGCGGTGGCGACCGCCCGGTCCTCGCTGTCGCCAACCTCCAGGCGTCGGTCGATGTAGTTGCCAAGAAACTCGACCAATGCATCGCGGGTGACCGATTGGACCCACTGTCCATGCCGGCCATAGGCTTGCAGCGTCCAGAATTCCGATGCCATTAGCGCCGAGCGGACGGTCTTCGACGATCCGTCCCAATGCGACCACAAGACATCGATGGCACTCTGAGCGACCGTAATCACCAAACCGGCATTGATTCCGCGTGATGCCATCGTAGTCTCCCTCTCAGCTTGCCGAGCGGACGCTCGTGAACGGAAACTCGTTCAGCAAAAGCAATGCCAGGGAGTTCAGAACAAAAAGCCGTACCTCGTTCGGATGCGATTCGCCGGAAATCCAGACCAGACACGGGAGGAGTGGCCATGAACGCGCAAGAAGAGCAACAGGCGCGCGATGCGCTGAAATGCATTGATCGCGATCTCGACGCGCTCGACATCCAGATCGCCGCCTTGCAAACGCGGCAACGATCCGGAACCTCCCTCGACCAATACATCCGCGTCCGCGACGCCCTGCTGACCGAGGCTCAAACGATCCTGACCCAACTCGACCATCGCTCCGGCACCCAAACCCCTCCCCCGCCTTCGGCGGGGGAGGGTTAGAGAGGGGGGCCGTGGCGATACCCGGACACGACGAAAAACCGGCGCTTCCCGTGGGGGAAAGCGCCGGCTTTGTCGTTCATGAAGCCGATTGTCAAGTGAGTGCGAAACCTGTTGCGT
>NZ_JAEPIV010000012.1:0-82575 GCF_016632405.1 Azospirillum aestuarii
GCCGATCTTCCAGGTCGCAGACTACGGCCTCGTCGCCGACCTGTTCAAGGCGGTGCCGGAGCTGCAGCAGGCGCTGTGACGCCGGCGCGGCACAGATCCGCGAGCGCCCGGAACCCCGCGGCGAAGGTGTTCCGGCCGACCTGCTCGCGCAGCGTGGGCAGGTCCTCGGGCCGGCAGTCGAAGTCGGCCCACCATTCGCCGAAGGTGCGGTTTCCCTCCGTCACCTCGGTCAGGCGAAAGGTCGCGACGTAGTCGGTGAGCGGCAGCGGGGATTCGAGGATCGTGTAGGTGTAGGAACGCTCCCGGTCGCTGAAGGACACCAGCTGTTCGCGCAGCCGGCCGCCGGGCGTGAGCCCGAAATTGCGGACGCAGCCGACCGTGTCGCTGCGCAGCCCATCCTCGATGTGGCTGTCCGCGATGATGGGATGCCAGGCGTGGTGGCCGTTGAAATCCCGCGCCTTGTCCCAGACCTGCCCGACGGGCGCGTCGATGACGGCGCTGACATAGACCCGTGCCATGCGTTCCTCCCCTCAGCGTTGCTTGGTGATGGCCTTGAAACGGCGCGTCTGCTCGGTCAGCGCGGTTTCCGTGGGCAGGCGCTCCATGCTGGACGCCCCGTAGAAGCCGTGGCAGACAGCGCATGCGCCGAGGACGAAGGAGGCGTCCTCCGGCGTGGCGATCGGGCCGCCGTGGCACAGCACGATCACGTCCTTGCGCACCCGCAAAGCCGCTTCCGCCCAGGCGTCGATCTTCGGCACGCAATCCTTCAGCGACAGCGCCGTCTCCGCCCCGATGCTGCCGCCGGTGGTCAGGCCGAGGTGGCAGACGATGATGTCGGCCCCGGCTTCCGCCATCGCAACCGCCTCCCCTTCCGAGAAGACATAGGGCGTGGTCAGCAGATCCAGCTCATGGGCGGCGCGAATCATGTCCACCTCCAGACCGTAGCTCATGCCGGTCTCCTCCAGGTTGGCCCGGAAGACGCCGTCGATCAGCCCCACGGTCGGGAAGTTCTGCACGCCGGAGAAGCCCAGGTCGGCCAGCCGCCGCAGGAACTGGTCCTGGATCATGAAGGGATCGGTGCCGTTGACGCCGGCCAGCACCGGGGTGTGCCGGACCACCGGCAGCACCTCGCGCGCCATGTCGACAACGATCTCGTTGGCGTTGCCATAGGCGAGCAGCCCGGCCAGCGAGCCGCGCCCGGCCATCCGGTAGCGGCCGGAATTGTAGATGACGATCAGGTCGATCCCGCCCGCCTCCTCGCATTTGGCGGACAGCCCGGTTCCGGCGCCGCCGCCGACGATGGGTTCGCCGCGGGCCATCATGCCGCGGAACCGGTCGAGGATTTGTTGACGGGGAATGCGGGGCATCGTCGAAGGCTCCTTATGGCGTCGTGCCGTGGCCGGCCGCGGCGATGTCCCGGAAGGCCCGGACGAGCGCGGCGGCGAAGGCGGGGTCGTTGATGTTGTGGGGAAGGCGGATCAGCCGGCGTGCGTCCGTCTGCTCGACGGTGCGCTCCAGCGCGTCGAACAGCGCGGCGTCCGCCTCGGGATCGTGGAAGGGCTGGCCCGGCGCGTCGAGCACCGACACGCCCCCTTCGGGGATGAGGAAGCGCACCGGCCCGGTGAAGGCGTTCAGCTTGCGGCCGATCCAGGCACCCATCGCCCGGTTCTCCTCCGCCGTGGTGCGCATCAGCGTGACCTGCGGGTTGTGCACGTAGAACAGCCGGTCGCGGTAGCGGTCGGGCACGGTCTCGCGCGGGCCGAAATTCACCATGTCCAGCGCGCCGCAGGACCCGACATAGGGGATGCCGGCCCGCGCGATGGCGTCCAGCCGCTCCTCCCCGGCGCTGAAGACGCCGCCCATCAGCAGGTCGCAGACCTCGGTGGTCGTCACGTCCAGCACACCCGACAGCAGGCCCGAGGCGACGAGCTTCTCCATCGCCCGCCCGCCGGTGCCGGTGGCGTGGAAGACCAGGCAATCGTAGGCGGGGTCGAGCGCCTGGGACACCTGCGTGACGCAGGGCGTCGTCACGCCGAACATGGTGAGGCCCAGCGCCGGCTTGGCGTCCGTCTCGGGGATCGCGCGCGCCACCATGCCGGCCATCGCGTGGGCGGCGTTGCCCAACACGCGGCGCGAAATCCGATTCAGCCCGGCGACGTCGGTGACCGAGGCCATCATGCAGAGGTCCGTCTCGCCGACGTAGGACGCGACGTTGCCCGACGCGACCGTGGACACGATCAGCTTGGGCGTTCCCACGGGAAGCGTCCGCATTCCCGGCGCGATGATCGCCGTGCCGCCGGAGCCGCCCAGCCCGATCATGCCGGCGACGTCGGGGCGCTGCTCGACGAAGCGGCGGAACGCGTCGGCCATGCGCGACACGGCCAGTCCGCGATCATCGGTGCCCAGCACGGCCTCCGCCCCGTCGGGGTGGCAGGACGCGACATCCCGCGCCGGGACGTCGGCGGGGACGGCCGGCTGACGGGTGCCCACATCGACCGTCACCGTGCGCAGCCCCTCCGCCGCGATCAGCCCCCGCACATAGTCCAACTCGACTCCCTTGGTGTCGTAACAGCCGACGACATAGACCGCCGCCGCTCCTTGCTCCGCATCCGCCATGGCCGGGCCTCCTCCCTTCGTCTTTTCCGGAAGTGTAGGCCGCCCGCCGGGGGCGCCAACCGGAGCGTTGCGGCGGAGCGGGTAATCTTGGGTATAATGGTTCGCATGACCGATGACCGCATGACCCAGGCTCTGATTGCCCATCACCGGACTCAGCTGCTGGACGATCTGCGGCGGGCCTGCGCGGGCCGGCACACGCTGCTGGTCGGCGCCGCCATCGGCACCGGCCTCGCCGCCCGCGCGGCGGCGCGCGGCGGCGCCGACTTCCTGTTGGCGCTGGCCGCGGGGCGCTTCCGCACCATGGGGGCGTCATCCATCGCCACCATGCTGGCGTTGCGGGACAGCAACGCCTTCGTCGCCGACTTCGCCTGCTCGGAGATCGTCCACGCCACGCCGATCCCGGTCTTCTTCGGGGCCAGCGCCTGGGGACTCGCGGAGGAGGAGTATCCCGCCTTCATGGACCGGCTGCGCGGCTGGGGATTCGCCGGTGTGGTGAACTTCCCGACCGTGACGCATGTCGACGGACGCTTCCGCGAGGCGCTGGAGCGCACCGGCCTGGGCTTCGCGCGCGAGGTCCGCCTGCTGGAAGCGGCGCGGGCCGCCGGGCTGGCGACCATCGGTTATTTCCGCCGCCGGGAGGAGGCGCTGGCGCTCGCCCGGACGGGGATTGACCTCTACTGCTTCAACATCGGCTGGAACGCTGGCGGCGCCGTTGGCGTGCCCAGCGGGGAGTCGGTGCTGCAGGTCGGCAACCGCGCCCGCGGCCACATCAAGGCGATCCGCACCGCCGACCCCGGCGCGCTGTGCGTGATCGAGGGTGGGCCGATCACCACCCCGCAGGAGATGCACGAGGCTTGCCGCGAGGCGCGGGCTGACGGCTACATCGGCGGCTCGACCATCGACCGCCTGCCCTCGGAAAGCTCGATGGAGGAGATGACCGCCGCCTTCAAGCTCGTTTCGACGCTGCAACGGCGCATCGACCGGCTGGAGCGCCGCCTCGACCAGACCGGCCAGGGGATGGGGCTGGTCGGCCGCACCGACATGCTGGTGGAGGCGCGGGCGCGGCTGGAGCATCTCGGCGCAGACGGCGGGCCGGTGTGGGTCGCCGGGCCGGACGGCAGCGGGCGAACGCTGGTGGCGCGATTGCTGCACGGGCGCGGTCCCCAGCGCCAGCGTCCGCCGATGACCGTCGATGCCCGCCATCTGGACGGCGGGTGGCTGTTCGGGGCGGAACCGGCGGAGGGCGGACGGCGCCGCCTGGGCTGGGTCGAGGCCGCGAACGGAACGACGCTGGTGATCGAGAACGCGGAGATCCTGACGCCCGGCACGCAGGCGGAACTTGCCGCCTTCCTGGAGCGCGGCAGCTTCCGCCGCCAAGGCGGCCAGGACAGCCTGCGCTCCAACGCGCGGATCATCCTGATCGGAACGGCGGGTCTGGAGGCCGCGGCCGGCGCCGGAGCGCTCGTGCCGGACTTGGCCCGCCGCCTCGCCCGACGCGACATCGACCTGCCGCCGCTGAGCGAGCGGCTGGACGACATTCCGCTGCTGGTCGAGCATTTCGCGGCGGCGCTGCGCCCATCGGCGGGTCCCGTGCGCCTCTCGCCACGGGCGTTCCGGCTGCTCATCGCCCATGACTGGCCGGGCAACCTCCGCGAACTGCGCGCGGTGGTGGAGCAGGCGCTGGACGGCAGCGGCGACGTCATCGAGGCGGAGGCCCTGCCCTCCCTGGACGGCAAGCGCGCGAGCCGCCCACGCCCCGACGCGCCCGGAGACCGGTCGCCCAAACAGTCGGAACGGGACTGGATTCTCGACGGCCTGCGGCGGCACCGCTTCCGCCGGGGGGAGACCGCCCGCTTCCTCGGCCTGTCGCGCAAGACGCTCTACAACAAGATGCGGCACTACGGCCTGTTGGAATGACCGCCGCCGGGCGGGAGCACCAGCCCGTCGGCCGCCTGCCTCATAAGATCATGATGATCCTCGAAGCCGGCCGGCCGATAAAGGAGGACGGGGCCGCCGCCCTCTCCGCGCAGTTCGGCGACGACCGCGGCGGCGTTCGCGACCGCCTCGGCGTCGCGTGACGGATCGCCGGTCGCGGCGCCGGGATGCACGACGAGGCGCACGGCACCCGCCGCCCGCAGGCGCCGGCCGATCGCCGCGTCGGCGGCGAAGCCGGTGACGGCGAACCCGGCCTGGGCGGCCTGCTCCAGGAACGACACCTCCCGCTCCGCACCGAGCCCGACGCCGCGCAGCGTCTCGCCGGTTTCCCCGTCGAACAGCGCGGTGGTGGGGAAATTGGCGACCGCGCGCACCCCAAACTGGCGCAAAGTCTCCAGAAACGGCCCCACCGGCCGGAAGGGGTCCACGGCCAGCACGCCGACGCACACACCCTCCGGCACGCCATCCGGCAGGGCGGCCAAGGCGGCGAGCAGCCGCCCGTTGCTGTCCTGGACGGGAAGCAGGGCCAGATACTCGGCTCGGTCCGCCGGATGCCCGCCGAAGGCCGGACAGAACAACCGCTCCCCCGCCCCTTCCGCCCATCCGGCCGGGGGGCCGAGCGCCGAAACGATTTGTACGTCGAACCGACCGTTTTTCCCCATTTTACCCATGCCCCGGATCGCGCGCCGTTGTGGAATCGACCACGGGGCGGGACGGTATGGCAACGGGTTTCGGTGAAGGCTCGCCGGGACGACGCAAAACAGGGAGGAAGCGATGAAGCGTCAGTTGGGCACCGCGCTGCTGTCCGGGACCGCGCTGCTGCTCGCCGCCATGCTGCCGGCGGCGGCGCAGCAGGGCGCGAAGATCTCGAACGACGTCGTCCGGATCGGGGTCATCACCGACCTGTCCGGGGCCTTCTCCGACCAGAGCGGCCGCGGCTCCGTCGCCGCCGCCCAGATGGCGGTGGAGGATTTCGGTGGCACGGTGCTGGGCAAGCCCATCGAGGTGCTGACGGCCGACCACCAGAACAAGGTGGACGTCGGCTCGGCCATCGTGCGCGAGTGGATCGACGCGCAGAACGTCGATCTCATCCAGGACGTGGCGAACTCCGGTCTGGCGCTGGCGGTGGCGGACATCGTCCGCGACAAGAACCGCGTCGCCATCTTCAACGGCCCGTCCGTCACCCGGCTGACCGGCGACAAATGCACGCCCAACACCATCCACTACGCCTACGACGCCTACGCGCTGGCCAAGGGCACCGGGGCGCAGACGATCAAGCAGGGCGGCGACACCTGGTATTTCCTCACCGTCGATTTCGCCTTCGGCCACGGGCTGGAGGAGAACACGGCGAAGATCGTCCAGGAAAACGGCGGCAAGGTCCTGGGCGCGGTGCGCTTCCCGCTGAACAACCTGGACTTCGCGTCCTACGTGACGCAGGCGCAGGCGTCCGGGGCCAAGATCGTCGGCCTCGCCACCACCGGAATGGACGCGCGCAACGCCATCAAGGCCGCCTCCGAATTCGGCCTGACCCAGAGCGGCCAGCAGCTCACCGGCCTCCTGCTGTTCGACACCGACGTCCACGCCCTGGGGCTGGAGGCGACGCAGGGGATGTACCTGACCACCGCCTTCTACTGGGACCGCGACGACGAGACCCGCGCCTTCTCCCGGCGCTTCCACGAGCGGGTGAAGATCATGCCGAACATGGGGCAGGCCGGCGTCTATTCCTCGACGCTCGCCTACCTGAAGGCCATCGAGGCCGCCGGCACCGACGAGGCCGGCCCGGTCATGGAAAAGCTGAAGAGCACGCGGATCAACGACGTGTTCGTGAAGGACGGCTGGGTGCGCGAGGACGGCCGCTTCATGCGCGAGATGTACCTGATGCAGGTGAAGAAGCCCTCGGAGTCCAAATACCCCTGGGACTACTACAGCCTGCGCGCCACGATCCCCGCGGAGGAGGCCTTCCGGCCGCTGTCGCAGAGCGATTGCCCCCTCGTGAAGAAGTGATGGGGGATCGTGTCTGAACCGCTGCCCCCGGTCGTCAGGCGCGACGGTCGGGGGCGTCCGGGAAACCGGCACGGCTCAGCGCGTCCACCACGGCCACCGCCTCGGCGTGGCAGGAGGGCGGGTGCCAGGCGAGGCCGCGCCCGACGATCCCGTCCTCCCCCGCCGCGTGCAGGGCGGCCAGACAGACCGGGGGAACCGGGCCGCCCAGCAGCACGGCGCGGGCATCCAGCCCGACGCGCCGCCCGTGGACGGGATGTTCGGCGCAGAGCAGCCGGTCCGCCGCCGCGATGGCCGTCTCGGCTGCCGCCCCCAGTTCCGCCCGCAGCAGCGGGGCGGCGTCGAGCGCCAGCGCACCGAAGCCCAGCGCGTCGATGACGGCGCTGTCCCCGATCGCCGGCAGGCGCGGGCGGGAAGCACCGCCGGGAGAGCCGATGTCCGGCCCCTGCGGGGCGGCCACCGGCGCGCTCGCCCAACCCTCGCCCATCATGCCCGACAGGCGCAGCCCGAAGCGCACCCCGTTGCCGCCCGCCGCCGTCACCAGCGCCGCCCCCGGCACGCCGTCGCCGGCCAGCATCATCGCCTTGCAGGCGGCCATCCACGGGTTCAGGAAGAACTGCCCGGCCTCCTTCAGGAAGGCGCAGACCTCGCCGGTCCCGCCCAGCCGCGACACCAGCGTCTCGGTCAGCAGCGCCGAGGCCACCCCGACGCGCCCGTGCAGTTCGTCCCCCTGCTCCATCGCCTCGCGGGCGATGCCGGACAGTTCCACCGGCCCGATCCCGGCCAGCGCCGGGCCGACCGCGCCGTGCAGCAGGCGCAGCCGCTCCACCACCGCGCCGCTGACGATGCCGAAGCGCAGGGCGGGGCCGCCGCCCTCGTTGAGCGGGCTGTAGGCGCGGGCACCGGAACCGCCAGCATCCTCCACCACATGCAGCCACATCGACCGCGACACGACGGCGGCGAGCGGGGTGACCACGCCGAAGTCCTGGGCGGGGCGCAGGGTCACGGCGCCGCTGCGCACCAGGGCGCGGGCCTCCTCCACGCCGTCGGCCATGCCTTCGAACAGCAGCGCCGCGGTGGCGGCGTTGAGGATCGGCGGGCAGATCTCCGCCGGATCGGCGAAGGGCGGCCCGGCGTGCAGCAGCGTGTGGCGGTCGAGCCCGATCCGCTCCCCGGCGGTTCCGGTTTCCGTCCACACCGGATCGGCGGCCAGCATCCGCTCCACGGCCCGCGCGGTGGCGTCGTTCATCGCGTGTGTCCCCAACTCTTCAGGTTTTTCCGATGCCGTTACGGCAGATGCAGCGGGGCGCGGCCGTAGCCGTTGCTGGCGTCCACCAGATGCAGCAGGTAGCGCAGGAAAACCGCCCGGTCCTCCTTCGGCAGGGGCGCGATGGTGCGGTCGTGGGCGCGCTGGGCCTTCTTGTCCATGCGGCGCAGCAGCTTCCGGCCCTCTGCGGTGATGGCGGCCAGCTTCATGCGCTTGTCCACCGGGCTGGCCCGGCGCTGGATCAGCCCACGCTCGGCCAGCCGCGCCAGAACGCCGGCGGTGGTCGTGCGGTCGATGCCGATCTGGGCGCCCAGCGTCACCTGATCCAGGTCGGGACGGTCCACCAGGGCGGTCAGCACGCTGTACTGGACGGGGGTGATGTTGAACTCCGCGCACTCCTCCATGAACATGGCGACGTGAATCTGGTGCAGGCGGCGGATCAGGAATCCGGGACGCTCCGCCAGGACGCGGTACGCCTCTTCGATCAGGGGGTCGTCTAAGGTCATCGCGGGCGGTCCGTCGGAGCGGGTTCGGGAAAGCGGCTAACAAGAGAGGATGGCGGCAGGCCGGAAAATCGGCAACCGGGCCGAAGGCTGTGACGTCTAGCCCATCAGCGACACATGCGCCGCGACGATCCGCCAGCCCTCGGGCATGCGGACCCATGTGTGGCTCTGCCGCCCGACGCGCTCGGTGGCGGGGCGCGTGAATTCGGTGTTGGCGGTCGCCATGTCGCGGCCATAGGTGGTGATGACGGTGTTGCGCAACACCCGGTCCAGCCCGGCCGCCGGGCGGCCCTGGCGGAAGGCGGCGATGGCCTCGTAGCCGTACAGGTTCTCGCCCACGCCGTAGCGCAGGGTTGCCGGGTGGTTCCAGAACAGCTCGTCCAGAACCGCCACGTCGTTGCCGGTCAGCGCGCACTCGTAGCGCTCGAAGGCGGCGGTGACCTCGGCCACCACTTCGGGGATGTTGATCTCAAGCGTCATGCGAAGAGGTCCTCGGCAATGGCCAGAAGGGTCGAATCGCCGCCGCGCGGGCCGATCAGCGACAGGCCAAGCGGGCAGCCCTGGAGCCGCGCCACGGGAATGGAGAGTTGCGGCAGACCGGCCAGACCGGCAGGGCACAGGATCGCCAGCGCCCGTCCCCGCTCCGCGTCCACCGCCGCCCCCGAGGAGCCGCGCAGCGGCGCGATGCCCGGCGCGCTGGGCAGGACGATCAGGCCGTCCGGTCCCAGCAGGTCGTCCATCCGCCGGCGGATGCCCTGCCGCGTCTCCGCCGCCGCGCGGGCCAGGGCGGGGTCGAGCGTGGCCGCCGCCGCGAAACGGTCGCGCACGCCCGGCCCGAAGGTCGGTTTCGTCGCCGTGATCCAGGCGCCGTGCGCCGCCCAGGCCTCGGCGGCCTGGAGCGTCTGGAAGACCGGCCGCCATTGGTCCAGCCCCTCCGGGGCCAGCGTCACACCGTCCGCCGACCCGAACCGCTCGCGCAGCCGGTCCAAGGCCGGGGCGAGGGCGGCGCGCACCGCAATTCCCGCGATGGCGAAGGCGTCCTCGGCGACCAGCAGGCGGCGCAGGGCCAGATCGGGCGCCGGGGGCAGCAGCACCGACCCGACGCGGCGGAGCAGCGCCGCCTCCCGCGCGAACCAGCCCACCGTGTCGAAGCTCGGTGCCAGAGGAACGGAGCCGTCCAGCGGAACCGCCCCGTGGGTGGGCCGGAGGCCGTAGAGGCCGCAATAGCTCGCCGGCAGGCGAACCGAGCCGCCGGTGTCCGTCCCGATGGCGAAATCCGCCGCCCCGCCCGCCACTGCGGCGGCCGACCCGCTCGACGATCCGCCGGGGATGCGGCCGGGCGCCTTCGGGTTCTCCGGCGTGCCGTAATGGGCGTTCTCGCCGGCCAGGCTCCAGGCCAGCTCATCGGTCAGCGTCTTGCCGGCAACGCGCGCCCCGGCGTCGAGCAGCCGCTGCACGGCGGGCGCGGTCTCTTGCGGGACGTCGTGGGTGCGCAGCCAGTCCGGGTTGCCGGCCCCGGTGGGCAGGCCAGCGATGTGGAACAGGTCCTTCACCGCGAAGCGCAACCCGGCCAGCGGGCCGCTTGCGGCTCCGGCGACCTCGGTCCGGCCGTAGGGGACGAAGGCGTTCAGGGGGTCGTTCGGCATGATGCGGGTTTAGGTCTCGTCAGAATTCCAAATTCCCCTCTCCCCTCCGCTCTCGCGCAAACGAAGTTTGCGCTGACGCGACAGGCGGACCTCTGGTCCGCCGAAAGCGGGGAGAGGGTCAGGGTGAGGGGGTTGCGCCTTTGCCGGACGCACCGCCACGCGCATCCCCCTCACCGGCCCTCCGGGCCACCCTCTCCCCAGAGGGGAGAGGGTTGGAAAAGAGCTTGCGCAGCCAATCCTTCAACATGCTCCACAGGAGATTGCCAGCGTTCAGTTCCTTGGCGGGCTCGGGGGCGGGCTCGAAGGCAGGCTCCGGGGCCGGAGCGGCAACCGCTTCCGAGGACGCAGCCGCCACCTCCTCCGCCGGAGCCGTCGCGGCGAGCTTGGCTTCCAGGTTGCGGGCGAATTCGGCGGTCAGGCGGTTGGCGATCTCCTGCACGATGGCGCCGCGGCTGAACTGGGCCAGAACGCCGGTCAGGGTGAAATCGACGGTCAGGTCGATGCGCGTCCCCGGCCCCTCCTCCACGACGGCGAAGGTCACGTCGGCCTTGGCGCGGGAGTTGTTCTTGGGGTCGGTGCCCTGGCCGTGGATGACGCCGGTGTGGGTCGCCTCGTCCATCGTCAGCGTGCCCTCGCCGGCGAAGGCGGCGGCGATGGGGCCGAGCTTCACGCGCATCTGCCCGAAGATCCGGTCGCCCTCGCGCGGCTTGGTCAGCGAGGCGCCGGGCATGCAGGCGATCACCCGCTCCACATCGCTCAACAGCGGCCAGACGCGGGCGCGCGGGAAGTTGACGGCAAGGGTCTGGGTCATGGTCGGCATGGGCTTACCCCGCGTTCGTGTTGCGCGCGTCGATGACGCGGCGGATGGCGTTGACGATCCCGACATAGCCGGTGCAGCGGCACAGATTGCCGCTCATCGCGGTGCGGATCGCCGGGTTGTCGGCGTCCGGGCGGCGCAGCACGACGTCGCGCGCCGCCACCAGCATCCCCGGCGTGCAGAAGCCGCACTGGAGCCCGTGCTCGGCGGAGAAGGCCTCGCGCAGCTCCGCGGCGACGGGGTCGTCGTCCAGCCCTTCCACCGTGGTGACGGACCGCCCGTCGCAAGCCACCGCGAAGGTGATGCAGGAGCGCGCCGGCTCGCCGTCGATCAGGATGGTGCAGGCCCCGCACACGCCGTGCTCGCAGCCCAGATGGGTGCCGGTCAGCAATTCCCGCTCGCGCAGGAAGTCGCCGAGATGCTGGCGGGGCGGCACGCTGGCCTCGACGCGCGTGCCGTTGACGGTCAGGGAAATGCTTTTGGCATGGGCGCTCATGACATCACCTGCGCGATGGCGCGCTTCAGCGCGACGGTGTGGGTCTTAAGGGCGATGGGGTCGTCCGCGGCGGGGCTGCCGGCGAGATGAGCGGCCATCGCCGCCTCCGTGCAGCCGCCCGCGAACAGGGCCGGGCCGTCAATCACCACCGGCTTGCCGGAGGTCGCCCCGGCGACGCAGCGCTGGACGCCGCGGGCCGGGTCGATCAGCACCGCCCCGGTGGCGTGGGAGAACTCGCCGGTCTTGCGGCAGACCTTGTAATAACCCCAGCGCGCCCGGTCGGACAGGGCGGGCACATGGATTTCCGCGACGATCTCGCCCGGCTGCAGGGCCGTCTCGAAGACGCCCAGGATGAAGTCGGTCATCGGCACCGTGCGCCGCCCGCCCGTGCCGGCGATCACCACGTCGGCGCCGAGCGCGGTCAGCACGTTCACCCAATCCGCCGCCGGATCGGCGTGGGCGAGGCTGCCGCCGATGGTGCCGCGGTTGCGCACCGCGCGGTAGGCGATCACCGCCGCCACGCTGGGAAGCACGCCGCGCGTCACGTCCGGATAGTCGCCGTCCTCCAGCCGCGCGTGGGTGACACAGGCCCCGATGACCAGCCGCTCGCCCTCCTGGCGGATCGTCCGAAGCTCGGCGATGCGGGTGATGTCCACCAGCAGCTCCGGCTGGGCCAGCCGCAGGTTCAGCATGGGGCCAAGCGACTGGGAGCCGGCCACCGGCCGAACCATCACGTCCTCGCGCGACAGAAGTTCCAGCGCCTCGGCGAGCGTCGCCGGCTGCGCGTAGTCGAAATCGACCGCCTTCATGCCGCACCCCGCGTTTCGGCGATGGCGCCAAGGATGGCTTCAGGCGTCATCGGTGCGTTCGTCACGATGACCCCCAGCGGCTTCAGCGCGTCGTTGATGGCGTTGCAGATCGCCGCCGGCGGGGCGATGGCGCCGCCCTCGCCGATGCCCTTCACGCCGAACTCGGTGTAGGGCGAGGGCGTCAGCATGTGGATGATCCTCACGTGCGGGACCTCGGTGAATCCGGGGATCAGATAATCCGCGAAGGTGGAGGCGAGCGGCTGGCCCTCCGCGTCGTAGGGCATCCGCTCGTAGAGCGCGGTGCCGACGCCCTGGGCGACGCCGCCGTAGATCTGGCCGTCGACGACCATCGGGTTGACCATGGTCCCGGCGTCCTCGACCACCACGTAATCGAGGATCTCGACCTGCCCGATCTCCGGGTCCACCGCCACCGCCACGGCGTGGGTGGCGTAGGAGAAGGTGCCGTGGTCGCTGCCCGGCTTGTAGCCGGCGGTGACCTCCAGCCCGCCCCGGTCGACGTCGGCGGGGAGGAGCTGCGGCGCGCGGTACCAGGTGTGGGCGATCTCGCGGATGGTCACCGCGGCGGCCCCGGCCTTCACCGCACCACCCTCCAGCACCACCCCGTCCGGACCGGCCTGCATCAGGTGCGCGCCGATCCGGCACAGCCGCTCGGCCAGCGTGCGGCAGGCTGTGGCGACGGCGCCGCCGGCCATGACCATGCTGCGCGACCCCCAGGTGCCCGTCGAATAGGGCGTCAGGCCGGTGTCGCCGTGCACCAGCTTGATCTTCTCCAGCGGGATGCCCAGCACCTCGTGCGCGACCTGGGCGAAGGTGGTCTCCATGCTCTGGCCGTGCGACTGCACGCCGACGCGCAGTTCCAGCCCGCCGTCCGGGGTGATGCGGGCCTGAGCCTGCTCGTGCCCCGGCACCATGGGGATGCCCCAGCCGTGATAGACGGCGGTGCCGTGGGCCGACTGCTCGCAATAGGTGGCGAAGCCGACGCCGATCAGCCGTCCGTCCGCCTCCCCGGCCTTCTGGCGGGCGCGCCAACCATCCAGCTCGATGGCGGCGACGGCGCGGCGGACGGATTCGGGATAGTCGCCGCTGTCGAAATGCTTCTTCGTCACGTTGTCGAAGGGCATCTTCTCCGGCGGGACGAGGTTCTCCAGCCGGACCTGCCACGGCTCCCGCCCCACGGCGTCGGCGACGGCGTCGATCATCTGCTCCATGGCGAAGCACACGCCGGTGCGCGCCACGCCGCGGTAGGGAACGATGGGCGGCTTGTTGGTGCAGACGGAGAAGGTGCGGCAGCGGTAATGCGCGAAGTCGTAGGGGCCGGGCAGGATGCTGCCGACCTGCGCGGCTTCCAGGCAGGCGGAGAAGGGATAGACGGAATAGGCCCCGGCATCGACCCAGGCGTCGGCCTCGATCCCCAGCAGCCGCCCGCGCGCGTCGGCGTAGGCGGTGATCTCGTAATGGTGCTCGCGGGCGTTGGCGGCGGCCACCAGATGCTCCCGGCGGTCCTCGGTCCAGCGGACGGGGCGGTCGAGGCGCATGGCGATCCAGGCGGCCACGATCTCCTCGGGCTGAAGCAGGCCCTTCCAGCCGAAGCCGCCGCCGACGTCGGGCGCCACCACGCGGATCAGCCCCTGGTCGAGGTCCAGGCATTCCGACAGGCCGGCGCGCACGATGTGCGGCATCTGGGTCGAGGTGGTCAGGACGAGCTGCTCGACATGGCGGTCCCAATGGGCGACCACGCCCTTGCCCTCCAGCGGCACCATGCACTGGCGCGCCGTGCGGATGGTCCGCGACACCTTCACCGGGGCGGTGGCGGCGAGCTCCGCGATGTTCCCGCCGACGTTGGTCTCCAGGAAGACGTTGTCCGGCCAGTGGTCGTGCACCTTCGGCGCGCCCGGCGTCACCGCCTCCAGCATGTCGGAATTCACCGGCAGCTCGGCGTAATCGACGAAGACGGAGGCGGCGATGTCCTCGGCCTCGGCGCGGGTGGCGGCGACGCAGACGGCCACCGGCTCGCCGACGAAGCGCACCTTGCCGTCGGCCAGCGCCGGCTGCTCCGACACCTTGAAGCCGGGCAGTCCCGACACGGCGCGGATCGGCTTCACGCCGCCCGCCGCCAGATCCGCCCAGGTGAAGACGGCGCCGCGGTGCTCCTCCGGGATCTCGATGCCGGTGATGGTGGCGTGGGCGACCGGGCTGCGCACGAAGGCCAGTTCCTTCATGCCAACCAGGGCGATGTCGCCGACGAAGCGGCCCCGCCCGCGCAGCAGCCGGTCGTCCTCCTTGCGGCGGACCCGCGCGCCCACTCCTGATCCGGCGGTGCTAACCTCTCCCATTCCCTGACCCTCTCGTTCTTCTTCTCAGCCGCCCAGATAGGCGCGCTGGATGTGGTCGTTGGCGAGCATCGCCTGCCCCGTGCCCTGCTCCATCACCTGCCCGCTTTCCAGCAGGTAGGCGCGGTCGCACATGTCGAGCGCGGCGTAGGCGTTCTGCTCCACCATCAGCACGGTCGTCCCTTCCCGGCGGATGTCCGACACGATCTCGAAGGTGCGCTCCACGAGGTTGGGGGCGAGGCCGAGCGACGGCTCGTCGAACAGCACGATCTTCGGGCGCGACATCAGCGCCCGCGCGATGGCCAGCATCTGCTGCTCGCCGCCCGACATGGTGCCGGCGGGCTGGTTCAGCCGCTCCTTCAGGCGGGGGAAGCGGTGGAACAGCCGCTCCATGTCCTGGGCCACCGCCTGATGGTCGCGGCGCAGATAGGCGCCCATCTCCAGGTTCTCGCGCACGGTCAGGTGGGGGAAGACGCGCCGCCCCTCCGGACAGTGGGCCACACCCAGCGCCAGCACCGTGCGGGGCACGGCGTTGCCGATCTCCCGCCCCTCGAAGGTGATGCGGCCGGACGCCAGCGGCAGCAGGCCGCTGATGGCGCGCAGCGTCGTGGTCTTGCCGGCCCCGTTGGCGCCGATCAGGGTGACCAGCTCCCCCTCCTCCACCGTCAGCGAGACGTTGCGGAGCGCCGGGATCTGGCCGTAGCAGACGGTGATCCCCTCAACCTTTAGCATGCTTCACCCCCTGGCCCAGATAGGCCTGGATCACGTCCGGGTTGGCGCGGATGACCTCCGGCGGGCCTTCGGCGATGATGCGCCCGTGGTTCAGCACCACCACGCGGTCGGAGATCGTCATCACCATGCGCATGTCGTGCTCGACCAGCAGGATGGTCACGCCGCGGTCGCGGATGCGCTGGACGACGCCCATGAAGGCCTCCGTCTCCGACGGGTTCAGCCCGGCTGCGGGCTCGTCCAGCAGCAGCAGCTTCGGGTCGGCGGCCAGCGCGATGGCGATGCCGAGCAGCCGCTGCTCCCCGTAGGCGAGGTTGCCGGCCAGCTCGTCGGCGCGGTGCGACAGCCCGACGAAGGCCAGGATCTCCGCCACCGCCGCCCGCATCCGCTCCGTCTCCGCCCGCACCGAGGCGAGCCGCAGCAAAGCGCCCCAGGTCTCCGCCCGGCCCTGCCGGTGCATCCCGGTCAGCACGTTGTCGAAGACGGTGCAGCCGGCGAAGATGCTGGTGCGCTGGAAGGTGCGCACGACGCCCAGCCCGGCGATGCGGTTGGAGGACAGGCGCGTCAGGTCGGTGCCGCGGAACAGCACCTTCCCGCCGGTCGGCTTCAGGAAACCGGTGATGACGTTGAAGGCCGTCGTCTTGCCCGCCCCGTTGGGGCCGATCAGGCTGACGATCTCCCCCTCCGGCACGGCGAAGCTCATCGAGGCGATGGCGATCAGGCCGCTGAAGTGAACCGCGACCTCGCGCACCTCAAGGATCGGTGCATCGGTGGTGTCGAGGGCGAGGCTCATGCCGAGGTCTCCTTGCGCAGGCCCAGCGCCGTGGCGGCGACGCGCTTGCGGCGGCCGGCGAACCAGTTCGTCACCGCCGGAACCATGCCCTGCGGCAGGAAGAAGACGACCACGATCATGGCGACGCCGTAGATGATCCACTGCACCTCGGGCCGCGCCACCTCGCGCAGCACCTCGGGCAGGATGCCGAAGGCGAGGCCGCCGACGATCGGTCCGGCCAGCGTGCCCTTGCCGCCCGTCACCACCATGATGACCATGGTCACCGTGTAGATGAACATGAAGACGTCCGGGTCGACGATGCGGATGTAGTGGGTGTAGAGCCCGCCCGCGGCCCCGGCCATGCCCGCCGCGATCACCGTGGCGACGACCAGATAGCGCGTCACGTCGATGCCGACCGAGCGCGCCAGCGACTCGTTCTCGCGCAGCGCCACCAGCGCCCGGCCGACCCGCGACTGCACCAGGCGCTGGATCACCAGGAAGCAGACCACCGCGACCGCCAGCACCAGAAGGTAGTTGTATTCCTTCTTGTAGAGCGGGATCACCCCGTCCCACGGCAGCCAGACCGACAGCGGAGGGATGTTGTTCAGCGCCATCGGCCCCTCGGTCAGGTCGACCCAGTTCAGCGCGACCATGCGCATGACCTGGGCGAAGCTGATGGTGACGATGACGAAGTAGGCCCCGCGCACCCGGAAGGCGAGCTTGCCGATCAGGAAGCCGAACAGCGCCGCCACCAGGATGCCGCCGAGGAAGGCGACCCACACCGGCTGCGGCCCCAGCACGAAGGGTTCCGCACCACCCAGATCCAGGTCGAAGCCCAGCGACAGCAGCGCGCTGGTGTAGGCGCCGATCCCGAAGAAGGCGATGTGGCCGAGGCTGAGCTGCCCGGTGTATCCGAGCAGCAGGTTCAGGCTCATCGCCCCGATGATGAAGATGCCGGTCGAGGTCAGGACGTAGAGGATGTACTGGTCGCCCAGCCACAGCGGCCCGACCGCCATGACCAGCACGAACAGCCAGGGGAGGAGACGCGTCGTCATCCGATCCGCTCCTTCATGGCGAAGAGACCCTGGGGCCGCACGATCAGCACGGCGATGATCAGCAGGAAGCCCATGGCGTCGCGGTAGCCCGACGACAGGTAGCCGGCGCCGAACTCCTCGGCGAGCGCCAGGACGAAGCCGCCGATGGTGGCGCCGGGGATGTTCCCCAGCCCGCCCAGGATGACGATGGCGAAGGCCTTCAGCGCCACCAGATCGCCCATGGTCGGGGTGACCACGAAGATCGGGCCGAGCAGCGCCCCCGCCGTGGCGGCGAGGCCGGAGCCGAGCGCGAAGGTCAGCGTGTACATCAGCCCGCGGTTGACGCCCATCAGCGCCGCCGTGTCCGGGTCCTGGAAGGTGGCGCGCATGGCGACGCCCAGCTTGGTCCGGTTGATGAGCAGGTAGAAGCCGCCCAACAGCAGCAGCGCCACGCCCAGGACGAACAGCCGGTTCATGCCCACCGACACCGACCCCAGGACCACCGGCTCGGTCGGGAAGGGGCTGGGCACCGACTTCGCGACACCGCCCCAGACGAGCTGCTCGCCGGCCTGCATGGCGATGCCGGCGCCGATCATCACCAGCATGGTGGTGTCGATGTCGGCGCCCTTCAGCGGGCGCAGCAGCGTGAATTCGATCAGCGCGCCCAGCGCCATGCCCAGCACGGCGGCCATCGCCAGGGACATGAAGAAGTTCAGCCCCATCATCCCGGCCAGCATGTAGGCCATGTAGGCGCCGAAAGTGTAAAGCTCGCCATGGGTGAAGTTGACCACGCGCATGATGCCGAAGATCAGCGTCAGGCCGATTCCCAGCAGCGCGTAGGTCCCCCCCAGGACCACGGCGTTCAAAAGGTGCTGCAGATGCGCTTCCACCGCGTGTCTCCATCCCTCGGTTTTCCCCTCTCCCCTCCGCTCACGCGCAAACGAAGTTTGCGCTGACGCGTCAGGCGGGCCCTCGGCCCGCCGAAAGCGGGGAGAGGGTCAGGGTGAGGGGGTTGCGCTTGTGCCGGACGCGCCGCCACGGACATTCCCCTCACCCTCCCCGCGCCTGCGGCGCGGGTCCCCTCCCTCTCCCCAGAGGGGAGAGGGCGTTTGAAAGGAGGGCCTTACGGCATCGTCACCTTGCCGTCCTTCACCTGGACGACGTAAACGTTGGCCTCGTTCTGGCCGCTCTCCTTGCCTTCCGGGCCGTCCTTCTTGAAGGCGATGTCGCCGTTCACGCCGTCCAGCTTGACGGTCCACAGCGCGTCGCGGATGGCCTGCGGCTCGGCCTTGCCGGCCTTCTTGATGGCCTCCACGATGGTCATGATGCCGTCATAGCCGCGGTAGCCCTCGGTCAGGCCGGCGAAGTCGTAGCCCTTCTTGTTCCAGCCATCGACGAAGGTCTTGGCGACCGTCGGGTGCACCGCCTTCTCCGGGAACCAGGGGGCGAAGAACAGCGTGAAGTAGCCGCCGTTCGCCGCCGCACCCGCCTGCGCGATGAGCTGATCGGGGGAGGAGGAGCCGCCGTTGGTGATGACCCGGTGCGGCAGGCGCAGCTCCGCCGCCTGCTTGAGGATCAGGGTGATCTGCTCGACGCCGGTGGTGACGAACAGCGTGTCGCCGCCCGACTGCTTGATGCTGGAGAGCTGGGCCGACAGGTCGGTGGCCTCCGGCGCCATCGTCTCGGTGACGCCGATCTTGACGCCCTTGGCCTGGAGCATCTTGCGGAACTCCTCCGCCGAGCCACGGCCGAAATCGTTGTTCACCGCCAGGAAATCGGCCTTCTGGATGGCCGGCTGGAAGTGGTCCAGCTTCTCCGCGAAGGACTTGGCCTCCATGGCGGAGGTCGGGGCGATGCGGAAGACCCACGGGTTGCCCGAGGTGGTGATCTTGGTCGAGGAGGAGGTCTCCACCACCATCGGCACGCCGTACTCCACCAGCTTCGGCATCACCGCCAGGGTGAAGGTGGAGCTCCAGGCGCCCATCAGCACCGGGACCTTGTCGCGCACGATCAGCTTCTCGGCGGAGGCGACGGCTTCCTTCGGGTTGCTCTTGTTGTCCTCGATGATCAGTTGGATCTTCTTGCCCAGCACGCCGCCGTTGGCGTTGACGACCTCCTCCGCCACCCGCGCGCCGTTGGCGACGTAGTTGCCCGACGCGGCGACCGCGCCGGTCAGCGGCTGGGTCACGCCGATCTTGATCGTCTCCTGCGCAAAGGCCACGCCCGGCGCCAGCAGTGCGGCGCTCAGCAGCAACGCCGTGGTCTTCATCGTCCGCATGTCGTCTAGCCCCCTCTTTTTGATTTGAACCGTCAGTAGGCGGTGGTCACCCAGTGGAATCACCAAGCGGCGACCGCGCCGTCGCTGCGGGGATCGGTCGCCCCCTCCAGCGTTCCGTCGGCATGGCGGACGATGGCGCCCGCATGCCCCATGGTGCTCGTGAACGGATCGAGCAGCTCGACCTCGTGCCCGGCGTCGCGCAGGGCGGCGACCAGGGCGGGATCGAAGCGGCTTTCCAGCTTCAGCGTCACGCTGTCCTCGCCCCAGGTGCGGCCGAGCAGCCAGCGCGGCGCCGTGACGGCGGCCTGCAGGCCCTGCCCGAACATCGCGTAGCGGGAGAAAGCGGCGGCCTGCGTCTGCGGCTGCCCCTCCCCGCCCATGGTGCCGTAGACCATGCTGCGCCCGTCGTCGAAGCGGGCCATCGCCGGGTTCAGCGTGTGGAAGGGCTTGCGCCCCGGCGCCAGCGCGTTCCAGCCGTCCTCCGCCAAGCGGAAGGAGGCGCCGCGGTTCTGCCAGGTAATTCCGGTCTCCGGCAGGACGAGGCCGGAGCCGAATTCGAAATAGACGCTCTGGATCATGCTGACGGCGCGGCCCTGCCCGTCGATCACGCCCAGCCACACCGTGTCGCCGGGTTTCGCCACATGCGGCCAGGGCAGCGCGCGGGCGCGGTCGATGTTCGCCGCCAGCCCGTCCAGCACGGCGTCGTCAAGGAAGCTCTGCGCCTCCCGCCCCATGTAGGCCGGGTCGCCGACCTCGCGGTCGCGCACCAGGAAGGCCTGCTTGGTCGCCTCGATCAGCCCGTGGATGTGGTCGAAGCCCTCGCCCTCCGTCACGCCCAGCCGGTCGAACAGGGCGAGGATCATCAGCGAGGCCAGACCCTGCGTCGGCGGCGGGTGGTTGAACAGCCGCGCCCCGCGCACGCCGACCGACAGGGCCGGGCGGCGGTGCGCCGCGTGGGCCGCGAGATCCGCCGCATCCACCGGCGAGCCGGCACGCTGCAGATCCGCCGCGATGGATGCTGCGAGCGGCCCGCGGTAGAAGCTGTCCAGCCCCTCCGCCGCCAGCCGGCGCAGCGTAGCGGCCAGCGCCGGCTGCCTCAGCGTGGAGCCTTCCGGCGGCACGGCGCCGCCCGGCAGGAACGTATCGGCGAAGCCCGGCACGTCCTTCAGCTCGTGCAGCTTCTGGCGGGTCAGCCCTTCCTGGCTGGCGGTGACCGGGATGCCCTGCTCGGCGTGGGCGATGGCTTCGTCCAGGATGCGGGCGAGCGGCAGCGGGTCGGCCCAGCCGGCGCTGACGGCCAGCGCCTCGCGCCAGCCGTCGATGGTGCCGGCGACCGTGTTCGCCGCCAACGGCCCGCGCCAAGGCACGGTGGCGTGGCCGTGGCGCCGGTAGAGGTCGAGCGAGACGGCCTTGCCCGCCCCGCCGCAGGCGTCGATGGCGACGGGATCGCGCCCCGGCTCGGCGATCAGCCAGAAGCCGTCGCCGCCGATGCCGGTCATGTGCGGGTAGACGACGGCCAGCGCTGCGGCGACCGCGACCGCCGCCTCGACGGCGGTGCCGCCGTCGCGCAGGATCTGAAGACCGGCTTGGCTGGCGAGATGGTGCGGGGAGGTGACCATTCCCCGGCGGCTGCGCGGCGTGTTCAGCATGGGAACCTCACGGAAGAAGGCCGCGCATCACGAAGAAACCTTCTCATTTTTATGGATATCCGACTTTTTCCGTTGGTTTCCCATCCCTTTGCGAACACCGTGCCAACCGGCAGAACACTGCGCATTTCGGTTCGGCGGGAGGTCTGACACGGCCAAGCGTCAAGGCCGGAAACCGCCTTAATGTTGGGCAAACGGATTGAGGGGAGGGCGGCGGAGAACCCGAAAGGATCGCTTTATCTCATTGATGATAATCGGGTAATTTGGAATTAAGAAGGCTTTGGCTTTCCGCTTCATTCGTGCGCAACCTCTGCCTGCCGCGCGGGCATTAATCAGCATGCTGATGATATTGCGGCACCCATGGAGTGCCCGGGCATACCCCGCTGCGGCGATGGCCGCTAAACGTTGAAGCGCTTCAAAACTCCCAATTTCCGCCTCGGCTTCTGCGTTCGTGCCCAAATTGGCAGCAGGGTCCCGCGCGTCACCGCCCGACCGTGAATCGTCAGTATACTGCGGAAAATGTTCCACCGGATGCCCGTGGGCGCATGCCGTGGTATGCCGTGGTATGCCGTATTGTGCGTATTTTGACCACCGAATGCCCAACAGACGGTCATTCGTCAGTATGCTGAAGTTTTGTGCGCCCCGGCGACTCCGACCCTCCGTGGCATGACGCTTGCTGAAAGGACGGGCAGATAAAAATCAGCGCAAGAAGGTGGGTTATGTCAGAGACGCACACGTTCGACCTCGTGCTCCGCGGCGGACGGATTCTCGATCCGGCCAACGGTCTGGATCTGGTCGGCGATCTGGCGGTCGCGAAGGGCCGCATCGCGGCGGTGGCGGAACGGCTGCCCGACGATGCCGCCGACACCATCCTTGATGTCTCCGGAAAGCTCGTGACGCCGGGCCTGATCGACACCCACGCGCACGTCTTCGAAAAGGTCACCGGCCGCTTCGGGTTGAACCCGGACATGGTGGGTGTGCGCTCCGGCGTGTCGACGCTGGTCGATCAGGGCGGGCCGAGCCTGATGACCCTGCCCGCCTTCCGCCGCTTCATCGCCGAGCCGGCGCGCTCGCGCACGCTGTGCTTCCTGTCGGCCTATCTGGTCGGCGGGCTGGAGGGCCACTATTACCCGCAGCTCTACCGCCCGGATTGCGTCGATGTGGACGCCACCATCCGCGTCGGGCGCGAGAATCGCGACATCGTGAAGGGCATCAAGGCCCATGCCGAGGTCGGCGGCGCATCGCGCTGGGGTCTCGACGTCATCAAGCAGGCCAAGCGCATCGCAGACGGCATCGGCGTTCCGCTCTACGTCCATCTCGGCCAGCTCTGGCCGGAGGTGGAGGGCGGCGAGGCCGTCGATCCCGACATGCTGGTGGAGGAGCTGGTCCCGCTGCTCGATTCGCGCGACATCCTGGCCCACCCCTTCACACGGCACCCCGGCGGCTTCATCTCGACCCGCACCGGCGAGGTGCATCCGGTCATCTACAAGGCGCTGGAGCGCGGCCTGACCGTCGATGTCGGCCACGGCTCGCACTTCAGCTTCGAGATGGCGCGGCGGACTCTGGCGGCGGGCATCCTGCCCTACACGCTGGGCGCCGACCTGCACGGCTACAACGTGAAGGCCCCGGTCATGGGTGCCGGCGGCGACCGCGAGGCCAACCCCTTCTACGGCGTCGCCCCCTTCAGCCTGACCCACGCGATGACCGAGCTTCTGACTCTCGGCATGGCGCTGGGCGACGTGCTGAAGACGGTGACCAGCAACCCCGCCGCCATGCTGGGCATGGCCGACGAGATCGGCGCGCTGACACCGGGCATGGCCGCCGACGTGGCGGTGCTGGAGGTCAAGGCCGGCCGCTGGCAGCTCAGCGACAACAGCGGCGAGCGGGTGACCGCGCCGGAGATGATCGTCCCGGCCTTCTCGCTGCGCGACGGCGCGGTGCAGGAGGTGGACAGCCCGCTGCTGCCGAAGCCCATTCCGGTGGCGGCGTAACGCGGCGGGCTTGCCCCCACCCTAACCCTCCCCCGCTGGGCGGGGGAGGGGACAGTCTCCCTCCCCTGCGAAGCTCTCGCGCAAACCAAAGGTTTGCGCTGACGCGGCAGGCGGACCTTCGGTCCGCTGAGAGCGGGAGAGGGCCGGGGTGGGGGCAGCGTCGGCACCCGAACACCCCCCATCCCACGAGGACTCCGCCCATGTCCGAAGCCGCGCTCGCCTTCTGGATGTTCGAGGTCCCAGCCCGCTGCCGCGATGCCGAGGGGCGGCGGCTGGGCAAGGCCCGCGCCCTGCTGCTCTCCCACCCGCAGCGCCAGCAGCGCATGATGCTGGAACTGGCGCACGACGCCCCGCTCGCCATGGGAAGCCGCATCGTCACAAGGCGCGCGGCCTTCCTGGTCGAGCGTTGCGAGGGCGAGTCCGGCTTCGGCTTCCGGCGCTACGCCGTGCGCTGCATCGGGACACGTCCGGCCTCGTGATAAAAACCGGGCGCGGCTGATCCACATCAAGGCGCCGGGCGCTCCGACGGCGAATATTAATCGAACGATTAATAACCCGCTTCGGAGACTCCCATGACCACCCCCGCCCCTGCGCCGCAAGAGGGCCTGTGCGCGAAACTCCTGCGCGGCTGGCGCGGTGCGCGGTCCCTGAACGCCCTCCAGGCGCTGGCCCCGCACGACCGCAGCCGCGTGCTGGCCGACGCCGGGCTGACCGACCTGAACGCGCCGTCCGTCCTGCGCGCCGGCCATGTCGGCGCACTGCTGCCCGCCGCGATGGCGCTGCACGGCGTCGATGGCGCGGTGGTGGAGCAGGACCGCCCCGACCTGATGAACGACCTGCAACGGGTCTGCGCGCTCTGCCGCAGCGCCCGCACCTGCCGCCGCCTGCTGGCCGAGGGCTGCACGCAGCCGGAGCACGCCCGGCTCTGCCCCAACGCCGACACGCTCGACGCGCTCCGCTGAGGCGCGCGCCGACCGGGCGCTAAACATCTCCCCGAAAAAATCCCCAACCGTCTTCGTCGGAAAAGCGATTGACAGCGCCGCGACGTGACCGTTAGCATCCCTGAATAATTAATTGGCCGTATAATAAAACACGGGAACGGTTGCCGCATCGGACGGAGCGCGTTCCCGAAACGGGCCGACGCGCCCACGCCGGGAACGGCGGGGCGCCGACAGGGAATCGTCATTCGCCGTCATCGCGACATCACCGTCGAACGCGGAGGGAGAGATGAGAAACGTGGTACTGGGCGGCCTGCTGTTGACCGGCATCGCCGCGTCGGTTCCGGCGCAGGCGCAGGACACGGTCAGGATCGGGCTGGTCCAGCCGCTGACCGGATCGGTCGCCTACAACGGCAAGTCCGTGGTGGAAGGCGCCCGGCTCGCCGTCGAGGAGATGAACGCCGCCGGAGGCGTCCTCGGCAAGAAGATCGAACTGATCGTCGAGGACGGCCAGTGCACCCCGGCCAACTCGGTCAACGCCGTCGAGAAGCTGGTGCAGAAGGACAAGGTCGTCACGCTGGTCGGCGCCTTCTGCAGCTCCGCCACCGCGGCGATCATGCCGGTGGCCCAGAAGTACAAGCTGCCGCTGATCACCGGCGTCTCGTCGAAGGCCAGCCTGACGGAACAGGGCAACCCCTACTTCTTCCGCGCCGCCGAGACGGACGCGCTGATGGCGGAGGCCTTCGCAAAGATCCTCGCCAACGACCTGAAGCTGACCAAGGTCGCCTACATCGGCGTCAACGACGATTGGGGCCGCGGCGGGGTGGAGGAATTCTCCCGTGACCTGACGGCGCTGGGCGTCAAGACGGTGCTGACCGAGTATTTCGACCACGGCGCCACCGACTTCTTCACGCTGCTGACCAAGCTGCGCGCCGCCAAGCCGGACGGCGTGTTCGTCGCCGCCGAGACCCAGGACGGCTCCATCCTGGTCAAGCAGATCCGCGAGATGGGGCTGGACACCAAGGTGTTCGGCGTCGGCTCCTGGGCCACCGCCGACTTCATCAACCTGACCGGCGAGGCCGCGGAGGGCATCCACGCCGCCGTCCCCTACGCCTCCAGCATGGACACCCCGCGCAACCAGACCTTCGTCCAGAAATACCAGGCGAAGTACGGCATCAAGCCCGGCAAGTACGGCGCCGCCGGCTACAACGCGCTGAACATCGCCGGGCAGGCCATCGCGCGGGCCGGCGGCACCGACGCCGAGGCCATCCGGGCGTCGCTCGCCAAGACCAGCTACGAGGCGCCGAACGGCGTCTACAAGTTCACCGACAAGGGCCAGGCCTACGGCTTCGACGCGGTGCTGGTGCGGATCGAAAAGGGCGAACCGAAGGTGATCGCCTCCACCCCGGTGGACGCGCCGCACTGACCGGCGGGCCCGCCGCGGGGATGGTCCCAACGGCACCATCCCCGCGGCGCGCACCGATCCAACGCACCGTTTGTGCGGGCCTGCTTTTGCGAGAACGTCATGGATCTCTTTCCGCAGTTCCTGGCCAACGGGCTGGTGATGGGCGTGTTCTACGCGCTCTCCGCCCTCGGTCTGACGCTGATCTTCGGCCTGATGCGCGTGGTCAACTTCGCCCACGGCGAGTTCTACATGCTGGGCGGGGTCAGCGGCTGGTTCGTCACCAATTACCTGGGTCTCGACTTCTTCAGCGGCCTGATCGTGGTCGCCGCCTTCATGGCCGCCGTCGGCTGGCTGGTCGACCGCTTCCTGATCGAGCGGGTGCGCGGCCAGGGTGAGGAGCCGGGCATCCTGCTGACCATCGGCCTGTCGATCTTCCTGGTCAACGGCACGCTCCTGCTGGTCGGCCCGGCGCCCATGAAGGTGGCCGGCGCAATGGCCGAGGGGCCGCTGTTCTTCGGCCCCATCGCGGTGACCAAGCTGCGCCTGCTGGCCGTGGCGGTGGGCATCGCGCTGATCGTCGGCGCCCATCTGCTGATCCGCCGGACCCGTCTGGGGGCGGCGATGCGCGCCACCTTCCAGGACCCGATGGCGGCCAGCCTCGCCGGCATCCGCACCGGCCACGTCTACGCCGCCACCTTCGCGCTGGGCTGCACGCTGGCCGCGCTGTCGGGGATGCTGCTGGCCTCCATCTACTCCGCCCAGGCGTCGGTCGGCGGGCTCATCAGCCTGAAGAGCTTCGTCGTGGTGATCCTCGGCGGCATGGGCAGCTTCGCGGGCGCCATCGCCGGGGGCCTGCTGCTGGGCGTCGCCGAGGCGATGTGGGGCGGCTACGTCTCGATGGGCATGGTCGACGTCATCGGCTTCGTCCTGGTCATCCTGATCCTGCTGTTCCGGCCCCAGGGCCTGTTCTCGATCCGCACGGAAAGGGCCTGACATGACCCTGGAACGCAACATCCTGCTGGCCCTTCTGGCGGGGGCGGCGCTTCTGCCCTTCGCGGTGACGGACCAGTACATCCTGCACCTCGCCATCATGGCGCTGTTCTACGCGGTGCTGGCGAGCAGCCTCAATCTGGTGGTCGGCTATGTCGGCGAGTTCTCGCTGGGCCACACCGCCTTCCTCGGCACCGGGGCCTACACGGCGGCGCTGCTGTCCACGCAGGCGGGGATGCCGATGTGGGTGACGATCCCGCTGGCCGGGCTGGTCTCCGCCGTCTTCGGCTTCGCCATCGGGGCGATCACGCTGCGGCTGCAAGGCCCCTACTTCGTCATCGTCACCCTGTCCTTCGCCGAGGTGCTGCGCATCGTCGCCAACAACTGGATCGCGGTGACCAACGGCCCGATGGGCCTGGCCGGCGTCGGCCAGAACCTCTTCGGGGACGTGACCGTCACCGACAAGGCCGGCTTCTTCCTGATCGTGCTGGGCATCGCCGCGGTGGCGCTCTACCTCTCCTACCGCTTCGTCTATTCCAACGCCGGGCGGGCGGCGGTGGCGGTGCGCGAGAACCGCTACGTCGCGCAGTCCATCGGCGTCGATCCCTTCGGCACGGCCATGCAGGCCTTCGTGCTGGGCGCCTTCCTGGCCGGCTTGGCCGGGGGCTTCTACGCCCACTACATCTCCTTCGTCGGGCCGGAGGTGTTCCGCTTCGCCTTCATGGCGACGATGATCATCATGGTGCTGCTGGGCGGCAAGGGCACGCTGATCGGTCCACTGGCCGGCGCGGTGATCGTGACAGTGCTGGAGGAGTATCTTCGCGAGATGCAGGAACTCCGCCTCACCCTGTTCGGCCTGATCGTCATGGCCATCGTCCTGTTCCTGCCCAACGGCCTGATGGGCTTCATCGCTCAGCGCCGCGAGCAGCAGGCCGCCCGGCCGCCCCTCAACGCCGCGAAGGAGCGCACCGTATGACGGCGACAACCGACCGGCAGCCGCTGCTGCGCGCCGACGACCTGACCATGACCTTCGGCGGCATCACGGCGGTGAAGGACTTCAGCTTCCACATCCAGCCCGGCGAGATCGTCGGCCTGATCGGCCCCAACGGCGCCGGCAAGACCACCTGCTTCAACATGCTGACCGGCTTCTACGCGCCGAGCAACGGGCGGGTGCGCTTCAAGGGGCAGGACATCACCAACCGCAAGCCCCACGCCATCGCCCGGCTCGGCCTCGTCCGCAGCTTCCAGAAGACCAACGTCATGAAGCGGCTGACGGTCTTCGAGAATGTGCTGACCGGCCATTACATGGCGAGCCGGCAATCCCTTCTCGCCACCTTCTTTCCCGGCGAGGCGGTGCGCCGCGCCGAGCGGGAGGCGCGGGAGAGCGCCGCCGCCATCGTCGAGACGATGGGTCTGGCCCAGCGCATGAACGCCCCGGCGCACTTGCTGTCCTGCGGCGAGCTGCGCCTGCTGGAGGTCGCGGTGGCGCTGGCCGCCAAGCCCAGCCTGCTGATGCTGGACGAACCCGCCGCCGGGCTGAACAGCCACGAGGCCGGGAACTTCGGCGCGGTGCTGAAGACGCTGATCGGGCGCAGCATCGACGCGCTGCTGATCGTGGAGCACAACATGGATCTGGTCATGTCGGTGTCCGACCGGATCGTCGTCCTCAACTTCGGCCGCAAGCTGGCCGAGGGCCGGCCCGCCGAGATCCTGGAGAACCGGCAGGTCGCCGAGGCCTATCTCGGAAAGGCCGCCGCATGACGCTGCTCTCCGAATCCCCCTCCCCCTCCGCCATCGCGCGGGCCGCCGACGCGCCGGTCCTCGCCGTCGACGGGCTGCACGTCGCCTACGGCTCCACCGCCGCGCTGCACGGCGTGTCGCTGGACGTGCGGGCCGGCGAGACGGTCGCCCTGATCGGCGCCAACGGCGCCGGCAAGAGCACCATCCTGCGGGCCATCTCCGGTCTGCTGAAGGCGCGCTCCGGCACCATCGTCTGGAACGGCAAGTCCATCGCCAACCTGCCCGCCGACCGCATCGTCGCCGCCGGCATCGCCCACTGCCCGGAGGAACGGCACGTCTGGCCGAACATGACGGTGCAGGAGAACATCGCGCTCGGCGCCTATCTCTGCCGCTCGCGCGAGGAGGTGCAGCGGCGCATCGGCATGGCCTTCCACCGCTTCCCACGCCTGCGCGAGCGGTCGCGCCAGATGGCCGGCACGCTCAGCGGCGGCGAACAGCAGATGCTCGCCATCGCCCGCGCGCTGATGTCGGAGCCGCGGCTGCTGATGCTGGACGAGCCCAGCCTCGGCCTCAGCCCGAAGATGGCCGACGAGGTGTTCGACGTGGTGCGCTCCGTCAACGCCCACGGCGTGACCGTCCTGCTGGTCGAGCAGAACATCCACAACGCGCTGGGCGTCGCCAGCCGGGCCTATGTGGTCAAGACGGGCCGAATCACCGCCAGCCGCCCCTCCGCGGAGCTGCGCGGCGACCCCGACCTGCTGCGCGCCTATCTGGGCGGCTGAAGGCCACAGCGACGGCGAAAGGCCGCGTCACGAACAATTAAACGAACGACCGAACAATTCTCGGTCGCCGTCCTTCAGGAGGCAAGAGTGCGAACCAACATGCGAATTGGCATCGTCGGCGGCGGCATCGGCGGCGTCGCGCTGGCCGGCAGCCTGCTCCAGCGCGGCTTCGAGGTCCGCCTGTTCGAGCGGGCGCCGGGCTTCGGCGAGATCGGCGCCGGCATCCAGATGACGCCGAACGCGGTGAAGGTCATCAAGTCGCTGGGGCTTCTGGACAAGATGCTGGCCGCCGGCTTCCTGCCGCAGTCGCTGGTCGGGCGCAACTGGCGCAGCGGGCGGGAGAGCTTCCGCACGCCGCTGATCGAGACCTGCCCGGTGCTCTACGACGCGCCCTTCATCCACATCCACCGCGCCGACCTGCACGCCATCCTGGCCTCGCTGGTCCCGGAGAGCGTCGCCAATTTCGGGGTGGGCTGCACCGGTGTCCGCCAGGACAAGAGCACGGCGGTCGCCAGCTTCAGCGACGGCAGCGAGTTCGAGGCCGACCTGATCGTCGGCGCGGACGGCGTGCGCTCCGTCGTGCGCTCCGCCCTGTTCGGGCCGGAGGCGCCGCGCTTCACCGGCCACATGTGCTACCGCGCGGTGGTGCCGACCGGCGGGGTGGTGGATTACGTCAGCCCCGACGCCTCCTTCTGGTTCGGGCCGCACAGCCATGTCGTGACCTACTACGTGCGCGGCGGCAACGCCGTGAACATCGTGGCGGTCGCCGAGACCAAGGAGTGGGTCGAGGAGTCCTGGAACGCCCCCAGCAGCAAGGAGGAGATGCTCGGCGCCTTCCGCGGCTGGCACCGCAACGTGGAGACGCTCTTCAGCAAGGTGGATCAGGTCTACAAGTGGGGCCTGTTCGACCGCGACCCGATGACGAGCTGGTCGAAGGGCCGCATCACGCTGATGGGCGACGCAGCACACCCCATGCTGCCCTTCCTCTCGCAGGGGGCCGCGATGGCGATCGAGGACGCCTATGTGCTGGCGGAATCCCTGAAGGGGCACGGCAGCGACGTGGCCTCGGCGCTGCGCGACTACGAGGCGGAGCGGCTTCCCCGCACCAGCCGCGTCCAGCTGGAGGCGCGGGAGCGCGGGCGGACCTACCACCTGCCCTCCCCGCTGGCCCAGGCCAAGCGCGACTTCGTCTACTGGCTGCGCGGCCTGTTCAACCCGCAGGCCACCGGCATCCAGGCCAACTGGGTCTACCAGTACGACGCCCGCGCCTTCCGCCCGAACCTCTCCGACAAGCCGCGCCTCGTCGCGTAATGCCCCCACCCTAACCCTCCCCCGCTCTCGCAGGGGAGGGGACTCAACTCCCTCCCCTGCGTTAGCGGGGGAGGGCCGGGGTGGGGGCAAGGGCAGCAACGAGAGCCAGCCGCCGCAAGACATCTCCAAGGACCGACCATGAACAGCAAGACCTATCGCATCGGCCAGATCGTCCCCTCCTCCAACACGACCATGGAGACGGAAATCCCGGCGATGCTGACCGCCCACGCGCTGGCGCACGGCACCCGCTTCACCTTCCATTCCAGCCGCATGCGCATGAAGACGGTGAAGAAGGAGGAACTCGCCGCCATGGACGCCGAGTCCGACCGTTGCGCGCTAGAGCTGTCGGACGCCCGCGTCGACGTGCTGGGCTACGCCTGCCTCGTCGCCATCATGAGCATGGGCAAGGGCTATCACCGCGTCTCGCAGGAGCGGCTGCACGGGCGCACCGCGGAGAATGGCGGAGCTGCCCCGGTCATCACCAGCGCGGGCGCGCTCGTCGATGGGCTGCATGTTCTGGGCGCGAAGAGGATTGCCTTGGTTGCCCCCTACATGAAGCCGCTGGCCCAGCTCGTCGTCGACTACATCGAGCATGAGGGCGTGCAGGTCGCCGACTGGCGCGCGCTGGAAATCCCCGACAATCTGGAGGTCGGGCGCCACGACCCGTCCCGCCTGCCGGCGATCGTCGCAAGCATGGACACCACCGGGGTGGACGCCGTGGTGCTATCGGCCTGCGTCCAGATGCCCTCGCTGCCCGCCATCGCGCAGGTCGAGGCGATGACCGGCAAGCCGGTGCTGAGCGCCGCCGTCGCCACCACCTACGCCAAGCTGAAGGCGCTGGGCCTGCCGACGCGCGTTCCGGGGGCCGGCGCCCTGCTCTCCGGCGCCTACTGAACGGGGGTTGCCATGACCAGCAGCACCTACCGCTACGGCGCGAACGTCCGCGCCAACGGCATCCGCCAGCATTACCTGCGCTATGGCGGCGAGGGGAAAACCCGTCCCGTGGTGATCGTGCCGGGCATCACCAGCCCCGCCGTCACCTGGGGCTTCGTCGCGGAGCGCTTCGGGCGCAATTTCGACACCTACGTGCTCGACGTGCGCGGGCGCGGCCTGTCGGAGGCGTCGGACGCGCTCGAATACGGGCTGGACGCCATGGCCGCCGACGTGACGGCCTTCGCCGCGGCGCTGGGCCTGCGCGACTACGCGCTGGTCGGCCACTCCATGGGCGCGCGCATCGGCCTGCGCGCGGTCAGCCGCCATGGCGCCGCCCCGGCGCGGCTGGTCATGGTCGATCCGCCGGTCTCCGGGCCGGGCCGCCGCCCCTACCCGGCGCAGCTTCCCTGGTACGTGGATTCCATCCGCCTCATGCGCGAGGGCGCCGACCTGGAGGCGATGCGGCCCTTCTGCCCGACCTGGACGGACGAGCAGCTCCGCCTGCGCGCCGAATGGCTGCACACCTGCGACGAGCGGGCCATCGTCACCGCCTTCAACGACTTCCAGACCGACGACATCCACGCCGATTTCCCGCGCATCCCCTGCCCCGCCCTGCTGATCGCCGCCGGGCGCGGCGACGTGATCCGGCCCGAGGAGGAGGCGGAGATCCGAAGCCTCCAGCCCGAGCTGGCCGTCACCCGCGTCGAGGGGGCCGGGCACATGATCCCCTGGGACGACGCGGAGGGCTTCTACCACGCCTTCGGCACCTTCCTTGGCACCGCCGTCTGACCGCTTATCCGGAAAGGGACACGCATCATGCCCGTCAGTGACGCCGATATGGTCCGCGCCTGGACCCATGTTCTGACCCTGTCGAAGCTGAAACCGCAGGAGGTGGTTACCGTCCTGACCAGCGACGGCACCCACCCGCAGACCCTGCGCACCGCCCTGATCGCCGCCTCGAACCTGGGGGCGCGGGTCAACCGGCTGGACCTGCCGCCGGTGAACGCGGAGCACGCCCACAGCCGCGACAGCCTCGCCTATCTCGGCACCACCCCGCTGACCGGAAACCGCGCCGCCATGGCCGCGCTGAAGGAAAGCGATCTGGTGCTGGACCTGATGACCCTCCTCTTCTCGCCGGAGCAGATGGAGATCCTGGAGAGTGGCACGAAGATCCTGCTCGCCGTCGAACCGCCGGAGGTTCTCGTCCGCCTGCTGCCCAGCCTGGAGGACAAGGCGACCGTCGGCGAGGCGACGGCGCTGCTGAAGGCGGCCAAGGAGATGCACGTCACCTCGCGGGCCGGCACCGACCTGCGCCTGCCCATCGGGGAGTTCCCGACGGTGCAGGAATACGGCTTCGTCGACGAGCCGGGGCGCTGGGACCACTGGCCGAGCGGCTTCGGCTTCACCTTCCCCAACGAGGGGCAGGCGAGCGGGCGGATCGTGCTCGACAAGGGCGACATCCTGCTGCCGATGAAGTCCTACCTGACCTCGCAGATCGAGATGACGGTGGAGAGGGGCTACGTCACCGCCATCACCGGCGGGTTGGACGCCGACCTGCTGAACGACTACATGGACGCCTTCGCCGACCCGGAGGCCTACGCCATCTCCCACATCGGCTGGGGCACGCAGAAGCGGGCGCGCTGGTCGACGCTCGGCCTCTACGACCGGGAGCAGACGCTGGGCATGGACGCGCGGGCCTTCGCCGGAAACTTCCTCTTCTCGCTCGGCCCCAACAACGAGGCGGGCGGGTCGCGCACCACCGCCTGCCACATCGACATTCCCATGCGGAACTGCACCGTCCGCCTGGACGGGCGCGAGGTCGTCCGCGAGGGCAAGCTGCTGGCCGGAAAGGAACTGGCATGAGTGTTTCGGAACAGGCCGTCTACGAGCGGCAGGGCTTCGGCCAGTCGCTGGGCATCCAGGGCCAGATCGGCTTGCTGATCGTCGATTTCGTCAACGGCTTCGCCGACCCGGCGGTGTTCGGCGGCGGCAACATCGCGCCGGCCATCGCCCGCACGGCGCAGGTGCTGGCGAAGGCCCGGCAGCGCGGCTGGTTCGTCGCCCACAGCCGGATCGTCTACGCCGACGACGGGTCGGACGGGAACGTCTTCTCCATCAAGGTGCCGGGCATGCAGACCCTGACCGAGCACGCCGCCATCAGCGCCATCGTGCCGGAGCTGACTCCGGTGCCGGGGGAGCTTGTGGTGCGCAAGACGGTGCCGTCAGCCTTTTTCGGGACCGGGCTGGCGCCGTGGTTGACACAGCGCGGCGTCGAGACTCTTTTGATCGCCGGAGCGACGACGAGCGGCTGCGTGCGGGCCAGCGTGGTGGACGCCATGTGCCACGGCTTCCGCCCGGTCGTCATGGCCGATTGCGTGGGCGACCGCGCCCTGGCGCCGCACGAGGCCAACCTGTTCGACATCGGCCAGAAATACGGCGACGTGGTTCCGGCGGAGCGCGTTCTCGCCTTGTGAGAAGCCGTCAGGGTTGAAAAGAGGATCGGACGTTGCACCATGTTAGACTTTCCATCCGAAGAGTGCCGCCGGGATTGAGATGAGCCGACCGATGAGCAAAGTGCAGGACAGCGTGCCCGTCGCCGACACCGCGCCGGAGAGCGGCCCGGCGCGGGGCCGTCCCCCGCGCAGCCGCCGCGCCGGGCCGGGCCGTCCGGAGGGCACCAGCAACGTGCGCGACCAGATCCTGGACGCGGCGGAGCTGGAGTTCGCCAACCTCGGCTACGCCGGCACCAGCCTGCGCAACGTCGCCGACCGGGCCGAGGTGACCCAGGCCCTCATCAGCTATTACTTCGGGTCCAAGCACGGGCTGTTCGAGGAGGTCTTCCTACGCCGCGGCCGGAAGATCGCCGACGAGCGCATGGAGCGGCTGGAGGCGCTGCGCCGCGGGTCCACGCCGCCGGCGGTGCGCGACATCGTCTACGCCTTCCTGATGCCGGCGCTGGCCATGCGCGAGACGGAGGGGGGCCGCACCTTCATGCGGCTCCAGGCCCGGCTGCACACCGAGCCGCCGGAGATTTCCTACAAGCTGCGCAACGAGGCCTACGACGCCTCGACCCGCATCTTCGCCGCCGCTCTGAAGGAGGCGTTGCCGCATCTGTCCGAGCGGGACGTCTATTGGCGGATGACGCTGATGATCGGCGCTTATCTCTACGCCTTCTCCGACACCCATCGGCTGGAGGAGCTGGCGCCGGGCATCTGCAACCCCGGCGACCCGGACGAGATCATCACGGAAATCAGCAGCTTCGTCAGCGCCGGGATGCTGGCCCCGGTGCCGGACCCCGTGCGGGCGCCGGGGAAGAGGAAGCGGGGGTAGGGTTTGTTGTTGGAGAGCGGTTGCCTTGGTGCCCCCCTCCCGACCTCCCCCCGCTTTGCAGGGGGAGGAGTTTAAGCCCTCCCCTGCGCAGCGGGGGAGGGTTGGGTGGGGGCCCAATTCAACCGCTCACCCCACCCGTCGATCCCCGCGCCACGCAGGTCCCCGACAGCACCACCTTGCGCGTCGCCCGCTCCGGGTCGTCGAGCCGCTCGAACAGCAGCGTCATCGCCGCCCGTCCGATCTCGTGGACCGGCTGTTCGATCACCGTCAGGCCGGGGCCGACCAGCTCCGTCCAGGGCTCGTTGTCGAAGCCGGCCACCGCCAGATCGCCGGGAATCGCCAGCCCCAGCGTCCGCGCCGCCTTCACCACCCCCATCAGCAGCAGGCTGTTGCTGACCATCACCGCGTCCGGCATGGCGCCGGAGCGCCGCGCCTCCGCCAGCCAGCGGGCGATCTCCGCCTCCGCCGCCTCGGCGGTCGGCGGGACGAAGCGCGCCTCCGCGTGCAGCCCATGGGCGGCCAGCGCCGCCTGATAGCCGGCGTGGCGCTCCACCGCCGTGGTGCTGGTGTTGCCGAACAGGCCGGCGATGCGGCGGTAGCCCTGTCCATGCAGGTGATCGACCAGAAGGGCGGCGGCCTGCGGGTTGTCCAGCACCACCGAATCGAAGCGCCCGGCGGGCGCGCTGCGGTCGATCAGCACCACCGGGAAATCCAGGTCGGCCCGGTCGAGCTGGGCCAGCGTCGCGCGGGTCGGCGCGAAGATCAGGCCGGTCACCCGCTCCTCCTGCATCAGCCGCAGGTACATGGCCTCCCGCTCCGGGTTCTCGTCGGTGTTGCACAGGATCACTCGCATCCCGGCCTGGAAGGCGGCGTCCTCCACCGCGCGGCTGACCGCCGTGAAGAAAGGGTTGCGGATGTCCGAGACGATCAGCCCGATGGTCTGGGAATGTTGCGAGCGCAGCCGCCGCGCCGACAGGTTCGGGCGGTAGCCGGTGGCCCGCACCGCGTCCTCCACCCGCGCGCGCAGCGCGTCGCTGACCGGGCCGTTGCTCAGCACCCGCGACACCGTGGCGACCGAGACGCCGGCCTCGCGGGCGACGTCCTTGATTCCGATGGCTTTGACGCTGTCGCTCATGATGATCCGGTCACCGATCCGTCTTGAAACCGTTTTTGAAATCGTTTCCATCCCTTGGGACCGTTTCACCGCCCCATACGGCTCAGTCTGCCCGAAGGAGGCGGCGGATTCAATGCAAACTCCGTTGACAGAGCCTTATGTAATCGTTTTCAATAACAGCGCTGCAAGGACGACACCCAAGACCGCCCGGCGCCAAACCGAACGGAGGAGACGGACCCGCCATGCCCCCCGACACCAACACCGCCATCATGCCCACCGGCCTGACCCCCGATCTGCTGCGGCCCGACCTGCTGCGGCTGAACGCCAGCCCGGCCGGCAAGGAGGAGGCGATCCGCGAGGCCGCCCAGCTCCTGATCGCGGCCGGCTGCATCGACCCGGCCTACGCCGCCAGCATGCTGCGCCGGGAAGCGGTGGCGAACACCTTCCTCGGCCACGGCGTCGCCATCCCCCACGGCATGGTCGAGGACCGCGGCATGGTCCGCCGCAGCGGCATCGCCGTCCTCCAGGTGCCGGGCGGCGTCGCGTGGAATCCCGGCCAGACGGCCCATCTGGTGGTCGCCATCGCCGCACAGTCCGACGCCCACATCGCCGTTCTGCGCCGGCTGACCCGGCTGATGCAGGACGAGGCGCGGCTGACCGGCCTGTTCACCGTCACCGATCCCGCCGCCCTCTCCGCCGCTCTCAGCGAGGACGCGCCCGTGACCGCTCCCACCACGCCGGGCGGCGATCTGGCGGAGCGGTTCGACTGGGTGGTCGATTACCCCACCGGCCTGCACGCCCGCCCGGCCACCGCCTGGGTGGAGACGGCGCGCGCCTCGGCCGCCCGCATCCAGGTCCGCCACGGCGATCTGGTGGCCGACGCCAAGGCGCTTGTGGCGCTGCTCCAGCTTGGCCTGCGCGCCGGCGACAGCGTGGTCGTCTCGGCGGAAGGCGACGACGCCGTGGCGGCGCTGGCCCGCATGAAGGCGACCATCACCCGGCTGACCGCGCGGGAGAAGGCGGACGCCGCCGCCGCGGCGCAGAAGGTCCGCGCGCCCGCGCGCGGCTGGACGCCGCCGAACCCGCTGCCCGCCGTGCCGGGGATCGCCGCCAGTCCCGGCCTCGCCATCGGCCCGGTGCATGTGCTGCCACGCGCCGTCGTGTCCGTGCCCGATGAGCCGGTCCCGCTGATCGAGGGCGGCGACCGCCTGCACGAGGCACTGAGCCGGACCCGCCAGACCCTGAAGGCGCTGGCCGACGACACCGCCCGCCGCCTCGGGCCTTCCGAAGCGGCGATCTTCACCGCCCAAGCGGAGATCCTGAACGACACCGACCTCGTCACGCTGGCCTGCCAGCTGATGGTCGAGGGGCACGGCGTCGCCTGGTCCTGGCACCGGGCGGTGGAGCGCACCGCCGCCGGGCTGGCCGCGCTCGACAACCCCGTTCTGGCGGCCCGCGCCGCCGACCTGCGCGACGTCGGCCAGCGCGTGCTGGCGCGGATCGACCCGGCGCTGCGCACCGGCGGGGCGCCGGACCTGCCGGACACCCCCTGCATCCTGATCGCCGAGGACCTGTCGCCCTCCGACACGGCGGCGCTGGACATGGCGCGGGTGATCGGGCTGGCGACGGCGCAGGGCGGCCCGACCTCCCACACCGCCATTTTGGCGCGCACGCTGGGGCTTCCCGCCATGGTGGCGGGCGGGGCCGCGCTGATGGAGCTGGCGAACGGCACCCCGGCCATCCTCGACGGGCAGACCGGGCGCCTGCACCTGTCCCCCGCCGAGGCCGACACCGCCGACGCCCGCGCCTGGATCGTGCGGGAGGAGGCCCGCAAGGCCGAGGAGGAGGCCCGGCGCGGCCTGCCCGCCCGCACCCGCGACGGCCACGAGGTGGAGATCGGCGCCAACGTCAACCGCCCCGATCAGGTGGCGGTCGCCCTGTCGCAGGGGGCGGAGAGCGTCGGGCTGATGCGCACCGAGTTCCTGTTCCTGGAGCGCGGCGACGCCCCCGGCGAGGACGAGCAGTACGAGACCTACCGCGGTATGCTGACCGCCCTGGAGGGCCGTCCGCTGATCGTCCGCGCGCTCGACATCGGCGGCGACAAGCAGGTGCCGCACCTTCAGCTTCCCCACGAGGAGAATCCCTTCCTCGGCGTGCGCGGCGCCCGCCTGCTGCTGCGCAGGCCCGACCTGCTGGAGACTCAGCTCCGCGCGCTCTACCGCGCCGCCAAGGACGGCGGGGCGCTGTCGATCATGTTCCCGATGATCACGGCGCTGGGCGAGGTGCAGGCCCTGCGCGCCGCCTGCGAGCGCGTCCGGGCGGAGCTGGACGCCCCCGCCGTGCCGCTGGGCATCATGGTCGAGGTTCCAGCGGCGGCCATCCAGGCCGACGTTCTGGCCCGCCATGTCGATTTCTTCTCCATCGGCACCAACGACCTGACGCAATACGCGCTGGCCATCGACCGCCAGCACCCCGAACTGGCGGCGGAGGCCGACAGCCTGCACCCCGCCGTCCTGCGGCTGATCCGCCTGACGGTGGAGGGGGCGGAGCGGCACGGCCGCTGGGTCGGCGTCTGCGGCGGCATCGCCGGGGACCCGTTCGGCGCGGCGCTGCTGACCGGGCTCGGCGTGCGCGAACTCTCCATGACGCCGCGCGACATCCCCGCCGTGAAGGACCGGCTGCGCGGCAGCGACCTGTCCGCCCTGAAGGAATCCGCGCAACGGGCGCTGGAGTGCGAGACCGCCGACGCGGTGCGCGCGCTCGACGGAGGCGAGGCATGAGCACGCTCGACGAAGACATCCGGCCCGTCGTCACCGTCACGCTGAACCCGGCCATCGACCAGACCATCACGGTGGAGGCGCTGCGCCCCGGCCATGTGCACCGGGCCGGCGCCGTGCGGCGCAACGCCGGGGGCAAGGGCGTGAACGTGGCGAGCTGCCTCGCCGATTGGGGCACGCCGGTCGTCGCCACCGGCCTGCTGGGCGCCGGCAACGCCGCCGCCTTCGAGGCGCTGTTCGCCGCCAAGGGCATCGCCGACCGCTTCGTCCGGCTGCCCGGCGAGACGCGGGTCAACGTGAAGATCGCCGACCTCGCCGCCGCCGACACCACCGACCTCAACCTGCCCGGCCTGACCGCCGACGCCGAGGCGCTGGACCGCGTGCGCCGCACCCTGCGCGAGCTGGTCCTGCCCGGCACGCCGGTCCTGCTGGCGGGAAGCCTGCCGGACGGGCTGCCGGCGGACAGCTACGCGACGCTGACGGCGGACCTGCGCGCCCAGGGCGCCCGCGTGGTTCTGGACAGCAGCGGCCCGCCGCTGGCGGCGGCGCTGGCCGCCCCGGACCTGCCCTTTTGCATCAAGCCGAACCGGCACGAGCTGGAAGCCTGGGCCGGCACGCCCCTGCCCGCCACCGCCGACCTGCTGGAGGCGGCGCGCGGGCTGCACCGCAGCGGCGTGGCGGTCGTGGTGGTCTCGCTGGGGGCGGACGGCGCGCTGTTCGTGGCCGACGGCCCGGCGCTGCACGCCCGGCTGCCGGCGATCAACGCGCTGAGCACGGTGGGGGCCGGCGACGCCATGGTGGCGGGGCTGATCGCCGCCTTCGGGGCGGATCGGACGCTGGAAGGTGTCGCCCGCCTGTCCGTGGCTTTCGCCACGGCGAAGCTCGGCTGCTTCGGACCCAACCTGCCGGGGGCGGACGCGGTCCGCGCGCTGGCCGAGCGGGTCGAACTCACAACGCTTCAATGAACGGGGAGCGGGCGACCGCTCGGGAGGAAACCATGGCGAACATGCTGGCCGTGATCGCGGCGGGCGATCTCAGCACCCAGGCCGTCCTGGCCGCCGAAGCGCTGCGCAAGGCCGCGGCGGCGCTCGGCCACACCATCCAGGTGGAGGTGCGCTCCAGCCTCGGCGTCCGCAACACGCTGCCCACCGGGGCGGCGCAGGGCGCGCAGGGGGTCATTCTCGTCGGCTCCGGCGATTTGGGCGAGGAGCGCTTCGCCGGGCTGAAGCGCAGCGCCGCGGCGCTCGACGCCGTGCTGCGCGACGCGCGGGCCGTGCTGGAACAGGCGCTCGCGTCCGCCCCGGCCCAAGCCCCGGCGCAAACGGGCACGAAGAAGATCGTCGCCATCACCTCCTGCCCCACCGGCATCGCCCACACCTTCATGGCGGCGGAGGGCATCCAACAGGCCGCCCAGGCGCTGGGCCACGCCGTGCGGGTCGAGACCCAGGGCTCTGTCGGCGCCCGCGACACGCTGACCGAGCAGGAGATCCGCGAGGCCGACGTGGTGCTGATCGCCGCCGACACGCAGGTGGACCTCGCCCGCTTCGCCGGCAAGCGCGTGTTCAAGAGCGGCACCAAGCCCGCGATCAACGACGGCCGCGCCCTGGTCGAACGCGCCCTGGCCGAGGCGCAGCCGCACGGCGCCGCCCCGGCGCTGGCCGACAGCGCGGCGGCGGGCAAGGCCGCCAAGGCGGAGCACGCGGCGGCGCAGCGCAGCGGCCCCTACAAGCATCTGATGACCGGCGTGTCCTTCATGCTGCCCTTCGTGGTGACCGGCGGCCTGCTGATCGCCATCGCCTTCGCGCTCGGCGGCATTTACGTGTTCGAGGACAGCCAGCAGGGCACGCTGGGCAACGCGCTGTTCCAGATCGGGGCCAAGGGCGCCTTCGCGCTGATGGTCCCGGCGCTGGCCGGCTACATCGCCTTCTCCATCGCCGACCGACCGGGCATCACGCCGGGCATGGTCGGCGGCATCCTCGCCGCCAATCTCGGCGCCGGCTTCCTCGGCGGCATCGTCGCGGGCTTCATCGCCGGCTACGCCACCAGCTTCCTCAACCGCAACATCAAGCTGCACAAGAATCTGGAGGGGCTGAAGCCGGTGCTGATCCTGCCGCTGCTCGGCTCGCTGGTCACCGGCCTCGCCATGATCTACGTGGTTGGCGCCCCGGTGGCGGAGGCCCTGGCGGCGCTGAGCGCCTGGCTCAAGGGGATGCAGGGAAGCAGCGCGATCCTGCTCGGCCTGCTGATCGGCGCGATGATGGCCTTCGACATGGGCGGGCCGGTCAACAAGGCCGCCTACGCCTTCTCCACCGGCCTGATCGCGTCCCAGGTCTACACCCCGATGGCCGCCGCCATGGCCGCCGGCATGGTGCCGCCGCTGGGCCTGGCACTCGCCACCAAGCTGTTCGCCGACCGCTTCACCAGGGAGGAGCGCGAGGCCGGCAACGCCGCGGGCATCCTGGGCATCGCCTTCATCACCGAGGGCGCCATCCCCTTCGCCGCCCGCGACCCGCTGCGCGTCATCCCGGCGCTGGTGCTGGGCGCGGCGCTGACCGGCGCCATCTCCATGGGCATCGGGGCGGAGCTGAAGGTTCCGCACGGCGGCATCTTCGTGCTGCCCATCCCCAACGCCGTCACCCATCTGGTGGGTTACGTCGTGGCGCTGGTCGCCGGGACGGTCACCACGGCGATCGCATTGCGCTTCCTGAAGCGTCCGGTCAGTACCGCCGTGACAGCGTAACAGCGCTGCGAAAGCATTGTTGAGATGAAAACGTTTACATAGCCCCTGGACAGAACGCCTCGTCGGCCCTATCTTTCTTTTGCTGCCTCGGCAGCACGCTCTATAGGGCGTTTCCTCCCTAGACTCAGGCCACGCACGGTTCCCGTGCGTGGCTTTTTTTTCTGTCCGTTGTTCCATCCGGGGCCGGTCCCAAATCTCTCCCTTGCCCAGACCGGGCGAACCTGAGAAGCCGGAGGGGAAAAGCACGAGGACCCGAATGCCCCGCAACAGACCGATCATCGCAGCGCTGGCGGCCACCACGGCCCTGGCTGCCGGATGCACCGATGTGAAGGAAAGTCTTCCGTCCCGGACCGCCACCGAACAGCTCCTGATCTCCAGCGCCGCGGACAACGCTGCCAACCGCCTGCGGCTGGAGCTGCCGGCGGACAAGCGCGCCTTCCTCGACACCGGCAACTTCGACGGGACCGACGCCAAATACGCCGCCAGCGCGATCAAGGAATCGCTGCTGCGCCAGGGCATCCGCCTCGTCCCCGACCGGACCGCCGCCGACACGATCATCGAGATCCGGCTGGGCGCCCTGTCGGTGAACCAGAGCAAGACGGTGCTGGGCATTCCCCCCATCACCCTTCCTGGAACGATCACCCTGCCGGAGGCGTCGGTCTACAGCTCCACCGAGAACCAGGCGGTCGCGAAATTCTCCGCCTTCGCCTACGACAACCAGAGCGGCGTCCTGGTCGCCTCGACGGAGCCGGCCTACGGCCTCTCGGGGGAGCAGAGCTACCGGGCGATGACGCTGTTCTCCTGGCGCACCTCGCCCCCCTACCCCGAAGACGTCAACTGACGACACCAACCGGCGCGGGCATGTCCGTGCGAATTTTGCGTTCAACCAAAGCCATTGCCGCATTCTCTGGCGCGGCTGGGGGTGGACGCGTAACATGCCGTGGTCCCGCGGGGCGCGGCATCAGGCGCAAAGGCGACGGCACAGTGGACGATCATGGGGCGGAGCGGGACAGCGGCGGCGCCCGACGATCGGAACGGCTGCTGCTTGCCCAGAAGACCGCCCTGGAGCGGGCGATCGGCGGCGCCGGGCTGGACGAGGTGCTGGCCCTGCTGGTCCGGGCGGGCGCCGAACAGCTCGGCGCGCGGGCGGCCATCTTTCTGGTGGACGAGGGCGGTCTCAGCCTGCGCTTCGGCGTGGCGGCGGGCCTGCCGGACACCTACACGCGGGTGGTGGATGGGTTCGAGATCGGGCCGCAAGCCCCCTCCTGCGGTCTGGCCGCCCACAGCGGGGAACGGGTGGTGGTCGAGAATGTGGCGCTGGACCCGCGCTGGGCGCCCTACTACGCGCTGACGCGGGAGCATGGCATCGCCGCCTGCTGGTCCACCCCAATCCGCGCGGTCAATGGGACGGTGCTGGGCGCCTTCACCATCTACCACGCCACCCCCTGCGCGCCCGGCCCGCTGGACCTGGAGTCGGTGGATCTGCTGACCCATACCGCCGCCCTTCTGATCGAACGGGACCGGACGGAGCGGGAGCGCCAGTCCAGCGAAGCGCTGCTGTCCTCGGTTCTGGAGCATCTGCCGGTCGGCGTCGCCGTCTACGACACGCAGGGCCGCACCACCCGCAACAACCGGCTGATGCGCGACTACACCAACGGTTCCCTGCCCTCCGCCGACGACCGGGAGGCGGCGCGTTGGCGCGCCTTCCACCCCGACGGGCGGCCGGTCGAGCGCAAGGATTTCTCGGGCGCGCGCGCTTTGCGGGGCGAGATCGTGGTGCCCGGAATGGACTTCCTGCACCGCGCCGCCGACGGGACGGAGCATTGGACGCGCGTGTCGGCCGCCCCGTTGCGCGACGGCGACGGGCGGATCACCGGTGTGGTCGCCGTGGTCAGCGACATCGACGCGGAGAAGCGGGCGGCGCAGGGCTTGGCCGCGGCGCTGGACGAGGCCCGCCGCAGCGAGCTGGTGGCCCACGAGATGAGCCACCGCATCATGAACAGCTTCCAGCTTCTGCACGGGCTGGTCGCGATGCAGACCGCCACGGTCACCGACCCGGCGGCGCGCAAGGTGGTGGAACAGGCCTTCTCGCGAATCCAGGCGATGGCGCTGGTTCAGCGCCGCCTGTTCGAGGCGACGCGCAACGACCTCGCCACGCTCGACGCGGCCGACTATCTGCAACGGCTGGGGGAAAGCCTGACCGGCGCCTTCATCGATTCGGGCCGCTGCACCCTGGTCATCGACGCCACGCACGGAATCCCGATGCCCGCCGCGCAGGCCTCGTCCATGGGGCTGATCGTGACGGAGCTGGTGCTGAACGCCCTGAAGCACGCCTTCGGCGCGCAGCAACACGGGACGGTGACGGTGCGGTTCGAAGCCTGCGGAGACGACCGCCGGCTGACGGTGACCGACGACGGGGCCGGTCTGCCGGACGGCGCGGGCACGGTGAAGCCCGCCGGGTCGGGGCAGGGCATGGGCATGACGCTGGTGCACGGACTGGTGCGCCAACTGGGCGGAACGCTGGAGATCGACCGCCCCGATCGGGGCGGCCGCCCCGGAACCCGCTTCGTTCTGACTTTTCCAGCCTGACGGCTTCGAAGCCACCGGATTCCGGGATGGCGCGGCGTCCCAATCTTTAGGCGACGGCTTCCATCGGCTTTTCCACCTTGCCGCCGAAGCCGTTCTCCAGCGCCCAGATCGCCGCCTGGGTGCGGTTGGAGGCGTTGATCTTGCGCAGCAGGCTCTTCAGGTGAACCTTCACCGTCGCTTCGGTGATGTTCAGATGATTGGCGATCATCTTGTTGCTGTCACCCTGCAGCAGGCGCTCCAGGATCTGCGTCTCGCGCTGCGACAGGCCCTTGGCCGCGGTCGGGCCGTTGGCGCTGCTGTTGGCGCCGGCCTTGCCGGTGATGAGAAGGGCGGCGAGGTGGGTCGGGAAGACCTTTTCGCCGATCATCACCAGACGCAGCGACTGCGCCAGCGCGGCGGGGGAAATGTCCTTCATCAGGAAGGCGTCAGCCCCGGCCTGGATGGCGTTGGCCATTTCCTGGGCGTCGAGGTGGCTGGCCAGAAGGACGAGCCGCGCGGTCGGATACTGCTCCCGCAGGACGGTCACGGCCTGCACCGTGCCGTTGGCGGAAGCCGGGTCCATCATGATCAGCTCGGGCATGTCGCCCTCCATCATGCCCGGCGGCGGTACGTCGCTGAAACTGGCGGCCTCTTTCGTGATGCGGAACTCCCCTTCCGAGAAGAGGGCCTTCATGCCTTCGCGGAAAAGTTTGTTGGCGTCGATCAGAAAGATGGAGACCGATTGCATCGTCCAGTCACTCTCGAAGGTGATTGAGATGAGTCACCCTACCCTATCGTTGGCGGTCCGGCTACCCGTCCGTTAGTAGAATATTAACCAATGAAGTCCGAGGCACGTCCTCCCATCGGGCATATGCCCCTCCCCGGAAAGCCGGTCCAGGACGCTCCCGGATGCTTGGAAACCCAAAAAACCGTGCCTGAACAGGCCACTACCCACTTTGCGCAGGAATCGGACGCCGTCTCGTTAATATCACGGCAACCATAATCGGCCATTGGTACAGTCATCGTAATTCATCGCTTGGATGGGTGCCCGACATGCCGATGGTGTCCATGTGGACGAAGATCAGTCCGTGTCACTTCGTGATGCAGGACTGTCACCGCCAGATCGAAATCCGTTACCACGCCACCGGCTCGCAGAGCGGTTGGGGCGTCTACGCCGATGGAACTCTGGTGCAGCGGCGCGCGGCCTTCACCGAAGCGCGCGGCGTTGCCATGGGGCTGGCGACCGGTTCCTGAAACGGGTCTTGCCCGCCTGATGTCACAGCGTGGACGTCTGGCGGTTAACCGGCTCTTGAGACTGTTCCGCGCAGGATGGCCTTCGTCGCAGGAGGCCGTCATGACGTTCCGCCCACTTCCCCTTGCTTGGCGCCGGCTCGCGCTCTGCGCCCTTCTCGGCCTCATGGGGATCGCCTTCTGGGCCGCGCTGCAACCGCAGTTGGCGCCCAGTGGCCTCTACGGCTTCGACAAGCTTGTGCATGCCGGGGCCTTCGGGCTTCTGACCCTTCTCGGCATCCTGGCCAGCGCCAGCCGGCGCGCGGCCTTTCTGGCGGTGCTGGCCGTCTTCATGCTCGGCGGCACCATCGAAGTGGCGCAATCCTTCGTCCCGGGACGCGAGGCCAGCCTGTCCGATCTGGCCGGGGACGCCGTGGGGATCGCGCTGGGAATCACGACCGTCCGGCTGGGACATCGCGCCGCCGAACGCGCACGCCGCACACGCCATGGAATAGTCACGCAGCCCACGGCGTTCGCGTCCTTACCGGAGTGAGGAGACGCACGGTCCGGACCGGCAATCCCGAGCAACCTTCTCCGTTTTTTGGTTTTGTTCGTCTACCAAACCATGCTATGCCGAAAGGCAGAACATCTGGAGTAACGCTTATGGACTGGCATAACGAAAAGGCTAAGACCGGCGCGCGCGCCCTGGAATCCGCGTTCGGCGTGATGCTGACGGTCTGCGAGGCCACCGACGGCTGGTGGAACTGGCACGCGGAGCATGAGGGGCTGAGCTGGACTCCCGACGCCCGCTGGTTCGCCACCCGCCGCGAGGCGCAGGATGCGGCGGAGGAATGGGCCTCCACCCTGGCGCCGCAGCATCTGGGCTTCCTTCACCGCGCGGCCTGACGCCGCAAACTTGTGCGATCGGGGCCAATGTGAACGGGGCGGTGCCGTTGACCCGCCCCGCGTCCGCTTCCACAATGGCCACCGTGCCAAGGCGACGGGAAGCGGCTGCGATCATCCCTTGGGACTGTCAATCAGGTCCATGGCGGTGATGAGATGCAGCACGAGACGCTCCCCCTTCCCGGACTTTCGCTTCAAAAAGCCTTCCTGCCGCCCGAGGCAAAACTCGTGGCGGTCGGAAACGGTGCCGGGCGCTGGACGGACTCCGCCGCTGGCCGGGCATGCCTTGCCCTTCCCTCTTCCCGACCGACGCTCGACTCATGGTGCGGTCCGGTTGGGCCGCGCCACATCGACTGGCTGGTTCTGGACGGTTGCGGCGACGCCCTGGCGGTGCTGGACGGGGCCGCAGAGTTGCTGCGGCTGCGCCGCATCGACTTCCTCCAGTTCGAGGAGGCCGAGGCCGGCGGGCCGTTGGCCGCGCTTTACAAGCGCCTGCAAGCCAACGGCTATTCGCTGTTCCGCTTCGCCGACCGCAATCTGGAATTCCGCGGCACGCCGCCGGAGGACGGGCGCGGCGGCACGCATATGGCGGTCGCCCCCCGGCACTGGAACCGGCTGTTCGCGCGCAGCCAGGGCATGTTCCGCTACAAGGACCTGTTCCCCCGCCACGGAGTCGTGCCGCGCGGCATCATCCATGTCGGCGCCCATGAGGGGGAGGAATACACCAACTATCAGGAGGCCGGCGGTGCCCGCGTCCTGTTCGTCGAGGCGGACCCGGCGACCTTCGCCACGCTCCAGACCCGTTTCGCCGGCAACGGCGACGTCGTCTGCCTGAACGCGGCAGTCTCCGACACCGCCGGGCGGGGGCGCTTCTCCCGCATGTCGAGCCGCCAGTCCAGTTCCCTGCTGGAGCCGACCGGGCATCTGACCGTCTATCCCCACATCACCGTCGACGAGGTCATCGAGGTGGAGACCCGAACCCTGCCGGACCTGCTGGCGTCCAACGGCCTCGCGCCGGAGGATTTCAACGTGCTGGCGATCGACGCGCAGGGCTCGGAATGCCGGATTCTCAACGGCTGCGGCGATCTGCTGCCCCGGTTCGACGCGGTGATGACCGAGGTGAGCTACGCGGAGCTGTATAAGGGCTCCGGGCTCGCCGCCGATGTGGACGACATCCTGTTCGCCCACGGCTTCGCCCGCGTCGCCGAAACCAGCCCCTACCATCACAGCTGGGGCGACGCGCTTTACGTGCGCCGTCCCGGCTGATATCGCTCAGGGAAGCAGGACCGGCCCGTCCCAGGGATCGAAGGGCACCAGCCGCGCCCTTTCGCGGTCCGGACGCAGGGCGGCGCGCAGCGCCGGGTTCAGCATCGCCGCCGTCACCGAGAAGGAGCTGTTGGACACGGCGACCCGGTCGGCCCGCGACAGAATCCAGTGGTCGGTGAAGAACTCCGCCCCCGGCAGCGGCGTCCCCAGATCGCCGGCGAGGACCGGGCGATAGCGGCTGAAGCGCTCCGCCAGTTCCGGCGCGTCGGTGGCGAGGTAGAGCACCGGCCGGTCCAGGCTGGGCCACACCCCGGCCAGCCAGTCGAGATACCAGCCCTCCGGCGCGATCCAGAACCGGTCGTTCAGGCCGAAATCGCCGCGACGCAGATGGATCGCCACCAGGGTCCGGCCGCGCGCCCGCAACCCGTCCAGCGCCGCCGCGGCCCGCTCCGCCACCGCATCGACCGGCGTGAAGAGAGTGCGAAACCGCGCGCGATGGGGGGCCAGCGGCGCGGTGTCACCACAGAAATAGCCGACCACGTCGTGGCCGTCCGCGCCCGCCAGCGCCCGCCCGTCCAGCAACGCGGGAACGCCGCAGTCCTCCTCGTGCAGGCTGGGCAGCGGCGGGCCGGGAAGCGGGTCGTCCAGGCCGTAGAGATGGCGCCCGATCCACTCCGGGGTTTCCAGTTCCATCCCGTTTTGCTCCGCGCAGACGCGCAGACAACCGTATTGCAGGAGCTGGTTGCCGAACCGCCCCGCATGGCCGAGCGAGGACACCGACAGGCGCCGCCTGCCCGACGCTTGGCGCGGCGGCGGGGCGTCGCCCACGGCCCGGCGCAGCAGCAGCATGGCCCGGCGGGAGAAGCCCGTGCCGATGCCCGGTGCGGCGGCGATCGTCCGGTCGTAGAGCGCCAGCGCTTCACCGTCGGCCCCCTGCGCCTCGCGGACTTCACCGGCCAGCAGCAGGGCCGCGGGCAGGCCGGGGGCGAGCCGCAGCGCCCGACGCGCGCAGCGGCCGGCCCACGCCGCATCGCCCCGTCGCAGCGCGGCGCGGCCGAGCGCCACCCAGGAATCCGCGTCGTCCGGACGCGCGGCCAGCGCCCGTTGCAGCAGCGTCGCCGCCCGCTCCGCCAAGCCGGCGCGCTCGCACAGGCGGCCACGCTCGGCAAGCGCCGCCGCGGCGCCCGGATGCAGCCGGCCGGCGCGGTCCAGCACCCGCCCGGCTCCCTCCAGGGCGTGCAACGCATCGAGCGCCGTGCCGAGGGCGAGGTGCAGCTCCGCCGAGGCGGGGTCGAGCGACAGGCCGCGCCACGCCGTTACCAGCGCCGCGCGCGGCTTCTCGGCGATCTGCTGGGCGGCGGCGAGTCGGACCAGCAGCCCTGTGTCGGCGGGCGCGGCCAGCGCCGCGCGCCGCCCCGCCGTGACCGCCACGCCACGCTGCCCCAGCGCGCTGCGCAACAGACACAGGCTGGCCCAACACCCGCCTTGCGCAGGGTCCAAAGCCACCGCCGGACGAAGCCCGGCAATGGCCCGTTCCGTCTGGCCAAGCGCCTGCCGTGCCTCCGCCTCGGCCATGCGGGCGCGCAACAGCGTCGGGTCGAGCCGGGCCGCGATCCCAGCCAGCCGGGCGGCCTCTTCCAGCCACCCAAGTCCCTTTGCGGCCATCGCCGCGTCGAAGGTGGCGGAGAGGTTTTGCGGATCGAGGGCCAGCGTTCGCGTATAGAGCGCCAACGCGGAGGCCAGGGCGCCGGAATCGAATGCGGCATCGGCCAGCATGCGGAGCGCCGGGGCCAACCGCTCCGCCGCCTCCGCGTGATCCGGTTGCAGGCGCAGCGTGGCGAGCCAGCTTGCCGCCGCGTCCGCGGTCTGCCCGAGCGCGTCCTGAACCTTGCCGCGGTTGAGATGATAGACCGGCGACGCGGGATCGCCGGCCACGGCGGCGTCGAGATGGGCGAGCGCCGCCGCGACCCGCCCGGTCTGGGCGAGCAGCAGCCCCATCAGATGGCTGGCGTCGGGATGACCGGGGACCGCCTCCAGAATCCGGCCATAGAGGGTTTCCGCCTCCGCCACGCGCCCGGCGATGTGATGGTCGAGCGCGATGGACAGGGCTTCGGAGACGGTGGCCATGAGCCGGGGCAATCCGCGTGGGGCCGCTTCGGGACGGCGCCACAGTGGCCGGGCCATTCTGGACTGTCAACCGCAGGACGGCATCCCCTCTCCCGGGGCGGGAGAGGACTTGTCGCCCACCGTCAGCCCGTGCGGTCCAGACGGCGCAGATGCAGCATGTAGAGCCGGGAGAAGCGCGTCACCAGATCGTGGAACGGCAACGGCTTGACCGGGGTGAAGGGCAAGGCCAGCTCCTGCGCGCCCGTCCCCGTGGCGTGGCGCGCCAGTTCGCGGCCCACGGCGGTGCCCAGCGCCATGCCGCGCCCGTTGTAGCCCACCGCCCCGGTCACGCCGGGCGCCAGCTCGTGGAAATGGGGCCGGAAATCGGCGGTCATCGCCAGATGCCCGCTCCAGTTCCGCGCGATGGCCGGGTCGCCGGCCTGGGGGAAGACGCGGCGGATGCGCTCGCGCGTGCGCTCCCGCGCCCGCCGCTCGGCGTCCGCCGACCGCACCAGCGTGCAGCCGGAGACCAGCCGGTTGTCGGCGGTCCAGCGGAAGAAATGCAGGTCGCCGCGGGTGTCGCTGCACGCCATGTCGGAGGGCAGCACGCTGGCGCGCAGGGCGGCGGGCAGCGGCTCCGTCACCATCTGGAAATTCAGCACCGGCACGATGGAGCGGCGCAGCCCCGGCCACAGATCGTCGGTGTAGGCGTTGGTCGCCAGAACGACGCGGTCGGCGGTCACGCTGCCGCGCGGCGTGGTCAGCGTCCAGCCGGTGCCGGCGCGCCCGATGGACACCACCGGCGTGTCGCAGTGGAGGACGACGCCCAGCCCGAGGGCGGCCCGCGCCATCTCGCGGGCCAGCGACAGCGGGTTCACATGGCCGCCGGTCGGGGCGACCATGGCGCCGTGCCAGAAGCGCGTGCCCAGCGCCCGTTCCGTCTGCGCCGCGTCGAGCAGGGCGACCTCCGCCCCCAGCGCCCGCCACTGCGCGACCCGCTGCTCGGCCGCCGCCATGCGGCCCGGCCGGTGGGCCGGCTGGATCCAGCCCTTCTGCACGCCGTCGCAGCGCATCTGGTAGCGCTCGATCAGGTCGAAGACCAGCGCCGCCGAGCCGCCGACCATGCGGGCGAGCGCCGATCCCTTCGCCTCGCCGTAGGCCGCCGTCAGGTTGACGGGGTCGAGGCGCGACAGCGTCGGGATGATCTGGCCGTTGTTGCGGCCCGACCCGCCGAAGCCCGGCTCGCGCGCCTCCAGCACCGCCACGCGCACGCCCCGCTCGGCCAGATGGATCGCCGTGGACAGGCCGGTGACGCCCGCCCCGACCACCGCCACGTCCACCCGGATCGCCCCGTCCAGCGGACCGGTCTCCGGGCCGGAGACGGCGCTCGCCGCCCAGTGGGACTCCGGCAGCGGCGCGTCCAGCAGCGGTTTGAGAAGCGCGCTCATCGCGTCCCCTCCTCCACCAGCAGCGTCTTCGCCAGCGCCACCCAATAGCTGGCGCCGATGGCCAGATTGGCGTCGTTGAAGTCGTAGCCGGGGTTGTGCAGCAGGCAGCCGCCGTCGGTCGGCCCATTGCCCAGCCAGACGTAGCAGCCGGGACGCTCCTTCAGCATGAAGGCGAAATCCTCCGCGCCCATGGAGGGCATCGGATCGTGGTCGATGTTCTCCTCCCCGACCAGCGTGGCGGCGACGCGGGCACACAGCGCGGTCTCGGCGGCGCTGTTGACCGTCGCCGGGTAGCGCCGCTCGTAGCGCACGCTGGCGGTGCAGCCGAAGGCGGCGGCGGTGTGCTCGGCCAGCGCGCGCAGCCGCGCCTCGACCACGTCCTGCACCCCTTCCTTGAAGGCGCGGACGGTGCCGCGCAGCGTCACCTCCGCCGGGATGACGTTCCAGGTGTCGCCGCCGGTGATCCAGGTCGTGGAGACCACGGCGCTGTCCAGCGGGTGCAGGCTGCGCCCCGGAATGGTCTGCAGGGTGGTCAGCAGATGGCCGGCGGCGGTCATCGGGTCGTGGCCGAGATGCGGCATGGCGGCGTGGCTGCCCTTGCCGTGGACCGTCACCTCGAAGATGTCGTAGCTGCCCATCATCGGCCCCGGCCGCAGCGCGATCCGGCCCAGCGGCAGGCCCGGCCAGTTGTGCATGCCGTAGACGCCGTCCACCGGGAACCGCTCGAACAGCCCCTCGGCGATCATCTCGCGGGCGCCGCCCTCGTTCTCCTCCGCCGGCTGGAAGATGACGTGCAGCGTCCCGGCGAAGTCGGGATCGTCGGCCAGGACCTTGGTGGCCCCCAGCAGCATGGTGGTGTGGCCGTCGTGGCCGCAGGCGTGCATCCGCCCCGGATTGACCGAGCGGTGGGCGAAACCGTTGGTCTCATGGATGTGCAGGGCGTCCATGTCGGCGCGCAGCGCGATGGCCCGGCCGCCGGGGCGGCGGCCCTTCAGCGTGCCGACCACGCCGGTGCGCCCCAGCCCCGTCGCCACCTCCAGCCCGAAGGCGCGCAGCTTGTCCGCGACGAAGGCGGCGGTCTCGTGCTCCTCGAAGGCGGTTTCGGGATGGGCGTGCAGATGGTGCCGCCACTGCCGCATCTCCGGGGCCAGGGCCTCGGCGGCGGGATGCAGGCGGACGTTCGCGGGGATGGTCATTCCGGGGACTCCTGGGGTCCGCCCGCCGGCAGGCTGTAGCGGAAGTCGCAGTGGCTGGCGCCCTGCATGATGGTCTGGGTGCGGGTGAAGCGGACATCGGGGCGGTAGCCGCACATGAACTCGCCGTCCCGGTTGCAGGACAGGATGTCGCCGATCTCCTCCACGCCCATGGCGCGGTAGCTTTCGGCATAGCGGCAACGGGTGACATTGAAGCCCAGCCGGTCGGGCGCGCTCTCGATCACCTCCAGCCGCAGGGCGTCGCCGGCGGTCCACAGGGCCAGCCGCTCATGGAAGGTGGCGAGGTCGGCGGTGCCGCGGGTGGCGCGGTCCTCCGCAGCCATGGCGGCGCCGGCCTCGCGGGCCATCACCTCGATGGCGCGGGCGAGCACGGCGCGCGCCCGCTCCCGCCCGATCTCGGGCAGGAGCTGGTCGTAGAGCGCCTTGGCGAAGGCCGCCTCGATGCGCCGCCGCTCCAGGATGGGGAGGGGGGCGGGGGCGGCGTTCTCGGTGTCGGTGGTCATCGCTGGGGTCCTTTCTCCGTCAGCCGCCCAGATAGGCCGCCCGCACGCGCGGGTCGGCGGCCAGATCGGCGGCGCTGCCCGAGAGTGTCACCCTTCCCGCCTCCATGACATAGGCGTGATCGGCGACGCGCAGCGCGGCGCGGGCGTTCTGCTCCACCAGCAGGATCGAGGTGCCCTCGCTCCGGATCTGGACCAGCAGGTCGAAGATCTGCTTCACCACCATCGGCGCGAGGCCGAGCGAGGGCTCGTCCAGCAGCAGCAGGCGGGGCTTCGACATCAGGGCGCGGGCGATGCACAGCATCTGCTGCTCGCCGCCCGACAGCGATCCCGCCTTCTGGGTCAGCCGCTCGCGCAGGCGGGGGAACAGCTCCAGCATCCGCTCCATGCGGGCGGCGCGGTCGTGGCGCAGCGTCCGCCCACCCAGCAGCAGGTTCTCCCGCACCGTCATGGTCCCGAAGATCTGCCGCCCCTCCGGCGCCTGGGCGAGGCCGCGGCGCACCACCTCGTGGCTGGGGCTGTCGGTCATGTCCTCGCCGTCGAAGACGGTGGCGCCGCCGCTGGTCCGGTAAATGCCCGACAAGGCGCGCATCAGCGTGGTCTTGCCGACGCCGTTGGCGCCCAGCACGGCGACGATGGCCCCCTCCGCCACGTCGAGCGAGACGCCGCGCAGGATCTCCTGCGGCCCCATGCGCACCGTCAGGTCGCGGACCTCCAGGATGCGGCGGGTGGTGGTCTGTGCTCCGTCAAGCGGCATCGTCTTCCACTCCCAGATAGGCTTCGAGGACGGCGGGGTCGCGCTGCACCGCCTCCGGCGTGCCGTCGGCGATCTTGCGGCCGGACGCCAGGACGATGACGCGGCTGCAGCTTCCCATCACCAGCCCCATGTCGTGCTCGACCAGCAGCACGGTGACGCCGCCCGCGTGCAGGCGGCGGATGAAGTCGGCCAGCTCCGCCGTCTCGGTGTCGTTGAGGCCCGCCGCCGGCTCGTCGAGGATCAGCAGCCGGGGCGACGTCGCCAGGGCGCGGGCGATCTCCAGATACTTGCGCTTGCCGTAGGACAGGTTGGCGGCGATGTCCCCGGCCTGGGCGGTCAGACCGACGCGCTCCAGCGCCTCCCAGCTCCGCTCGCTGACCGCACGGCTGTGGGCGCCGCCGTTGACCAGCGCCCGCCAGGGCGACTGGCCGAAGGCGCCGACCGCCCCGACCGACACGTTGTCGAACACCGTCATGTTGGGGAAGACGCGCAGGTTCTGGAAGGTGCGGCCCATGCCCATGCGGGCAATCTGCCAGGGCTTGCGGCCCGTGACGTCCTGCCCGTCGAAGGTCACGGTGCCGTCCGACGGCGGGGTGAAGCCGGTGATCAGGTTGAACAGGGTGGTCTTGCCGGCGCCGTTGGGGCCGATCAGCCCGACCAGCTCGCCCTTGGCGATGGTCGCGCTGACGTCGCTGACCGCCAGCAGGCCGCCGAAGCGCCGGGTCAGCCCCTGGATGGAGAGAAGCGTGTTGCTCATGATCCGCCTCACTTCCAGCCGACGGGCGTGCCGCCGGCGATGGTGGCCCAGCCGCGGGAGAAGGAACGGCGGACGAAGCCCAGCGCGGTGCCTTCGGCCAGCATGCCCTTGGGCAGCAGCAGGATGGACAGGAACATGGTCGCCCCGACGGCGATCATGCGGTAATCGCCGATGTCGCGCAGCGCTTCCGGCAGGACGATCATGAACAGGGCGCCGACGACCGCGCCGGGAAGGCTGCCCAGCCCGCCGACCACCACCATCGCCAGGATCAGGATCGATTCCATGAAGCGGAAGTTGTCCGGCGCGATGTAGGCGGAGGTGTGTGCGAGCAGCGCCCCGGCGATGCCGGCGAAGAAGGTGGCGACGACGAAGGACTCGATCTTCAGCCGCTCCACGTTGATGCCCATGCTGTCGGCGCACTGGTCGTCCTCGCGCAGAGCCCGCAGCGCGTTGCCGTAGTAGGAGTGGGTCAGCCGGTGCAGCACCCAGACGCAGGCGACGGCGATGACCGCGACCGCCAAATAGCGGCTGAGCAGCGTGTCGGCCTGCCAGCCGAACAGCTCGATCGGCGGGATGCCGCGGATGCCCATCGGGCCGCGGGTGAAGTCCACCCAGTTCAGCAGGATCACGTAGATCATCTCGCCGATGCCGAGCGTGGCGACGGCGAAATAGATGCTGACCAGCCGCATGGTCGGCAGCGCCACCAGGAAGCCGAACAGCGCGGCGATCAGCCCCGCCGCCGGCAGCGTGACGATGAAGGGCAGGCCGAGCTTGGTCGACAGCAGCGCCGCCGCGTAGGCGCCGATGCCATAGAAGGCGGCGTGACCGATGGACAGCAGCCCGGCGGTGCCCGTCACATGGTTCAGGCTGGCCGACAGGATGACGAAGATCATCGTCGTGATGGCGATCTGGGCGAGGTAGCTGGACCCGGTGCCGACGATCGCGGCGGGCACGGCGCCGAAGGCGACCGCCAGCAGAAGGAGGGTCCAGGCGAACCGCCGGCCTCGCCCGGAAAACGCGGCGGGCGGCGCGAGGGTGGCCGGCATCAGCCGGGCGTCAGGCACGTTCACGTCCATGTCCGAACAATCCTTGCGGGAAGAAGACCAGCGTGATGACCAGAAGGCTGTAGGTGATCAGGTCCTTCCAGCCGCTCGACAGGAACTCGGTCGCGATGCTTTCCGACACGCCGAGCAGCAGGGCGCAGGCGACCGCCCCCGGGATGCTCGACAGGCCGCCCATCACCATGGCGACGAAGGCCTTCACGCCCGGCGCGAAGCCCATGTGCGGCGAGATGGCGCCGTCGTAGAGGCCGACGAGGATTCCCGCCGTGGCGCCCAGCATCGAGCCGACCGCGAAGGTGGTGACGATGGTGCGGTCGGTGTTGATGCCGACGTAGCGGGCGCCCAGCTGGTTGTTGGACACCGCACGGATGCCGAGGCCCGTCTGGGTGCGGTAGAGCAGGAACTGCAGCGCGCCCAGCATGACGGCGGAGGTGGCGAAGATGACCAGGCTGCCGCTGGCGACCATGATCGGCCCGATGGCGACCGGCTGCTGCAGCAGGTAGCCGGACGGGATGCCCTGCATGTCGCCGCCGAAGATGTGCATCATGATCTCGCGCGTCACGATCGACACGGCGAGCGAGGAGAGCAGCGTCGCCTCGCGCATGGCGCGGGATTTCTGGCTGGCCTCGTCGGTGAAGCGGCGGAAGGGGCGGAAGGCGATGCGCTCCAGCCCGACGCCGGACACCGCACCCACCGCCAGAACCAGCGGCACCACCGCCAGCAGCGGCGGGGCCAGCGCGGTGATGACCATCAGACCGACGAAGGCGCCGATGGTGTAGACCTCGCCATGGGCGAAGTTGACGACGTTCAGGACGCCGAAGATCAGCGTGAAGCCGATCGCCATCAGGGCGTAGACGCACCCGATGGACAGGCCGTTGATGACCTGCTGAAGGAAGAAGACATCGAAGACCATGGCGTGCTCCAGGCTTCGGGGAGCGCGCCCGCCGGTCCCGGCGGAGCGCGCACCACGGCGTGTGTCCCGAAAAGCGGATCGTGTGGCGTGCGCCGGGAGCGGTCGTCCCGGCCCAAGCCCGTCAGGGGCCGGTCAGGGACCGGTCACGACCTGGAAGCGGCCGTCCTTCACCATCATCTTCGCCAGCGCCTTCGCCGGCTCGCGGGTGACGGGGTCGAAGCTGGTGGCGCCGGTCACGCCGGGATAGCCGGTGGTGGCGGCCAGCGCGTCGCGCAGGCTCTCGCGCGTCACCGACGGGCCGGCCTTGGCGACGGCGTCCAGCATGATGCCGACCGCGTCGTAGGCCTGGGCGGCGAACATGCCGGGCTCCGACTTGAAGCGCGCGGCGTATTCCTTCACGAAGGTCTGCACCGCCGGGTCGGGATTGTCGGGCGTGAAGGTGGTGGCGAGATGCAGCCCCTCCACCGATTCACGCCCCAGCTCGATCAGCTTGGGCGAGTAGAGGGAGCTGGTGCCGTAGAGCGGGATCTTGATGCCGAGTTGCTCGCGCTGCTGGGCGAAGGCGGCCCCCTCCTCGTAGAACATGGCGAGGTAGATCACGTCGGGCTTCTGCCGGGCGACCTTGGTCAGGATGGAGCGGAAGTCGCGGTTGCCGGGGTTGAACGCCTCGGTGGCGGTGATCTTGCCACCCTTGGCCTTGAAGCCGCTGACGAAGCCGTCGAGCGCCGAGATGCCCCAGTCGTTCTGGATGTAGATCACCGCCGCCGTCTTCTTGCCCGCCGCGATGATCCAGTCGGCGTTGTACGGGCCTTCGAAGGCCTGGGTGGTGATGTTGCGGAACTGCCAGGGGCTGAGCTTGGTGAAATCCGGGTGCGAGGCGGTCTGGGAGAGCTGCGGCATCTTCTCCGCCGCGTAGATCTCGCCCGCCGCCATCGACACGGTGGAGGAGAAGTCGCCGATCACCCCGACGATCTTGGAATTGTCGAGGAACTTGTGCGCGATGTTGCGCGCCTCCTTGGGATCGTCCTTGCTGTCCTCGAAGGTGATGGCGACCTTGGCGCCGGCCAGCTTGCCCGAGGTGTTGAACTCCTCCAGCTTGATCTGGGCGGCGTTGCGGAACATCTCGCCGTACTGGCTGCGGTCGCCGCTGAGCGGCGCCTGATAGCCGATGACGATCTCGCGGTCGGCGGCCTGGACGGCCGTGGTGGCCAGCATGGCGCCCAGAACGGCGCCGAGAATGGCGTTCTTCCTCATGATTCGGTTCCCCTGTCGGCGAGGCTGGACGGTCAATTCGCGGCAGCGGGCACGGCGGCGCCCGGTGTGATCGTCAGGTGGCAGCAGGTGCTGCGGCCCGGCTTCCAGGTGTCGACCTCGATCTCGAAGCCGGCGGTTTCGAAGGTGCCCTTGTCGACCGCGCCGGCGAGTTCGCAGAGCGTCTCCACCGTCTCCGCCGGCAGGTTGGCCTCCAGCCAGGCTTCCTTCAGCGGACAGGTGTGGAAGCGGATCTCCAGCACCTCGTCGGTGCAGCGCACGACCTCCGGACCGAACTGGACCTCGGCGTCGGGGATGAATTTCAGGAAGGAGTCGCGCAGGCCGGCCAGATCGGCCGGGGCGTGCGGCGCGAAGTTGTGAGCGATGGCCGCACCCCGGCGATAGATGGTGCGCGCCATGATCTCACGGGCCTTCTCCTCGCCGATCTCCTTGCGCATCTCGTCGAAGGCCGCCTCATAGACCATCGCGCGGCTCTTCATCGCGTTGCGCAGAAGTGTGCGAAACTCGTCCATCGGTGAATGCTCCTGTTTTTCTGCCAATTGTCTTGCGGTGGCGATTTTTGTTTTTTGAAAGCGCTGTTTTTCTGGTTCAGAGGGACGGGCCGCCCTGAAGGAAGGCCTCGATCCGCGCCTCGTCGGCGGCGGTGTCGAAACCGGCCCGCCCCATCCAGGCGTCGTCGTGGTAGGTGTTGCGGTAGCGCTCGCCGGAATCGCAGATCAGCGTCACCAGCGAACCGGCCCGCCCGGCGTCGCGCATCCGTCCGGCGATCCAGCACAGCCCGAAGAAGTTGGTCCCGGTGGACCCGCCGACCATCCGGCCCAGCCGCCGCGACAGCACCCGCATCGCCGCCAGCGAGGCCACGTCGGGCACCTTGATCATCTGGTCGACGACCTCGGGGATGAAGGACGGCTCGACGCGGGGCCGCCCGATGCCCTCGATGCGCGACCCGCGCTCGCAGGTCAGCGCCGCGTCGCGGTTGACGAAGCTCTCGTAGAAGACCGAATGCTCGGCGTCGGGAACGCACAGGCGGGTTGGCAGATGGCGGTAGCGGATGTGGCGCCCGATGGTGGCGGCGGTGCCGCCGGTGCCGGCGCTCATCACGATCCAGTCGGGCACCGGGTGGCGCTCGCTGCGCATCTGGCCGAAGATCGACTGGGCGATGTTGTCGGTGCGCCAGTCGGTGGCGCGCTCGGCGTAGGTGAACTGGTCGAGATAGACGCCGCCCAGCCGCACCGCCAGCGCCGCCGCCTCGGCGTAGATCGCCTTGGAGGATTCGACGAAATGGCAGCGCCCGCCGTGCAGCTCGATGGCGGCGACCTTCTCGTCCGAGGTGCCGCGCGGCATCACCGCGTGGAAGGGCAGGCCGAGCAGCCGGGCGAAATAGGCTTCCGACACCGCGGTGGACCCCGACGACGCCTCGATCACCGGCGTGCCCTCGCCGATCCGCCCGTTGCAGATGGCGAACAGCAGCAGCGACCGCGCAACGCGGTGCTTCAGGCTGCCGGTGGGATGGGTCGATTCGTCCTTCAGATAGACGTCGATCCCCGACAGCTCCGGAACGTCGAGCTTGAGCAGCGGCGTGTCGGGCGACCGCGCCGCCTCGGTCTCCAGCAGCTCGATCGCGCGCCGGGTCCAGTCGCGGCCGGTGGCCTCGGGCAGCGGGGTGTGTTCGAGGCGGAACGGCTGACGGATCGAACCGGCGCTGGGAGGAAACGGCACGGTCTGCGCGGAAGCGGTCATGTCACCCTCAAAGCGCGATGACGGCGTCGATCTCGACCGACGCGCCGAGCGGCAGCGCCGACACCTCGACGGTCGAGCGGGCGGGGAACGGCGCCTGGAAGAAGCCGGCATAGACCTCGTTCACCGCCTTGAACTGGGTGAGGTCGGTCACGTAGACGGTCATCTTCACCGCCTTCGCCAAGCTGGTTCCGGCGGCCTCGGCGATCGCCGCGATGTTGGTCAGGCTGCGCGCCGCCTGGGTCGGCGCGTCCGGGCCGGCGAAGGCCCCGGTGGCCGGGTCGATCGGCAGCTGGCCGGAGACGAACAGCAGCCCCCCGGCGACGCGGGCCTGGGCGTAGGGGCCGATGGCGGCCGGGGCTTTGTCCGTGGCGATGGTGTCGGTCATCATCCTGATCTTTCCTGTGTTGGCCCTGTTCTGGCCCTGTGGTGGCGACCGTCGCCCGTGCTCAAAGGCTGGGCGGTCTGCCCGCGGTGGCGGCATGCGGGTGCATGCAAATTCCTCAAAACGAAAAAGCTTTTCTCCAGACCGGCCAAACGAGCAAAATCATCCGTCCCAACCGCGAAGGCACCGAGCAACCCCAATGACCATCGACGCCACCGACCGGAAGATCCTCGCCGCCCTTCAGGCCGACGCGACCCTGTCGCTCGCCGACCTCGGCAAGCAGGTCGGCCTGTCCGCCACCCCCTGCTGGCGCCGCGTGCAACGCCTTGAACAGGAAGGTTATGTTCGCCGCCGCGTGGCGTTGCTGGACCGGGCCAAGCTGAACGTCGACGTGACCGTCTTCGTGGCCGTCCGAACCAGCAAACACTCGGCGGAATGGCTGGAGGAGTTCCGCCGGGTGGTGGCAGACATACCGGAGGTTGTCGATCTCTACCGTTTGAGCGGCGAAATCGACTATCTGCTGCGGGTGGTCATTCCGGACATCAAGGCCTACGACGCTTTCTATCGAAAGCTCATCGAGCGCATCGAGCTTCAGGATGTCTCGTCAATGTTCGCCATGGAGGAAATGAAATCGACAACGGAAGTCCCTCTTTCTTACGTAAAAACCCAGACCAACTAGGGTTTTACTTGGTGTTTTTCTTTTTAGACTCATGCTTCGGCAATTTTTGCGAAGCCCCTGTAGTGATTCTCAATATCGCATGGTTCGTATGAGAATTTTTTACTTTTTTGGCCGGGAAGGCGCTTCACTGTAGAAAATATTTCCACGCTAAAAGCAGTTTATGAAAAATTAATTTCTCATGGCTGCCGGTGTGCGAATGGATCGGGCGTTTGGCCTCTATAACCCTCTCCCCCTGGGGAGAGGGTGGCCCGGAGGGCCGGTGAGGAGGATGTGCTTGGTGGTGGGTCCGGCAAAAGCACACCCCCTCACCCTAACCTTCTCCCCAGAGGGGAGAGGGGACTTCAAATGCTGTCACCCCGCGCGCAACACCCGTTGCCTATTGCCTGCGCAAAGCGGCCGGTCTATATGCGTCACGTCTCACTCAATGAGACGCTGAAACCGCCAGGATAGGCGAACCTTGAAGACGCGCAGCACACAGACCTCCGACGCCGCCGCCAACGTCCCCGACAACGCGGCCAAGCCGAAGGCCGCCGCCACCGACCGGACCTTCGCCATCCTGGAACTGGTCGCGTCGGCCTCCGGTCCGCTGGCGGTCAAGACCATCGGGACGACGCTCGGCCTGCCCAAGCCGACCGCCCACCGCCTCGTCAACGGCCTGATCGAGAAGGGGCTTCTGGCGCGGGATCTGGAAACGCGCGACGTCATCATCGGCGTCGAGGCGGCGCGGCTGGCGGTCGGCATCCTGCGGGCCTCGCTGTCCCGCGCGCCGGTCCGCTCCGTGCTGCGCGCGGTCAGCGCCGAGCTGGGGGAAACCTGCAACGTCGGTGTCCTCGACGGCGGCGACGTCGTCTATCTCGACCGCGTGGAGGTCGAGCATTGGCCCCTGCGGCTTCAGTTCGGCGTGGGATCGCGTGTGCCGATGCACTGCACGGCCATGGGCAAGCTGTTCCTCGCCACCCTGCCGGACGGCATGCGGAGCCGCCTGCTGGCCTCCGGCCCCTTCTCCGCGCAGACCGCCAATACCCTCACCGATCCGGTAGCACTGGCCGCCGAGTTGGAGCGCATCGCCGCGCGCGGCTACTCGCTCGACGATGAGGAGTATGTGGTGGGCGTGTTCTGCGTGGCGGTACCGATCCTGTCCTCCACGGGCCGGACGGTGGCGGCCATCGCCGTGCAGGCCCCGAAAGTCCGGCTGTCGCACGACCGCGTCGAACAGGTCCTGCCCATCCTCCGCCGCGGCGCCGCAGCCCTGTCCGCGCAGTTCGGATAGCCTCCCCACCCCCTTCGCTCTTCAAAACCGGACGTTTCATCGCCCGAGCCGCGGGATGCCGCCGGGACATGCCCCCGTATGCGTGGATAATTGGGTACACGAACTTTTTGGCTTGCGCGACCCAGGGTCCTGTGAGTTAATGATACAAATCGTATCGCTGAATGAGACTAACAGGCCGAGCGATACGCTTCCAGTCACGGGGAGGAACGATGACGCGGAAGATCGCCTTGGGCTCCGCTCCGTTGCGGGAGCCCCGCGAACCGACAACCGAAGACGCCGCCGACAACAGCTCCGGTGACCGTCGGCCGCTCGCCGACCGCGTCCTGGCGTTGCTGGACGCGGTGGCCGGGGCAGGGCAGCCGATGGCCGTCAAGGACATCGCCGAGAAGCTGGCCCTGCCGAAGCCGACCGCGCACCGGCTGATCGCCATGCTGGAGGAACGCGGCTTCCTCGCCCGCCCGTTCGACGGCCGGCTGGTGACCGTCGGCCCGAAACTGCGCACCCTGGCGCTCAACACGCTGCGCAGCTCCCTGGCCCAGGCGCCGTCGCACGCCCGGCTGCGGGCGCTCAGCCTGGAGTTGGGGGAGACCTGCAACATCGGCGTGCTGGAGGGCGGCGACGTCGTCTATCTCGACCGCGTCGAGGTGGAAGGCTGGCCGCTACGGCTGGAATTCGGCGTTGGCTCGCGGGTGCCGCTGCACTGCACGGCGATGGGCAAGCTGTTCCTCGCCTTCCTGCCGGAATTGCCGCGGCGACGCCTGCTGGATTGCCTGCCGCTGCCCCGGATGTCCGCAGCGACGCTGTGCGACCCGGCGCTGTTCCGCGCCGAACTGGAGCGCATCGCCGCCTGCGGCCATTCCTTCGACGACGAGGAATACATGCCGGGCGTCTTCTGCGCGGCGGTGCCGATCCGCGACGGTGCGGGACGGATGATCGCCGCCCTGGCGGTGCAGGCCCCGAAGGTGCGGCTGTCGCGGGAATCGGTGGCCGACCGGCTGCCGGTCCTGCACCGCGCCGCAAGCGACATGGCCCACGCGCTGGGCATCGACGCCGCCCCGGCCGAGCCGGCCCTCTCACCTTAAGGAAGACGGACGCCATGGCAAGGACGCTTGAGACGACCACCGCCGGATGCCCGGCCCGGCTGATGGCGCGCAGCGCCGCCCTGGAGCCGGTTCCCACGGCGGTGGTCGCCGCGGGCTCGCCGGTCGCGCTGGAAAGCGCGCGGCGCGCCACCGCCCTCGGCCTCATCGAGCCGGTCCTGGTCGGCGATCCCGCGGCCATCGCCGACAGCGCCCGCCGCATCGGCTGGACGCTCCACGGCGCCTGCGTGGTTCCGGCCCGCGACGACGCGGCGGCGGCGCGGATCGCGGTGGCGCTCGCCCGCTCCGGCGACGTGGGCGCGCTGATGAAGGGACATATCCACACCGACACGCTGATGCTCGCGGCTCTCGACCCGAAAAGCGGGCTGCGCACCGGGCGCCGCTTCACCCACGCCTTCCACATGACGCTGCCCGGTTCGGGCCGCGAGCTGGTCATCACCGACGCGGCGATCAACGTGGCGCCGTCCCTGACGACCCAGTTGGACATCATCCGCAACGCCGTGGAGCTGTGGCGGCTGGTCGGCGGCGCCGATCCGCGCGTGGCGCTGCTGTCCTGCACCGAGGAGGTGACGGAGCGCGTGCCCTCCAGCATGGACGCCGACCGGCTGACCCGCCTGTGCCGGCAGGAGGTGCCGGGGGCGACGGTGTTCGGGCCGCTGGCGCTCGACCTCGCGGTGTCCGCCGAGGCGGCGCGGATCAAGAACCTGTCCCACCCCTGCGCCGGGGCCGCCGACATCCTGGTGGTGCCGAACATCGAGACCGGCAACGCCCTGTTCAAGGCGCTGGTGCATTTCCTGGACGCGGTCGCCGCGGGCATCGTGCTGGGTGCTGCGGTGCCGATCGTCCTCACCTCGCGCGCCGACCCGCCGGCGGCCCGAATCGCCGCCGCCGCCATCGCCCAGATCGTCGCCGGGCGCCGCCGCTCCGTCACGCCGGGCGCGCCCTACCCCACCACCGCAGCCAAGGGAGGCGCCGCACCCGGCCTGCACGCCTGACAGTCAAAAAAACGAACCCCGCCAAAAAATAAACCCTGGGAGGGAATGCAAATGCTCCGCAACGCCTTGACGCTCACCGCGGCGGTGGCCGCGCTGCTGACACCCGTCCTTTCATCCGCCCCCGCGCGCGCCGATGACTACCCGTCGCGCCCCATCGAGGTCATCGCGACCTTCGGGGCCGGCGGCGGCGCCGACCTGATGGCGCGCCAGTTCGCGCGCCTCGCCGAACCGCATCTCCGCGTCGCCATGCCCGTCGTGAACGTGTCCGGGGCATCGGGCAACGCCGGTCTGACGCGGGTCCTGACCAACCCGGCCGACGGCTACACGGTCGGCACGCTGATCGCGCTGTCCGTCTCCTCCTGGGCGTCGGGCCTGGGCACGGCGAAGCCGGACAATTTCGTCTATGTGGCGATGATGCAGAACTCGCCGTCGATGCTCTACGTCTCGAAGAACAGCCCCTTCAAGACCTACGAGGAGTTCGCCGCCCACGCCAAGGCCAACCCCGGCAAGCTGCGCGTCGCCACCTCCGGCTACGGCACGCAGGACGACATCACGCTGAAATATCTCGGGACCCAGGGCGTGCCGGTGACCAACGTCCCCTTCGCCCGCCCGTCGGAGCGCTACGCCTCGCCCATCGGCGGCCACACCGACGCGATCTACGAAGAGCCGGGCGACGTCGCCCAGTTCCTGAAGTCCGGCGACCTGCGCCCGATCGTCGTGTTCGACAAGCAGCGCCACCCCTCCTTCCCCGACGTGCCCGCTTCGGCGGAGCTGGGGCTGGACATCGGCGACCTGCCGAACTTCCGCACGCTGGCCGTACCCGCCAGCACGCCGCCCGAGCGCGTGCAGAAGCTCCACGAGGCCGCCGCCAAGGTGCTGGCGAGCCCGGAATGGAAGACCTTCTGCGCCGACACCTTCACCTGCGTCGACACGCTGGTGACGCCGGACCAGGCCAAGGAGGAGGTCAAGGCCTTCTACGAGACGGTGAGGGGCTATCTGGACCGCTTCGCGACCAAGACCGTCGGCCAGACACCGGGCTGAGTCCGGTTCCGAATTCGCCTTACCCGTTTCATCGTTCATCAGGGAGGGAACCGTGACTCCCCTGTCCCACGGTCTTCGCCGGCTGGCGACACCCGCGGCCCTGCTCGCCGGGTCGCTTCTTCTCTCGCAACACATCGTGCGCGACAGCACCATGATCGCCAGCCTGCCGGACCCGGTGGGACCGGCGGGATGGCCCCGGCTGATGCTGGGCGCGGTCGGGCTGTGCGCCCTGATCTGGATCGCCAAAGAACTCCTGGCGCTGCGGCGCGCGGCCCAACGGCACAAGCCGGTCGACGAGGAATACGAAGGCTACGCCTATGGCCGGGCCATGATCGGGCTGGGCTTGGTCGTCCTGTACGGCATCGCCCTGCCGCAGCTCGGCTTTCCCATCGCCACCCTGGCCTTCGTCGCCCTGTGGTGCGTCATCGGCGGCATCCGGCGCCCGCTCACGCTGGCGCTGGTCACCGGGATCGGCTGCGTCGTGCTGCTCTACGTCTTCGTCCTGCTCGCGCAGATGCCGCTGAGCCGCGGCCATGGCGTCTTCGACGACTTCACCGTCGCGCTCTACCGCCTGCTCGGCATCTACTGAGCCGGCCACCGGAAGGATCGTCCCATGGATATCCTCGCCAATCTGGCCGGTGGCTTCGCCGGCGCCCTCGACCCGTACAACTTCGTCCTCCTCGTGGCGGGCCTGATGATCGGGGTGGTGGCCGGCGCGCTGCCGGGCATCTCCTTCGTCAACGCCATGGCCATCGCCCTGCCCTTCACCTACCTGCTGCCGCCGGTCACGGCGATGTCCTTCCTCGGCGGCATCTATGTGGGTGGCGTGTTCGGCGGCTCGATCTCCTCGATCCTCATCAACATCCCCGGCACGCCCGCCTCGCTGCCGAGCTGCTGGGACGGCTATCCGATGACGCGCAAGGGCCTGTCCTCGCGGGCCTTGAGCATCGCCATCACCGCCTCGGCCTTTGGCGGGCTGGCCAGTGCCCTTCTGCTGACCTTCGGCGCCCCGCCCTTCGCCAGCTTCGCGCTGAAGTTCGACCAGCCGGAGTTCTTCGCGGCCACCATCCTCGGCCTCGTCAGCGTCATCGCGATCGCCAAGGACGCCCCGCTGATGAGCGCCGTCTCGATGTTCCTCGGCCTGCTGATCGGGACGGTCGGCGTCGATCCGATGTACGGCATGCCCCGCCTGACGCTGGGCGTCCCCGATCTGGAGAGCGGCATCAACTTCACCGTCGTGATGATCGGCCTGTTCGCCATCGGCGAGGTGGTGGACCTGATCTGCAAGCGGGCCGGCGGCGCCCGTTCCATCACCACGAAACCCGGCAAGCAGATCGGCTTGGCGGATCTGTGGCGGATCAAGTCCTCCATCCTGCGCGGCACCGGCCTCGGCTGCACCATCGGCGTCATCCCCGGCGCCGGGGCCACGGTTGGGTCGGTCATCGCCTACAGCGTGGAGAAGCAGGCGTCGGGCAAGGGCGACCGCTTCGGCACCGGCGTGGAAGAGGGGCTGGCGGCCCCGGAGGCGGCCAAGAACGCCACCACCGGCACCGCGATGATCCCGCTGCTGACTCTGGGCATCCCCGGCAGCGCCGCCACGGCCATCATGCTGGCCGCCATGCTGATCCACGGGCTGAATCCCGGCCCGCTCCTGTTCACCTCGAACGCCTCGCTGGTCTACACGATCTTCGCCAGCATGCTGATCGCCAACCTGCTGATGATCGTCGCGGCGATGGGCGTGGCGCGGGTCTTCTCGACGCTGATGCGGGTGCCGCCGGCCATCCTCGGCGCCTTCATCATCGTGCTGAGCGTGGTCGGCGCCTACGGCGTGCGCAACAACCTCTTCGACGTCTACGTCTGCCTCGCCTTCGGCATCGCCGGCTACGTCATGAAGCGCACCGGCTTCCCGCCGGCCCCGCTGGTGGTCGGCGTGATCCTGGGGCCGCTGTGCGAGCGCTACTTCCTCACCTCGCTGGCCAACTACGACGGCAACATGGCGGTCTTCTTCACCCGCCCGATCAGCGGCACGATCCTGGCCCTGGCCGCCGCCTTCCTCGTCTGGTCGATGTGGCCGTCGGGGAAGCCGCTGCTCCGCCGGCCGCCCAAGGACCCGCCGCAACGGGTGCTCAAAGCCTGACCGTCCGAACCAACGAACGAACCTTCAGGGAGAGAGACAAGCACAATGGACAACATCATGCTCGACCGAACGCCGGCCAGCGCCGACCAGGAGGCCATCGCCGCCCTCGTCGCCCGCGCCCGCACCGCCCAGCGCGCCTTCGCAGACGCCACGCAGGAGCGGGTGGACGACGCCGTCGCCGCACTCGCCTGGGCGATCTACGAGCCGGGCCGCGCCCGCGCCCTGGCGGAGCTGGCGGTGGCCGACACCGGCCTCGGCAACGTCGCCGACAAGATCACCAAGAACCAGCGCAAGACCTTCGGCACGCTGCGCGACCTGATGCGGGTGCGCACCGTCGGCGTGATCGAGGAGGACACCCCCAAGGGCATCGTCAAGATCGCCAAGCCGCTGGGCGTCGTCGGCGCCGTCACCCCCTCCACCAACCCGGCGGCCACGCCGGTCAACAAGGCGATGATGGCCGTCAAGGGCCGCAACGCCATCATCATCGCCCCCTCCCCCATGGGCTCCGCCGCCACCGGCCGCACGGTCGAGCTGATGCGGGCCGAGCTGGCGCGGATCGGCGCGCCGGAGGATCTGGTGCAGATGATCCCCACCCCCATCACCAAGGGCCTGACCCAGGCGCTGATGGAGGCGGTCGATCTGGTCGTCGTCACCGGATCGCAGGACAATGTGCGCCGCGCCTATTCCAGCGGCACCCCGGCCATCGGTGTGGGGGCCGGCAACGTCCCGGTCATCGTGGACGAGAGCGCCGACCTGGCCGAAGCGGCGCGCAAGATTTGCGCCTCCAAGACCTTCGACAATTCCACCTCCTGCTCGTCGGAGAACGCGCTGGTCGTTCTCGACTCCGTCTACGACGCCACCATCGCCGCGCTGGAGGAGGCCGGCGCCCATCTTTGCACCGCGGAGGAGCGGGAGCGTGTGCAGTCCCGGCTGTGGGAGAACGGCAAGCTGAACCGCAAACTGATCGCCAAGGACGCCGCCATCCTGGCCGAGGCGTTCGAGCTGTCGCCCAAGGCGCGCGAGGCCCGCTTCTTCCTGGTCGAGGAGGTGGGCGTCGGCAAGGCGCATCCCTTCTCCGGCGAGAAGCTGTCGCTGGTGCTGGCGGTCTACCGGGTGCCGGACTTCGACGCGGCGGTCGATCAGGTGCGCAAGATTTTGGACCACCAGGGGCGCGGCCATTCCTGCGGCATCCACACGCGGGACGAGGCGCACGCGAGGCGGCTGGCCGACGAGCTGGACGTGGTGCGCGTGCTGGTCAACTTCGCCCACACCTTCGGCAACGGCGGCGGCTTCGACAGCGGGCTGAACTTCACGCTCTCCATGGGCTGCGGGAGCTGGCAGAAGAACTCCATCTCCGAAAACCTGAACTGGAAGCATTTCGTCAACATCACCCACCTCGTCCGCCCGATCCCGGAGGACAAGCCGAGCGAAGAGGCCCTGTTCGGCCCCTTCTGGTCGCGCCACGGACGCTGACGGAGGCGACGATGAATTTCGAGGAACATGCCGGAAAATCCGTTCTCGCCCGTGCCGGGGTGAGCGTTCCGCAGGGGCGCCTGTGCGCCAGCGCGCAGGAGGCGGAGGAAGCCGCCCGCGCCATCGGGCCGGTGGTCGTCAAGGCGCAGGTGCCCACGGGCAAGCGCGGCAAGTCGGGCGGCGTCAAGCTGGCCGCCACGCCGGAAGAGGCCGCAGCATCCGCGCAAGCCATCCTGGGCATGGAGATCGGCGGCTTCCCGGTCGCCCGCGTCCTGGTCGAGGAACAGGCGGCCATCGCCCGCGAGTTCTACGCCGCGGTGCTGAACGACCCGGCCAGCCGCAGCCCGCTCGTGCTGTTCTCCACCGAGGGCGGCATGGACATCGAGGAGGTCGCGGCGACCCGGCCCGAATCCCTGCGCCGCATGGCGGTGGACATCCGCAAGGGCTTCGGCCCGGCGGACGCGCGCCGCCTGCTGCTGGGGCTGGACCTCGGCGAGGCCGCCGTGCCGGTGGCGGCGATGCTGGTCGATCTCTACCGCGTCTACCGCCAGCACGACGCCGAGCTTCTGGAGATCAACCCGCTGGCCCTGCTCGCCGACGGCCGCGTCGTGCCGCTGGACTGCAAGCTGACGGTGGACGATTCCGCCCTCTACCGGCAGGCCGACATCGCCGGGCTGGGTGCGAAGGAACCGTTGTCGGCGCTGGAGGAGCGCGGGCGGGCGCTCGACCTCAAATACATCGAGCTTGAGGGCAACGTCGGCGTCCTGGCGAACGGCGCCGGGCTGACCATGACGACGATGGACGTGGTCAGCCACGCCGGCGGACGCCCGTCCAACTTCCTGGAGATCGGCGGCGAGGCCTACACCAAGGGGACGGAGGCGCTGGACCTCGTGCTGTCCAACCCCGGCGTCAAAAGCCTCGTCGTCAACTTCTGCGGCGCCTTCGCCCGCACCGACGTGATGGCCGGCGGCGTGATCCAGGCCTGGAAGACGCTGAACCCCACCATCCCCGTCTTCTTCTCCATCCACGGCACCGGCGAGGACGAGGCCGTGCGCATGGTGCGGGAGGAGTTGGGGATCGAACCCTACGACCGGATGGAAGACGCCATCTCGGCAGCCGTGGAGGCCGCGCGATGATCGTACGCAAAAGCGACCGGGTCCTGGTGCAGGGCATTACCGGCAAGCAGGGCACCTTCTGGACCGAGCAGATGCAGGCCTACGGCACCAGCGTGGTCGGCGGCGTGAACCCGAAGAAGGCCGGGCAGAGCCATTGCGGCGTGCCCATCTTCGCCACCGCGAAGGAGGCCATGGCGAACGGCGGCTTCGACGTGTCGGTGATGTTCATCCCGCCCGCCGCCGCCAAGGCCGCCGCCATCGACGCCATCGAGGCCGGGGCGAAGACCGTCGTCTGCCTGACCGAGCACATCCCCGCCCACGACGTGATGGAGATGCACGCCGCGGCGGCGGAGCACGGCACTCGCATCATCGGGCCGAACACCGCCGGCATCGTGACGCCGGGCGAGGGCTTCGTCGGCATCATGCCGGCCTTCAATCCGCGCGTCTTCCAGCCGGGCCGGGTCGGCGTCATCTCGCGCAGCGGCAGCCTGGGCACGCTGGTCTGCCTGAACCTCGTGCGCGGCGGCCATGGCCAGTCGGCCTTTCTCGGCATCGGCGGCGACCCGATGATCGGCACGACGACCAAGGACGCGCTGGCCGCCCTGATCGACGATCCGGGAACCGACGCCATCGCGCTCGTCGGCGAGATCGGCGGCAGCATGGAGGAGGAAGCGGCGGAGCTGGTGGCGAAGACGGACAAGCCCGTCGTCTCCTTCATCGCCGGCCGCGCCTCCCCGCCGGGCAAGAAGATGGGCCATGCCGGGGCCATCGTGACCGGCGACCGCGGCAGCTACGCCTCCAAGCGCGGCGCGCTGGAACGCGCCGGGGCCGTCGTCGTCGATGTGCCCGGCGACCTGCCGGCGGCCCTCGACGCGCTGATGGCCGAGGCCGCGAAACGGTCGGGCGCGCAGCGGCTCGCGGACTGACCGCGCAGCCGCCTTTTTGAAGAACGACACGGCAGCACCGCCCCCTCTCCCGGCCCCCCGCCGGGAGAGAACGGGGGAGGCATTCCGGAAGGGAACGGAACAGGATGGCGAAGATCGACGACGTCGGCGGCCAGCGCGCACGCGGGTTCGCCTTCACCCAGGGCCGGGGGTTCCAGCGAAGCACCGGGCCGGCGGCGCCCGAGGACGCGCGCGGCTGGCTCGCCCGCTACCAGTCGCCGCGAGAGGACATCGACCCCTCGCCGACCGTCTCCAACACGGTCAAATACACCACCTGCTACATGTGCGCCTGCCGCTGCGGCATCAAAGTGCACATCAAGGACGGCCAGCTCCGCTTCATCGAAGGGAACAAGGACCATCCGGTGAACCACGGCGTGATCTGCGCCAAGGGGTCCGCCGGCATCATGACCCAGAACTCCCCGGCCAAGCTGCGCAAGCCCCTGCTGCGCACCGGGGAGCGCGGCACCGGCGAATTCCGCGAGATCGAGTGGGACGAGGCGCTGACCATCCTGACCGAGCGCCTGTCCAAGATCCGCGACAGCGACCCCAGCAAGCTCGCCTTCTTCACCGGGCGCGACCAGAGCCAGTCGCTGACCGGCTTCTGGGCGGCGCAGTTCGGCACGCCCAACTTCGCGGCGCATGGCGGCTTCTGCTCCGTCAACATGGCGGCGGCGGGCATGTACACGCTCGGCGGCAGCTTCTGGGAGTTCGGGGAGCCGGACTGGGACCACACCCGCTACCTTCTGCTGTTCGGGGTGGCCGAGGACCATGACAGCAACCCGATCAAGATCGGCCTGTCGAAGATGAAGGCGCGCGGCGCCAAGATCGTCTCCGTCAACCCGATCAAGACCGGCTATTCCGCCATCGCCGACGAATGGGTCGGCATCCGTCCGGGCAGCGACGGGCTGTTCGTCTTCGCCCTGATCCACGAGCTTCTGCGCGCCGACCGCATCGACGCCGAGTATCTCGTCCGTTACACCAACGCCCCCTGGCTGGTCATCCAAGACCCCGGCGCGCCGGACGACGGCCTGTTCGCCCGCGACGCCGACGGCGCCCCGCTGGCCTGGGACGCGGTGGAGCGGCGCGCCGTTCCGGCCACCGCGGCCGGCATCCGCCCGGCGCTGGTCGGCGCCGTCACCCTGCCCGACGGGCGGCGGGCCGTGCCCTCCTTCCATCTGCTGGCCGAGCGCTACCTCGACCCGCGGCACGCGCCGGAGGCGGTGGCCGAGCGCTGCGGCGTCCCCGCCGACACCATCCGCCGCATCGCCGCCGAGATGGCCCACCTCGCCTTCCAGGAGACGCTGACCATCGAGCAGCCCTGGACCGACTGGGCGGGGCGGCGCCACGAGCGGATGGTCGGGCGACCCATCGCCATGCACGCCATGCGCGGCATCTCCGCCCATTCCAACGGCTTCCACACCTGCCGGGCCATCCACATCCTGCAAATCCTGCTGGGCACCATCGACGTGCCGGGCGGCTGGCGCTACAAGTCGCCCTACCCCCGCCCCGCCCCGCCGGGTCCCAAGCCCGCCGGCAAGCGCGGCGAGACCGGCCCCGGCAAGGCCATCCACGGGATGCCGCTCGGCTACCCCATGGGGCCGGAGGACCTGCTGGTCGGCGAGGACGGGGAGCCGCTGCGCATCGACAAGGCCTTCAGCTGGGACGCGCCGCTGTCGGTGCACGGGCTGATGCACATGGTGGTCGCCAACGCCTGGGAGGGGGACCCGTACCGCGTCGACACGCTGTTCATGTACATGGCCAACATGGCCTGGAACTCGTCGATGAACACGTCCGAGACGATGCGGATGCTGTCCGACAAGGACCCGGACACCGGCGAGCACCGCATCCCCTTCATCGTCTATTGCGACGCCTACGCGTCGGAGATGGTGGCCTACGCCGACCTCGTGCTGGCCGACACCACCTATCTGGAGCGGTGGGACTGCATCTCCCTGCTCGACCGCCCGATCGGCAGCGCGCACGGCCCCGGCGATTCCATCCGCCAGCCGGTGCTGACCCCCGACCGCGACGTGCGGCCCTTCCAGGACGTGCTGATCGAGCTTGGCGCCCGTCTCGGCCTGCCCGCCTTCGTGCGGGAGGACGGCAGCCCGCGCTACCCCGGCGGCTATCCCGACTACATGACCAACCACCAGCGCAAGCCCGGCATCGGCCCGCTGGCCGGCTGGCGCGGCGCCGACGGGAAGGAGGCCGGCAAGGGTGCGCCCAACCCGGACCAGCTCGACCGCTACGTCCGCAACGGCTGCTTCTGGCACTTCGAGCTGCCGCCGGAGCAGCACTATTTCAAACACGCCAACCAGGCCTATCTGGAAACCGCCACCCGCATGGGCTTCCTCGACAAGCCGGAGCCGGTGATCCTCCAGCTCTACGTCGAGCCGCTCCAGAAATTCCGCCTCGCCGCGCGCGGGCACGGCGCGGTGGTGCCGCCCCCCGACAAGCGGCAGCGGGTGGAGACCTACTTCGACCCCCTGCCCTTCTGGTACCCGCCGCTGGAGGAGGAGGGGCTGGACGAGGGCGCCTTCCCGCTGCACGCCGTCACCCAGCGCCCGATGCCCATGTACCATTCCTGGGGATCGCAGAACGCCTGGCTGCGGCAGATCCTGGCGCGCAACAGCCTCTATATCGCCCGCCCGACGGCGGAGGCGCTCGGCCTCGCCGACGGTGACTGGGCCTGGGTGACCAGCCCGACCGGGCGCATCCGGGTGCCGGTCCGTCTGATGGACGGGGTGGAGGCCGGGACGGTGTGGACCTGGAACGCCATCGGCAAGCGCTCCGGCGCCTGGAACCTGTCCACCGACGCGCCGGAGGGGACCAAGGGCTTCCTGCTCAACCACCTGATCTCGGAGCTGCTGCCGGAGCGCGACGGCTACCGCCACGCCAACGCCGATCCGGTGACCGGACAGGCCGCCTGGTACGACCTGCGCGTCCGCGTCGAGAAGGCGCCGCCTAAGGAGCGGGCCGAGACAATGCCGCGCTTCCCCGCCCAGGTCATGCCGCCGGGCGTCGAGCCGCCGCCCGCCATCCTGCGCACCGGCGCAGCCTTCCGTCCCACGTCTCGGGGAGTCCGGTCATGACGAGCCTCCCGAACCGCGAGCCCGGCGCCCCCCGGCTGGGGCTGGTCATCGACCTCGACACCTGCGTCGGCTGCCACGCCTGCGCGGTCGCCTGCAAGCAGTGGAACGCCGGCGGCCACATGGCGCCGCTGACCGATTACGACGCCTACGGCGCCGGTCCGGACGGGGTGTGGTTCAACCGCATCCACAGCTTCGAGGCGGGCACCGGTGACAGCGGCTGCGGGTCGCGCACCACCAATTTCCCGCGCTCCTGCCTGCATTGCGAACAGCCGGCCTGCGTGACCGTCTGCCCGACCGGCGCCTCCTACAAGCGGGTCGAGGACGGCATCGTGCTGGTCAACGAGGATCTGTGCATCGGCTGCAAGCTGTGCTCCTGGGCCTGCCCCTACGGCGCGCGGGAGTTCGACCAGGACGTCGGCGTGATGAAGAAATGCACGCTGTGCATCGACCGCATCCACAACGAGACGATCGCGGAGGCGGAGCGGGTGCCGGCCTGCGTCATGGTCTGCCCGACCTCCGCCCGGCATTTCGGCGACCTCGCCGACCCGTCCTCTGCTGTGTCGAAGCTGGTGGCGGAGCGCGGCGGCTACGACCTGATGCCGGAGCTTGGTTACGAACCGACCAACAAGTATCTGCCGCCGCGGCCCCGGCCCACCCTGGCGCTGGACGAGCGCGTCACCAAGGACAGCGCCAACGACGACCTGCCGCTCCACGGCCTGCTGAAATGGGCCGACCGCATCCTGGCGCGCTGAGGGAGGGATTCCATGCATCCGGCCTTCTCCATCATCTTCTTCACCAGCGCCGCGGGCGCCGGCTACGGTCTGCTCGCCCTGCTCGGCCTGCTGGCGCCCTTCGGCCTGCTGCCGGCGAGCCCGCTGTTCGGCCTCGCCGCCCTCGCCCTCGCCCTGGGGCTGGTGGTGGCCGGGCTGCTCTCCTCGCTGGCCCATCTCGGCCGTCCGGAGCGGGCGTGGCGGGCGCTGTCGCAGTGGCGCAGTTCCTGGCTGTCGCGCGAAGGCGTGGCCGCGGTCGCCACCTTCCTGCCGGCGGGCGTCTTCGCCATCGCCTGGGTCGTCCTGGCGACCGGCGCTGACGGCGGCGGGAGCGGCGTGGCGGGGGTCGCCGGCTGGATCACCGCGGCGATGGCGGCGGTCACCGTCTATTGCACGGCGATGATCTACGCCTCGCTGAAGCCGATCCGCCAGTGGGCCAACCCCTGGGTGCCGCGCAGCTATCTGGCGCTGTCGCTGATGACCGGGGCGCTGCTGCTGAACGCGCTGCTCGGCGTGGCGGGGCAGGCGTCGGCTTGGTCTTCCCTGCTGGCACTGGCGTCGGTGGCGCTGGCCTGGGCGGCGAAGGAAGGGCATTGGCGGCATTGCGCCACCACTCGCCCCGTCAGCACGGCGGAGACGGCGACCGGGCTGGGCCATATCGGGCGGGTCCACCTGCTCGACGCCCCGCACAGCGAGGACAACTACCTGCTCAAGGAAATGGGCTTCCGCGTCGGGCGCCGCCACGCCGTCCGCCTGCGCCTCATCACCCGCCTCGCCGCCTTCGCCCTGCCGGCGGCGCTGAGCCTCGGCGCGCTGGTCGCCGGCCCCGGCGCCCTCTCCGGCACCCTGGCGCTGCTGGCCGCCGCCGCCGCCGCTCTGGGGGTAATCGCCGAGCGTTGGCTCTTCTTCGCCGAGGCGAAGCACACCGTGACCCTCTTCTACGGCGCCGGGGAAGCCTAAGCCCGCCGCTTTCACCCACAGCAGGAAAGGAGCAGAGATGCCGCACGCAGACCAGCCGCATGGCCACGCTGATCACGGCTCCGCCCTGGCCTTCCTCATGACCCGCGCCAAGGCGATGGATGCCCGGAGCCTCTACATCTGCGGCTCGCCCTCCCGCCCCCGCGTGGGCTTCCGCTCCGGCTCCGGCGTCGTCTACGAGCCGCTGTCCGCCGGCCTCGCCGGTCGCCTGGTCGACCGCTTCGCGGTGGACGGCCACGGCCTGAGCCACGGACTGCTCGTCTGGAGCGGGCGCCATTACCGCTGGTTCGCCATGCCGATGCCGGAGGGGGCCGACGGCTACGCCCCTCTGATCGCCGTGCACCGGCCCGCCATTTGTCCCGGCCCCGGCGAGCGGGCCATGCCGCGCGTGATCGCCGGCTGATCACCCCTGCCGCCCTCCCCCCTTCATTCCACACCACCCATCCATGAAACGAGGATGCGCACCATGAAAATGACCACCGAGGAAGCGTTCGTGAAGGTCCTTCAGATGCACGGCATCCGGCACGCCTTCGGGATCATCGGATCGGCCATGATGCCGGTCTCCGACCTCTTCCCCAAGGCCGGCATCCGGTTCTGGGACTGCGCGCACGAGACCAACGCCGCCCTGATCTGCGACGGCTACAGCCGCGTCACCGGGGAGATGGCCATGGCCATCGCCCAGAACGGACCCGGCGTGACCGGCTTCGTGACCTCCATCAAGACCGCCTACTGGAACCACACGCCGATGCTGCTGGTGACGCCGCAGGCCGCCAACAAGACCATCGGCCAGGGCGGTTTCCAGGAGGTCGAGCAGATGGCCATGTTCAGGGAGATGGTCTGCTATCAGGAGGAGGTGCGCGATCCCAGCCGCATGGCCGAGGTGCTGAACCGCGTCATCGAAAAGGCGTGGCGCGGCTGCGCCCCGGCGCAGATCAACGTGCCGCGCGATTACTGGACCCAGGTGATCGACGTCGAGCTGCCGCAGATCGTCCGGCTGGAACGCTCGGCCGGCGGACGGCAGGCCATCGCCGAGGCGGCCCGCCTGCTGTCGGAGGCGAAGTTCCCGGTCATCCTCAACGGCGCCGGGGTGGTGATCGGCGGGGCCATTCCGGACAGCATCGCGCTGGCGGAGCGGCTGGACGCGCCGGTCTGCTGCGGCTACCAGCACAACGACGCCTTCCCCGGCAGCCACCCGCTGTCGGTCGGGCCGCTCGGCTACAACGGCTCCAAGGCGGCGATGGAACTGATCGCCAAGGCTGACGTCGTGCTGGCGCTCGGCACGCGGCTCAACCCCTTCTCCACCCTGCCCGGCTACGGCATCGACTATTGGCCGAAGGGCGCGCAGATCATCCAGGTGGACATCAACCCCGACCGCATCGGCCTGACCAAGAAGGTGTCGGTCGGCATCTGCGGCGACGCCAAGCAGGTGGCCCAGCAGATCCTGGCGCAGCTCGCCCCCGGCGCCGGGGACGCGGGTCGGCTGGAGCGCCGCGCGCTGATCCACCAGACCAAGTCGGCGTGGCTTCAGCTCCTGTCCTCGCTCGACCATGAGGAGGACGATCCCGGAACGAGCTGGAACGCCGAGGCGCGCGAGCGCGAGTCCGACCGCATGTCGCCGCGTCAGGCGTGGCGGGCCATCCAGGCCGCCTTGCCGGCGGACGCCATCCTCTCCACCGACATCGGCAACAACTGCGCCATCGGCAACGCCTACCCCACCTTCGAGGAGGGACGGAAGTATCTGGCGCCGGGCATGTTCGGCCCCTGCGGCTACGGCTTCCCGTCGATCGTCGGCGCGAAGATCGGCTGCCCGAGCACGCCGGTGGTCGGCTTCGCCGGTGACGGCGCCTTCGGCATCTCGATGAACGAGATGTCCTCCATCGGGCGCGAGGGATGGCCGGCGGTCACCATGGTGATCTTCCGGAACTTCCAATGGGGGGCGGAGAAGCGGAACACGACGCTGTGGTACGACAACAACTTCGTCGGCACGGAGCTGAACCCCAAGCTCAGCTACGCCAAGGTGGCCGAGGGTTGCGGCCTCAAGGGCGTCACCGCGCGCACCCAGGATGAAGTGACCGCCGCCCTGCGCCAGGCGATCGAGGACCAGGGGCGCGGCATCACCACCTTCGTGGAGGTGATCCTGAACCAGGAGTTGGGCGAGCCCTTCCGCCGCGACGCCATGAAGAAGCCGGTCGCGGTCGCCGGCATCGACCCGTCGGACATGCGCCCGCAGCAGTCCTTGTAAGGTTGGGCGTAGCGCCGTTCACGCGGTGCTTCTTTGTCGAGAATTGTCGGGGGTCTTGCCCCCTCCCTAACCCTCCCCCGCTCACGCAGGGGAGGGAATTTTTTTGCCCCCTCCCCTGCGCAGCGGGGGAGGGTCGGGGTGGGGGCAAAGCCTCCGGAAATCGACGCCTTGGGGCATTCCGCGTTTCGACTTCGAAAGCCCTTATAGGTTGTTTAAAACCTGATACACTACAACCAAAAGACGCTTTCGATTTCGAAACCCTTCACTCCCCCAGCAGATCGTCGATGCGCATCCGCAGGTCCCGCAGCAGCTCCCGATGCTCCTTCTGCATCGCGTTGCTGACCGCGTCGATGGCCTTCAGCTCCTTCTCGATACGGTTGATCGAGCGGCCGAGCACGCGCATCGGCTCCGCCGTGCCCGGCGCCTTGGACGCCCGCGCCGCGCGCACCGACTGCACCGTCAGCCCGCCGGTGCGCGCCGACTGCCACAGCCGCCGCACCTCCCCTTCGTCGCCGACGAAGGCCAGCTCGACCAGGGCGGAACGGGACACCGCGTCGGGGTTCTCCCGGTACTCGCGGAGGATGTCGATGGGCAGGTCCAGCACCTTCAGCCGCTTCGACACCTCGGCCTCCGAACAGCCGAGCACCGCGGCGACCTCCGCCTGGGCGTAGCCGTGGCTGTCGATGAGCTGGCTCAGGCCGCGGGCCAGATCGATGGCGTCCAGGTCCACGCGCTGAACATTCTCGATCAGCGCGATCTCCTCTGCCTTGCCCTTGGTGATGATGGCGGCGATGGTCGGGCGGCCGAGCATCTGGTGGGCGCGCAGGCGGCGCTCCCCGGCCACGAGGCGGTAGACGCCCTTCTCCGCCGTCTCCTGCACCAGCACCGGCTGCTGAAGCCCGTGCCGCTCGATGGAAGCGGCCAGCGAGGCGAGCGCGGTCTCGTCGAAGACGGTGCGCGGCTGGTTGGGGTCGGTGCGGATGGCGGCGACGTCGGCCTCGATCAGCCGGGGCAGGGCACCGGTCAGCCCGAACAGCCGGTCGGTCTCCGGGGCCGGGGCGGTGCTCTTCGCTTGCAGGACCGTGGCGGCGGTCTGGCGGGTCAGCTTCTTAGGCGGCATCGGACGACTCCCGGATGCGTCCGGTGGCCTTCAGAAGGGCACCGGCGATGGCGGCGTAGCTTTCCACGCCCGGCGCGCCGATGTCGGCGTCGAGCGTGATGACGTTGGCTCCGGCGGCCTGCGCGTAGATGGTCGCGCGCGGCACCGGTGGGAAGACCCGGTAATCCTCGCCCCACAGCCGGCCGATGTCCTCCAGCGAGGAGCGGTCCTGCGTCTGGCGGGGGTTGAGCATGGTCGGCAGCACGCCCAGAATCCGCAGGTTCGGGTTCAGCCGCCGCTGGATCTTCGTCACGGTGTCCAGGAAGGCGTTGACTCCCAGGATGGCGTGCGGCTCCGCCTGGCAGGGGATCAGCACATAGTCCGCCGCGGTCAGCGCGTTGATGGTGACCGCCCCCAGGTTCGGCGCGCAGTCGATCAGGATGAAATCGTAATCGCCCCGCACCGCGTCCAGCATCTCCGCCATGGCGGTCTGGGCGTTGGTCAGGTTTCCGGGCAGCTCGGTGTCGGCGCTGGCGAGCGCGATGCTCGACGGCACGACGTCCAGCCCTTCGACGCTGGTCGGGCGGATGACCTCGGCCAGCTTCGCCTTGCCCATCAGCGCGTGGTAGAGCACCCTGCCCTGCTCGGTCAGCGCCACCACGTCGGTCTGCGGCACGCCGACATGCACCGTGGCGTTGCCCTGCGGATCGGCGTCCACCAGCAGCACGCGGTTGCCCGAACGGGCCAGCATGAAGGCGACGTTGATCGAGGTCGCCGTCTTGGCCGTGCCGCCTTTTTGCAGGCCGACGGCGATGGTCGTGCCGGCCCGCGGCGCCTCGGTCGCCGGCTGCTCCAGCGACAGCAGCAGCAGGCGGCCCAGCACATCGCGGGGCAGGGGTTCGCGCCCCGTCTCCCACTTGCTGAGCCGCTGCTTGTCGTAACGGCGGCCGGTCAGTTCGTTCACGAACGCGGCCATCTGCGTCTGGGTGAGGCCGCGCCTCTCGCGCAGCAGCTTCAAATCGTCGCCGGTCATTGCCCCCTCGTCGCCACATTTGCCGGAGTCGTCTGGGAAGCTATCAAGTCGTCCCAACCCCCGCAATGGGTGTCTACCCAAGCCCCCGGAACAGCCGGCACTGGCGGAACGGGGCCTCCCCGGTGCATAACTAGGCATGCGGGGCCGGCGGCGGCACCGGGGCTATGGGGTTGCACGAATGGCGGCGAACTGGTCGGTGCGGCAACTGGTGTGTCAGGCGCATGGCTGTGAACTGGCCGTGTCGTGGCGGACCGATGGACGCTGGACCTGGACCGTGTCGGTCGCCGGGGAACGCATCGCCGTTGGGATCGCGCAATCGCAGGAGGGCGCCCAGGACGCCGCCGCCAACGCGGCGGAGCGCCACGCCCGTGCGGACGGCATCATCCAATTGACCATGTTCTGACGGCCGACACCTGAAAACCCGCTCGACAGCGTCGAATTGGGCGTATTGCGCCGCAATATAACCGTCGATACGGGCGTAGCCCATACAATCCGCAGAAAAAGCGCTTAGCCACAGAGAATAATCCAGTGGGATTTTGCGCGAACCCATCAGGGTTTGTGTGATTTTCCCGTGCGTCTCCTATTGTTTGTGAACGATCGCAAAGACCGTAGGCCGCGCGTGATCTGCATAAGACCTTCCGCGGAGGTTCGACCTTTGACGATCCGACGGCTCTGGCCTCCGGCCAGGGATGCGGGACGGGCATTGATCGGCGCCCGACCCGGTTGCGCCCATTTGACCAACCACGCGAGAGGTTCGACGTGACTTCGCTGGGGAAACGCCAGATTCACACCGACGCATTTGGGGGCGATTGCCTGGACGCTTCACCGGCTGTCGAGATCGACCGTATGGACCGCGGCGGCTGGTACGCCGTCATGAACGGATTCGACGACGCCAACATCTTCCAGACCTGGGATTTCGGGCGCATTGCCCATCACAACCGCGACCTCAGCCATATCGTGCTGCGCCGGGACGGTCAACCGGTCGCCGCGGCGCAGCTGCTGGTCCGCCGGGTGCCGGGCATCGGCGGCATCGCGCTGGTCATGTGGGGACCGCTGTGGCGCCCCAAGGACCGTCAGGCCGATCCGGCCGCCTTCCTGGCCATCATGAAGGCGATGAAGGCCGAATACAGCGTCCGGCGCGGGCTGTTCCTGCGCGTCCTGCCGCGTGTCGAGGACGGGGCGGGGGAGGGTGCTGCGGCGCTGTCCGCCATGGAGGCGCTGGGGATGCGGCACAGCGACGCCAAGGCCCCCTACCGCACCTTCATCATGGACCTGACCCGCGACGAGGCGACGATCCACAAGGACCTGTCCCGCCACTGGCGCCGCGGCCTCGCCAAGGCCGAAGGGGCAGGGCTGGAGATCGTCGAGGGCTCCTCGCCGGAGATCCTCGACGCGATCGACGACCTGTTCATTCAGACGCAGCGCCGCAAGGGCTTCCGCGCCTTCGACAGCCGCACCCTGACGAAGGTTCACCGCGCCCTGCCGGACGGCATGAAGATGCACGCCGTGATGGCCTCCCACAACGGCGAGCCGGTGGCCGGCGTGGTGGTGTCGCTGCTCGGCGACACGGCGCTGATGCAGAATTCGGCCACCGCTGAGGCCGGACTGCCGCTGAACGCCGCCTTCCTCGTCCACTGGAAGGCCATGCAATGGGTGAAGGCCAGCGGCGGGAAGCGCTACGACCTGCACGGCGTCAACGCCCAGGCCAACCCCGGCGTCCACCTGTTCAAACGCGGCTTCGCCGGCAAGGGGGAGGAGGAGCGGGTCTTCATCGGGACCTTCGAGGCGCCCGGCCCGATGCTCAGCCGGCTTCTCGTCGAAGGCGGCCAGACGGTGCGCACGCTGGCCGCGACCTGCACCGCGCAGGCGAGCCAGATGATGGCGATGGCGATGAACAAGGGACCGGCCGAACGCGCCGACGCCACCACCCCCTCCAACCCGGCGTAAGCGCCGGACATGCGAAACGCCCGGTCCAGACAGTGGACCGGGCGTCGCATTTGCGCGTTACCGGGTAAGCGTCACTGGGTGCGTGCGATCACCGGCACGCCGTCCAGATCCTTTGGAAGATCGTCGGGGATGCCCGACGCGAAATTGACCGCGATGGCGTAGTCGTCGGACAGCTTCGTGACTTCGGCGCGGGTCATACCGGGGTACCCGCTGAGGATCGCCAGATAACGGTCACGGGCGGCTTCGGCAGCCTCTTTCGGCACGGGCATACGGACCTCCCTTTCGTCATAGGATGCCATAATCATTTATGGATTGTTGGCCCCATAAACAATACCCCGATGCGACCTTTTACCGCAAATCCGCCGCTCAGAGTCGTTGAGCGAGCCCGTGCAGGTCGCCGACCACCGTAACGTCGGGCGGGAAGGGGTTCGGAAGCCCTTCCGACACCACCCCGACGAAGCCCGTGCCGGCCTTGCGGGCGGCCTCCAACTCGGTCAGGGAATCGCCGATGGCGAGCGCCCGCGCCGGGTCGTGCCCACCCTCCGCGACGATGCGCGCGAAGACCTCCGCCTTGACATTGGGGGAGCCGGTGATGCTGCGGAAATGCCGCTCCAGCCCCTTGGCGCGCACGGTGCCCATCAGAACCTCGTGGGGCGTGCCCGAGACGAGGTGGCAGGGCGTGCCGTCCAGCCGGTCCAGCACCGTCTCCGCGCCGGCGATCAGCGCGCAATCGGGAACGCGCGGATCGACGATCTCGGCGTAGCGACGGGCCAGATCGTCGATCTCCGCCGGGCCAGGGTCACGCCCGAACATCTCGCGCTCCAGGATCGCCAGCATCTTGAACCGGCTGAGGCCGCCGTTGCGCCAGATCGTCTGGCGCATCCGCTCCTCCGTCGCCGCATCGTCGATGCCGTAGAGGATGGCGAAGCCGCCGTTCTTGGTGGGCACGGAGTCGATGATGACGCCGTCGAAATCGAAGATCACGACCTCCGGGTCCAGCCGGTCGGGTGTCTGAAGCATTGCGCCGTCTCGCATCGTTGTGGTGGCCCCGCACGGAACAAGGGCGGGTGCCGGAAAAGGCGTCGGGGGATCGTACAGGAAATCCCCCGTGCCTCAACGGTTTGGGCGGAAGAAAAGGCCATTCGGAAAAGCTGTCTCACAGTGTGGCGCAGGCCACAGCGGGGGAGGGCGGCGGGGCGTACTGTCCGGTCATCGAACAGGCCGGGCCCCGACGCAGACGGAACCGGCAGCCAACTCCCCCAGACACCGGAAGGAAACCAAACCATGCGCCGCACCACCCTGATCGCCGCCGCCGTCCTGCTCTGCTCCGCCCCGGCCTTCGCCGGCGACCTGATGACCGGCGGCATCCCGCTCGGCAACGCCAGCAACCTGGGCGTCATCTCCAACACCGCCGCGGGCATCCAGAACAAGGCGCAACAGCAGGTGATGGGCGTGCAGGCCGGTGGCGGTCTGGCCGGCCCCTTCGGCACCGCATCCAACCTGGGCAACGTCTCCAACCTCGCCGCCGGGGTCGGCAACAAGGCCAAGCAGCAGGTCTTCGGCGTCCAGACGGGCGGGATGGGCGGCGGGGTGAA
>NZ_JAEPIV010000012.1:82626-173077 GCF_016632405.1 Azospirillum aestuarii
AGCAACGCCGGCACCGTCAGCAACAGCGCGGTCGGCATCGGCAACACCGCCCAGCAGCAGGTCAAGGCCATGCAGTTCGGCGCGCCGGGCGCCCTGTTCAACCAGAACCTCGGCACCGTCTCCAACCTCGCCGCCGGCATCGGCAACAAGGCCCAGCAGCAGGTCACCGGCATCCAGAAGTAAGGCTCCCCCGCTTCGCGTCCCTCCCTCCCCGAACCTCGCGGCCGGCAGAACCTCTGCCGGCCGTCTTTTTGCGTGGCGCAGGAAATGGGTGGAACTCCATCGCGGCATCCGCGACGATCCCGGCTTCAGGATCGGGAGGACGCCATGGACGAGGACGCGATGTGGAGTGCGGTGACGCGCCGGGAGCGGGATGGTGACGGGCGCTTCGTCTACGCGGTGCGCACCACCGGCGTCTATTGCCGGCCGTCCTGTCCGTCGCGACGGGCCAAGCGGGAGAACGTCTCCTTCCACCCGGACGCCGCGACAGCCCAGGCGGCGGGCTTCCGCCCCTGCAAGCGCTGCCACCCCGACGCTCCGTCCTCCACGCTCACATGATTCCCAGCAGGCGGATCAGACCCAGCCCGATGGCGCCCAGTGCGGCCAGCGACAGCACCACCGCCGCGGTGACGCGCAAGCCCGCCCGTGACAGCATCCGCACATCCACCCCCAGCCCCAAGGCGGCCATCGACAGCACCGTCAGGACGCCCGCCGCGGTCTGGCTGGCCGCCAGGGCGGCCTCCGGGATCAGCCCCGCCGCCCGCAGCCCGGCCAGCGCCAGGAAGCCGAGGATGAACCACGGCACCAGCCGGCGCAGCGGGGGACGAATCTTGGCGCCCCCTTCCCGAGCAGCCCCTTCCGGCTTCGCCATCAGGGCCAGCCCCACCACCACCGGCCCCAGCATCAGCACGCGCAGCAGCTTCACCAGCGTACCGACCTGGACACTCAGCGCGCCGACCGGCGCCGTCGCCGCCAGGATCTGCGGCACCGCGTAGACGGTCAGCCCGGCGAACACGCCATACTGCATGGGGGTGAGGCCGAGCAGCGGCACCAGCAACGGCAGACCCAACACCACCAGAACACCCAGCACCGCCGTGAAGGCGATGGCCGCGGCCACGTCGTCGCCGTGCGCCCCGATCACCGGCGCCGTCGCCGCGATGGCCGAGTTGCCGCAGATCGAGTTGCCGCAGGCGACCAGCACCGCCATGCGCGGCGGCAGCCCCAGCAGGCGCCCGATGCCGTAGCTGACCGCCAGGGCCAGACCGACCACCCCGGCGATCCCCGCCACCAGCCCCGGCCCGGCCGCCAAAATCGTCTCCGGATCGATGGAGGCGCCCAGCAGCATCACCGCGACCTCCAGCAGGGTCTTGGCGCTGAAATCCGTCCCCGCCTTCCAGCGCCGCCCCGGCGCCCAGACGCTGCGCAGGGCCACCCCGATCAGGATCGCCAGGACCAACGCCTCCAGCCAGACCTGCCCGAAGACCTGCACCTCCAGGCTTTGCAGGGCCAGCGCCGCGCCGCTCACGCCGGAGCAGAGCAGAATCCCCGGCAGCAGGGCGCCCAGGGTGGGGTGAGGCGATGAAAGAGCGTGGTTCGGCATGGCGTCCTCGATTTCCGATGCCGGGAAGCTGCGCCCTCTGGACCGTTCGCTCCAACGGAATATAGTGGATGAATCGTTCGATGAAATCGAACGTTTGAAGGGACAAGGGGCCGGATGACTCTCGAGCAGCTCCGCATCTTCGTGGCGGTGGCCACGCAGCAGCATGTGACGCGGGCCGCCGCCGCCCTGAACCTGACGCAGTCCGCGGTCAGCGCCGCCGTCTCCAGCCTGGAGGCGCGGCACGCCGTCCGCCTGTTCGACCGGGTGGGCCGCCGCATCGAGCTGACGGAGGCCGGGCGCCTGTTCCTGGGCGAAGCCGTCGCGGTGCTCGCCCGCGCCGAGGCGGCGGAGCGCATGCTGGCCGATCTGTCGGCGCTGAAGCGCGGGCGCATCGCCATCCACGCCAGCCAGACCATCACCGGCTATTGGCTGCCCGAACGGCTCGTGGCGTTCCACCAGCGCTATCCGGACGTCGACGTCGCGGTGAAGGCCGCCAACACCGCCCAGGTCGCCAAGGCGGTGTTGGACGGCGCCGCCGATCTGGGGTTGGTCGAAGGGGAGGTGACGGACCCGCTGCTCGACCAGGACCGGCTGCCAGGCGACCGCCTGCTGCTGCTGGTGGGCAACCATCACCCCTGGCGTGGGCGGGGCGATCTTCTGGCGGAGGAACTGCACCGCTCCCCCTGGGTTCTGCGGGAGGCAGGGTCGGGCACCCGCTCCGAATTCGAGGAGGCGTTGCGCGGGCAGGGCAGGGCGCCGGAGGAGTTGTCGGTGGCGCTGGAACTGCCGTCGAACGAAGCGGTGCTGTCGGCGGTCATGGCCGGGGCGGGGGCCACCGCCCTGTCGGATCTGGTGGCCCGCGGCGCGCTGGCGGGCGGCCACCTGCACCGCGTTCCCTTTCCGCTGCCCGAGCGTCCCTTCCGCCTGCTGCGCCACCGCGAGCGCGGGTTGAGCCACGCCGCCCGCACCCTCCGCGATCGGCTGCTTGATGAGTAGGGAAGGGGAGGGGGGTCAGACCACCTCGTCGAACTCGACCCTGGGAATGTCGATCCAGCTTTCCGGCTCGCCGGCGTCCTTGCGCCAGAAGATGACCGGCAGATCGGCGTTCAGCACGCGGGCGATGGTGGCGCCGCGCGCCGTCATCAGCTCCTTGTACTCCGCGGTTTCGACGATGCGCACGCCGTAGCCGGGGATGCGGTCGGCCTGGAGCACGGGGCCGAGCGCGTTCTTGAACTTGCGCAGGTCGTTGTCGGAGCCGACCCGCTTGCGCAGCGGCTCCAGCGCCATCCAGAAGGCGTTGCCATGGCCCAGATGGGCACGGGCGATCTCGTAGAGCCGCTTCTCGATGGGCTTCAGCGCGAAATAGTCTTCCGAATAGGTCAGCAGGTTGTTGCCGAGCGCCGCGCGCACCACCCAGTTCGACAGGACCAGGGTGAGGCCGCGCACCTGCCGCTCGCCGTCCTTCTTGCCGCGGCGGTACAGCAGCTTGTAGTCCGAGATCCAGGAGAAGGCGCCGCTTTCGCCCTCGCCCCCGGCCTCCAGGTTGGTCTTGATCTGGGTGCCCTGGAGCCGCTCCAGCGCCCCTTCGATCTTGTCGTAGGCGCTGCCCCCGGCGGTCTTCCCGACGATGCGCTGAAGGTCGCTGGTGGTGAAGTGCAGCTTCCCCACCTCCGGCCCCATCTTGCCCTCCGCCATCTTCTCGCGCAGCAGCGAGACGGCGTAGATCAGCACCGACTTGTCCCAGATCGTCGCGACGCCGACGTCGCGCGGGGCGCGCACCTCGATCTTCACCTTGCCGTCGTCGTAGGTGGGAAGGCTTTCCACCTTGTCCTTGGACAGGCCGAACAGCGAATAGGCCATCAGGGCCCGGTCGTTGTTCACGTCGCCGCGCAACGGCGAATCCAGCCGCAGCGCCAGCTGGACCGGGCGGTCCAGCAGTTCGGCGTTTTCCTGGTCGGTCTTGTGGTCGTCCATGCACCAAATCTCCCCGGCCCCGCCGCTGGCGGTTACGGTATTGATTCCCGATACGCCCGGCATGTTCCACAGCGCAGGCGCAAACGTCGCCATTCTGCCGAAAGATTCCTCACCGGCCGGAAACGACGCTGTGACCGTGCGGACGAATGTCGCCGTTCTGCCAGTTTCCCCGGACGCTGTGCCCCGCCGGGGCGCTGCCCTGCCGAAAGCGTCCGCGTTCTGACGGTCCGGACTCCCGACAAGCCGGAAAATGGCGCTGAAAGGCTTGGATTCCCTGACTCTTTCCGGACTCTTGGGGGTCCGGAGGCCGCTGCGGAAGGAGCACATTGGCAGAACGGCGACACTCGGTTGCGCGAGTCGGAGTCCGATTCTCGGCCGATTCCCGGAGTCACCGAGGGGCCACAGCCCAGATTATTCGGCAGAACGGCGACATCCGGCGGACTCCGACGTCCCGGCGCGCCACCCCGTGCGCTGGAATCTTTCGGCAGAACGGCGACGTTTTCCACCCGGTTTCTCGGCAGAACGGCGACACCCAGCCGGTCCCAGCCACCGCCCCGAGGGGCTCAAAGCCTTGATTCCACTGACTCCACGCCCCCGCATCGGCGCAACCGGAGCGATTCCGACGCACGCATTTGAATCGTGGACAGCCTGTTGGGGCCACGACAACATCTTGCGTAACGGGCTCACCGAAGCCCGAACCGGTAGCTTTTGGATCATGATTTTCGGGCCATGGATTTGGCCTGCGGCTCCGAACAGCCGCGACACGCCGAAGAAGGCGACGATAAGGAGGCGACGATGACGTAACGGAGGACACGACCTCCGGAAACACAAAGGGCACAGGTTTGGCGACCTGTGCCCTCGTGCACACCGAAGTGTCGAAAACCGATGGAAGACCGGGAGAACCGGACCCCGCATCAGCGGTTTGGCGACTTCATGATGCCAGGGTAGGTCCGGAAAACCAAGTGGAATCGCGGATTCCACTGACGCTCCCGCTTTGTCTTCCGCCGGGATCGAAGCGCTGGATCATGGGAAGACAATGACTCCGTACACGACCTTGTACCGGCGATGGATCGCTGTGCCCGGCGTGGGAGCCGCGGAAATCGCGGTGCTCTCCGGCCTCTACGCGCGTGCGGATTCCGCCGGTGTCTGCGCCGGCCTGGTCCAGGACGAGCTGGCCGCCGAACTCGGCAGGAGCCGTCCCTGGCTGTCCGCCGTGCTGACGAAGCTGCAGGCGCCGGACCTCTCCCTGGTGGAAGCCCGCCGCGAACGCGGTTTCCGCGGGATGGTCTACGCCCTGGCGGGTGTGCAGGACACCGACTCTTCCGGTCGGTCGGCCGACTCCACCGGTCAGCCGGCTGACGGACTCCTAAGGACAGGGAATCCCCTGAATCCTGAATCTCAAAACTCCTCCTCCTTCCGGGCGGGGGGATCGGTTGGGCCTTCGGGCATCAGGAACCGGGACGCTCTCGCCGAAGACTGGCAGCCGGACGCCGCCGATCTGGCCTGGGCCGCGGACACCCGCCCGGAGGTCGATCCGGCCACGGTGACCCGCAAGTTCGTGTCCTGGTGCCGCAAGGCCAACATCCGCAACGGCTACAGCCCGGCCGACCCGTCCGGCGCCTGGCGCAAATGGGTGGCCCGCGAGCTGGTCGCCCCCGCAACGGCGCCAGCCGATGAAAAGCCCGAAGGCACCGTCGTCCCCTTTGAAACCGTTTCCCGCCGCCCCTCCAACCGGAGCGACCAGAATGACCGTCACAGCCCTGATCGCCAACCTTCCGAGCCTTCCCGTCAGCGCCGCCCCGCAGACGCCGGACACGGCGTGGCTGCCCGCAACGCCGGCGTCCTCTCTGCCCTGCGCGATCGCCTCGCTCGCCCGGCTTGAGCGCGCCGACCTGCGCTTCGAGATCGCCGACTGCGCGCCAGAGGAGATCGGCGCGCTGGCCGAGCGGGTGGAGGCCGCCCTTGAGACCGTCTGCCCGACGATCGGCGTCGAGAATGTGCTGACCGGCATCGAGAAGCTAGCGGCCCGCTTCGGCCTGGAGCTTCCGGACGCCGACATGCTGGAGGCCGACATTCTCGAAATGGCCGGCTGGCCCGCCGAGGACTGGATCGCCGGTTTCCGCGGCGTCTGGTCGTCCTTCCGCTCCGGCTACCGGCGCTTCCCCACGGTCGGCGACTTCCGCGCCGCTGTCGGGCCGGCATCGGCGACCGGCGGAACGGCGTCGCTGCGCCGGCTGGCCATGGCCCTGCGCCAGGAACAGCAGATCCGCGCCCGCGAGATCGCCCATCGCCGTCGCCAGAAGGAGAAGGAGGCGGAAACCGCTCGCCGTCAGCAGGCCGCCGCCCTGGCCGCTCCTCCCGTCGCCCCGGCGACGCCAGCGGTCCCGACGTGTCCGGCTCCGGTTTCCACCACGATCTCCGTCACGCCGGACGATCCGCAAGTGGACCTGGCTCGCGCGCAACCGTCGTCTCAGACGACACGGGCCATTCCCAAGAGCTTTAAAAGGGATCGGTCGGCCGGCGCTCCTCATACTAGGGTATGTGAAGGACAGGACTCCGCATTTTTCAGTAAGCGACCGCGCATGAAAAGTTCAATTCGAGAACCCAAGCGGTCCCATGACTGTGGATCGGGCCGAGCAGGTGGAGCGGAAGCTTGGCAGACCATTCATTATTCCGACAGGGTAATGCCGATATAATCAGGCTCATCCGATCGTTTCAGATTCCGGTGGCGAACCACGAAAGGGCGGAGCAAGATGCGATAATCTGTTTGTGACCCGAACCTTTCGGAATGTCCGTCCATGCCGCTGAAGACGGTGCCCCGTCAGCAACCGATGACTCTGCACGGGTACCTGCTGAGGCTTGTGCTCGTGACGCTGGTGCCGATGCTCCTGCTCGGCGGCATGCTCATCGGCTGGCTGGTGCAGCAACAGCGTGAGGCCGTCGAGAACAACATGTCCGACACGGCGGAGGCGCTGGCCCTGATCGTCGACCGGGAGTTGGAGGCGACCATCGAAGCGCTGCGGGCCTTGTCCCGCACGGACGCTCTGGCCGGCGACGATCCCGCCGGTTTCTATGAACGGGCGACGCTGGCGCTGACCCAGCATCCGTCCTGGACCAACATCGCGCTGATCGAACCCTCGGGGCGGCAGATCGTCAACACGGCGGTCAGGCTCGGCGTCCCATTGCCGGACGTGCCCCAGCGCGACGCGCTGCAGCGGCTGACCGCGACCGGTCAGCCGGCGGTGTCCGATCTGGTGACCGCGACGGCGGCAGAGCGCCCGTCGATCGCCGTGATGGTGCCGGTGCAGCGCGACGGCAACCTGCGCTACGTCCTGTCGGCGGTGGTCGATCCGCAGACCTGGAGCACCCTGCTGGAGGGTTTCGAAACCCGGTCCGGCCTGATCGCCGCAATCATCGACGGCCGGAACCGGATCGCCGCGCGTTCGCGCGATCATGCGGAGTATCTGGGGCGGGCGGTGCCGGATTGGTTCCTGGCGGCGCGCGGCACGGCGGACACCGGCAACTACCGCGGGGCCACGCTGGACGGGGTGGAGATCATCGGCGCCTTCCACCGCACGCAGCGCGCCGACTGGACCCTGGTGGCGGCGACGCCCACGGAAGCCGTGCTCAACCCGCTGAACCGCACGGTGGTTCTGGCGCTGGGGCTGGGCTTGGTCCTGCTGGGCGTCTCGCTGGCGTCGGCGGCGGTCTTCGCGCGGCGGCTCGCCCACCCCGTCCGCGAACTGGCCGCCCATGGCGGCAGCCTGATGGAGGGGCGGCCGATCCGCTACGACGGCGGCGTGCCGGTGCGCGAGATCGACGACCTGCACCGCGTCCTGGCCGAGGCCAGCGCCGCGCTGGTCGGCGCCAGCGAATCCGCCGCCCATGCGGAGGCGCGCTACCGCGCCATCGTGGACACGGCGGTTGACGCCATCGTGGTCATCGACCGGGTCGGCACCCTGCACGGCTTCAACCGCGCCGCCGAGCGCATCTTCGGCTACGCCGCGGAGGAGGTGATGGGCCGCAACGTCAGCATGCTGATGCCCGATCCCGACCGCAGCGCGCACGACGGCTATCTGAAGCGCTATCACCGCACGGGGGAGCGCCGGATCATCGGCATCGGGCGCGAGGTGACGGGCCAGCGCAAGGACGGCTCGGTGTTTCCGCTGGAACTGTCGGTCGCCGAATGGAAGGCCGACGGCGAGGTGCGCTTCACCGGCATCGTGCGCGACATCACCGCCCGCAAGACGGCGGAGGAGGCGTTGCTCGCCGCCAAGGACGCGGCGGAGCAGGCGATGGAGCGCGCCCTGAGCGCCGCGGACGAGGCCCGGCGGGAAAAGACCCGCGCCGAGAAGGCGGAGCGGGCGAAGACCCAATTCCTGGCAGCGGCCAGCCACGATCTGCGCCAGCCCGTGCAGTCGCTCTATTTCTTCGCGCAGGTGCTGGGCGACAAGCTGCATGGCCATCCCAGCCACGAGCTGGTGACCAGCATGGGCCATTCGCTGGACGCGCTGAAGCTCCTGCTGGACGGTCTGCTGGACGTGTCGCGGCTCGACGCCGGGGCGGTGGAGCCCAGCGTCACCGAATGCGCGGTCGGTCCGCTGCTCGACCGTCTGGCCGCGGAATACGGGCCGCGGGCGGACGGGCAGGGGTTGCGGCTGCGGGTCGTGCCGACCTCGCTGTGGGCGCGCACCGACCCGATGCTGCTGGAGCGCATCCTGCGCAACCTGATCGAGAACGCGCTGCGCTACACCGAACGGGGCGGCGTCGTGGTCGGCTGCCGGCGCCGCAACGGCGCGCTGCGCATCGAGGTGGCCGACAGCGGCATCGGCGTGCCGGAGGAGTTGCAGCAGGCCGTCTTCGAGGAGTTCTTCCAGATCGCCAACCAGGAGCGCGACCGCGCCAAGGGGTTGGGTCTCGGTCTCGCCATCGTGAAGCGGCTGGCCGGACTGCTCGGCCACACGGTCGCCCTGCGCTCCTGGCCCGGACGGGGCAGCGTCTTCTCGGTGGAGCTTCCCTCGGTGCGCGCCCGCGCCATCCTGCGCCGGGCCGGACCGGAACGGGCCAACGACGACGGGCAGGGGCTGGTGGTGGTCATCGACGACGAGGCCATCGTGCTGCTCAGCCTGCGCACCCTGCTGGAGCAGTGGGGCTACGAGGTGGTGGCCGCCGTGTCGGCGGAGGAGGCGGTGGACCTGCTGCACGGGCTGGGCCGGCTGCCGGACCTCATCATCGCCGATTACCGCCTGCGCGAGGGGCGGACGGGGGTGGAGGCGATCCGCGACATCCACGGCGTCTGCGGCGTGCGCATTCCCGCCGTGGTGCTGACCGGCGACACCGCGCCCGAGCGCATCACCGAAATCCGCGGCGCCGGCTTCCGCCTCGTCCACAAGCCGATCACCCCGCACATCCTGCGCGAACTGCTGAAGCCCGCGGCCTGATCCCGAAAGGCCCGAATGCGAAGGCTTGGTTCATCGAGGCCCGGTTTTTGACCCTGGCTGACCGCGGGCCGGGTCTTTAGCGTCTCCGCCTCCTTGGGGAAGACGGAGACGGGACATGAACTGGAGCAAGGGCCTGTGGCGGGGCTGGCTGGCCGCCGCCCTGCTGTGGGTGGCGGTGGTCGCCGCCTTCGCCGTTGCCGATCTGCAAGGGCGCCACCCTTTCGCCGGTCTGTACGCCTATTCGGACGCGAAGGACGCCTTCCTGCCGCAGCACTACGCCGCCGACGAGGCGGTGGTGGAGGACGGGGTGAAGCGGGGCGTCGTGGCGCGGACGGACTTCCCCGACGGCACCACCCTGGCCGCCCCGCCGGACCTCGGCGAGGAGCGCGTGCGGCAGATCGCCGACCGTTTCTGGGCGGAGCGCTGGGCGCGCCGGGCGGAGGTTCTGTGGCCCTGGGGCCTGCGCGCCGCCGTGCCGCCGCTGCTGATTCTGCTGTCCGGTGCGTTCGCCCTGTGGATCGTCCGCGGGTTCCGCAAGCCGGGCACCCTCGCGGAGACGGTTGCGGAGGAGAGGGTGGAGGAGGACACGCCGAAGGCGGCCTTCAACACGCGTTCCGCCGGCGGACTGCCGCCCTTCATCCGCTCGCTGGGTCCGGACCCCAAGCGCCGCCGCGTTTTGGGGGCGGGCCGGTAAGGGCGGCAAATTCCTTCCATGCATCGTTCGGACGGCGACCGTCCAACATCGCGGTACCCCGCGGTGGAGCGCAAGCGTCCCCGGCGGTCGGCATCCCGAAGGCAAAAAGGAACAGGAACACCGGCATTGGGTTGATGGTGGCGGAGCCGCTCCCGCGACGGGCGGGTGTTCTCCAGGCTGCGGCTTTGTCCGTCCGTTCGGGCGTTCGGGCCGTTCGCCATCACGGCGACGTGTGGCGCAAGGTGTTGCCAGCGGGCCAGACCAAGAGGAGACCTGGGTGTCGGAGCCGACCAAGACGGACAAGATCCTGACCGGAATTCCAGAATTCGACCTGATTCTACGGGGTGGCCTGCCCCGCGCGCGGCTTCATCTTCTGGAAGGCGCGCCGGGAACCGGCAAGACGACCATGGCTCTTCAGTTCCTGTTGAAGGGTCTGCGGGACGGCAGGCGCGGTCTTTACGTGACCTTGTCGGAAACCGAAACGGAGCTTCGCGCCTCGGCCGCCAGCCATGGCTGGTCGCTGGACGACATCGGGATCTTCGAACTCGTGCCGCTGGAAGCGCAGCTCGACCGCCAGCAGAGCATCCTTTATCCGTCCGAGGTGGAGCTGGGCGAAACCATGCGCCTGATCACCAAGCGGATCGAGGCCGACAAGCCGGACCTCGTGGTGATCGATTCCCTGTCCGAACTGCGCCTGCTCGCCCAGGACCAGCTTCGCTACCGGCGGCAGATCCTGGCGCTCAAGCAGTTCCTGCAGGGGCGCCACTGCACCACGCTGGCGCTGGACGACCTGACCAGCCAGACCGGCTCCATGGAACTGCACAGCCTGATGCACGGCGTGGTCAGCCTGGAGCAGATCGAGCGCTCCTACGGCGCGGCGCGGCGGCGCCTGCGGATCGCCAAGATGCGCGGCTCGGAATACCAGAGCGGCTGGCACGATTTCGCCATCACGCCCGGCAATGTGCTGATCTTTCCGAGCCTGATCGCGGACGAGCACAAGACGGAGTTCGAGCCGACCGCCGTGTCGAGCAGCCTGAGCGAGCTGGACGAGCTGATGGGCGGCGGGCTGACGCGCGGCACGACGACGATGCTCGTCGGCCCCTCGGGCGTCGGCAAATCCTCCCTCGCCCTGCAATATGTCATGGCGGCGGTGCGCCGTGGCGAGCACGCCGCTTATTTCTCCTTCGACGAATCCTTCGAAACCCTGGCGTTGCGCAGCACCGCGCTCGGCATCGACATCGAGGAGGCGGTGCGCCAGGACGAACTGGGCTGGCAGCGCGCAAACCCGTCGCGCCTGTCGCCGGGCCAGTTCGTCTGGCAGGTCCGCCGCCAGGTGGAGGACCAGAAGGCGCGCGTCGTGGTCATCGACAGCCTGAATTCGTACCTCAGCACGATGCCGGAGGAAAAGGCGCTCATCCTGCAGATGCACGAGTTGCTGACCTATCTGAACAACCAGGGCGTCGTGACCATCCTCATCCTGGCCCAGCAGGGGATCGTCGGCGACATCCAGAATCCGGTGGACCTGTCCTTCATGAGCGACACCGTGGTTCTCCTGCGCTTCTTCGAGGCGGCGGGAGAGGTGCGCAAGGCGATCTCGGTGGTCAAGAAACGCACCGGCGTTCACGAACTGGCGATCCGCGAGTTCCGGCTGTTCCCCGACGGCATGCAGGTCGGACCGCAGCTTCTGGAGTTCCAGGGTGTGCTCACCGGTGTGCCGAGCTATGACGGGGCGGTGGACCCGTTGTTGCGCGGGCGGAGCGGGACGGGCTGACGGCAGCGCATGGACGCCCCGATCCTCGTGCTCGCCCCGCATGGCCGGGACGCGGAGATCATCCGCCTCGTGCTGGGCGAGGTCGGCCTGACCGTGCAGCTCTGCGCCGATCTGCCGACCCTGTGCGACGGCCTGACGAGGGACGTCACGGCGCTGATCCTCTCGGAAGGCGCGTTGCCGGGGGCGGGGATGGAGCCTCTGATCGCCGGACTGGAGGCCCAGCCGCCCTGGTCGGATCTGCCCGTTCTGGTGCTCACCTCGCGGGGCAACCGGTCGGCCAGCAAGGCGCGTTGGGTCCAGTTCCAGCGGCTCGGCAACGTCACGCTGCTGGACCCGCCCCTGCACGCTGAGGCCCTGCAGAGCGCGGCGCAGTCAGCGGCGCGGACCCGCCTGCGCCAATACCGCACGCGAACGCTTCTGGCCGACATCGAGCGGGCCAACGACGCATTGGAAAGCCGGGTGGCGGAGCGGACCCGGTCCCTTCAGGCCGAAATGCAGGAGCGCCAGAAGGCCGAGGAGGCTTTGCAGCAGGCCCAGAAGATGGAGGCGGTTGGCCAACTCACCGGCGGGATTGCCCATGACTTCAACAACCTGCTTCAGGTCATGCTCGGCAACCTGCACATGCTGCGGGGCGCGCTGTCCGACGACGAGGCGCTGCTGCGGCACGCCGCCATGGCCATCACCGCGGGCGACCGCGCCGCGGCGCTCACCCGGCACCTTCTCGCCTTCGCCCGTCGCCAGCCGCTGACGCCCCGCAGCCTGGATATGAACACCCTGGTCGCGGCGATGAGCGGCCTGATCCAGCAATCCGTCGGCGAGTCGATCCAGGTGGAGACGGTGTCGGCCGACGGGCTCTGGCGCACCTGGGCGGACGCCAATCAGGTCGAAAGCGCCCTGCTCAACCTCGCCATCAACGCCCGCGACGCCATGCCGGACGGCGGGCGCCTGCGCATCGAGACGAGCAACGCCGTTCTGGACGAGACCATTTCCGACGCGCAGGGGGACATCCTTCCCGGCCGGTACGTCCTGCTTCGCATCACCGATACCGGAATTGGCATGCCGCCGGCCGTCCTGGAGCGGGCGTTCGAACCCTTCTTCACGACAAAGCCGATCGGCCAGGGCACCGGCCTCGGGCTGAGCCAGCTCTATGGCTTCGCCCGTCAATCGGGCGGGCACGCGGCCATTCGGTCGCAGCCCGGCCGCGGCACCACCGTCAGCCTGTACCTGCCGCAGCACGACGGTGAGGACGGCGCCGATACCGCAGTCCCCGCTGCGGAGGCGGTGCCGCAGGACCCGTCCCGCAACGATGAAACCATCCTGGTGGTCGAGGACGAGGCCCTCGTCCTGATGCTGTGGGTCGAGGCGCTGGAAGGGCAGGGATACCACGTCCTGCAAGCCGCCGAACCCGAGGCGGCGACCGCGATCCTGGAGTCGGACGCGGCGATCGACCTTCTGGTCACCGACGTCGGGCTTCCCGGAATGACCGGGCGGGATCTGGCGACCCTTGCGCGGGGCCTTCGCCCCGGGCTGAAGGTGCTGTTCGTGACCGGCTACGCGCATTACGCCGCTCTCGAAGCGGACAGCCTGGGAGCGGGCATGCGGATGCTCAGCAAGCCGGTCGGCGTGGACACCCTGCAGATCACGGTTCGCGGCCTGCTGGACGGGGATTCGGCCTGACGGTGCGCCGGCGGGCAAAGCAGGGAGGGTGAACGGCGGCAACTCGACAAGCTCCACGCACATCGCCTACAACCGCTCATCCGTCCTGTGGGTGGAATGGGAGCCGGTTTGAACGGGGCAATGTCAGCACGGCCATCGGCCTCCCCTCTCCGTTGCGGGGAGAGGGGAAGGGTGAGCGGGCATCGCGAGGAAGGCGCCGCGCTTGTGGCGCTTGCGACCCGCTGGCGATCCGGGCTGGCCGCGGCGCTGGCCGCCGTCCTTCTGCTGATGCTGGCCCAGGTGCCGGGGCAGGCGGTCGCCATGCTGTCCGCCGGGCTGGCCCAGTCCTTCTGGGCCGCGTCGATGTGCGGCCCGGATGGCGCATCGGACCGGATGCCCGCCGCGCCCGATCAGCCGAAGCACGATCTGGAACATTGCCTGGACTGCCAGATCGGCTGCGCGCCGCCGGCGATGCTGACCCCGGCGGACGTCGCCGTTCCGCCGCCGCGCCTGACCGCTGCGCTGCGCCGGCGTCCTCCCCCGAACCGCAAGCGCCGCCGTCCGCGCGGCCTGCGCCCGAACGCCCGTGCCCCGCCGATGACGTGTCCTGCCCCGACCAACTGACCCTTCGATTCATCATTCTCTTTGCAGGACATCGTCATCATGAAAAAGCACACCCTGGCGCTCGCCGCGCTGATCGCCCTGACCGCCGGCACCGCCCTGGCCCATGGTTTCAAGGCCGGGCCGGTCGACATCGAACATCCCTGGGCACGCGCCACGGCGCCCTCGGCCCCGAACGGCTCGGCCTACATGGTGCTGAGCACCCACGGCCCGGACAGCGACCGCCTGCTGTCGGCCAGCACGCCCGTCGCCGACAAGGCGGAACTGCACACCCACCTGATGGACAACGGCGTCATGAAGATGCGCCAGGTCGACGCCATCGAGGTGGCGCCCGGCTCGCCGACCGCGCTGCAGCCCGGCGGCCTGCACGTCATGCTGTTCGGCCTCAAGCAGCCGCTCGCTCCGGGTAAGGCGTTCCCGCTGACCCTGACCTTCGAGAAGGCCGGGCCGGTGACCGTCCAGGTGGACGTGCAGAGCGCCGGGTCCGCCGCCCCGTCGCATGGCGGTGCCGGCGGGCCGCAGGCCGGCGGCACGCAGCACAAGCATTGACGGACACGCGCCGCGCCGGCCTCTTGCACAGAACCGGCGCGGCCGCAGCCCGAGGTCCATACTGATATACCAGCATCGCATTTGACCGTCCGGCCCCATGGGCGCAGGGTGTGGCGCGCCGGTTCGGGATAAGGGCCGGCGCGCCACAGGAAGAACCGCCCCGCCCATGAGCGCCGCCCGATGACCGCCACCGAAAAGGCTCTGTCCGCCAATTCCTCCGGGCGGGCCGGCATCGCCTGGATGCTGCTGACCACGCTTCTGTTCGTGACGCAGGACGCGACCTTGCGCGTCCTGGTGCAGACCTACCCCTTCGCGGAGGTCGCCTGGGCGCGCTTCGCGGTGCATCTGGCCATCGCCTTCGTCGTGGTGGCGGTGCGCTCCCCCAGCCACCTGATCGCCAAGCGTCCGGGGATTCAGATCCTCCGCTCCGCCCTGCTGGCGGTGCTGACGCTGCTGGTGGCGGTGTCCTACAAGACGCTGCCCTTCGTGGACGTGGCGGCCATCGCCAACGTGGCGCCGGTCCTGGTCACCGTTCTCTCCGTTCCGCTGCTCAAGGAGAAGGTCGGCTGGCGGCGCGGTATGGGCGTGCTGGGCTGCTTCATCGGGGCGATGATCATCATCGGCCCGGCCAGCATCGTCTTCCAATGGGCGATCCTGCTGCCGCTGGCCGCCGCGCTGTGCAACGCGCTGTACCAGATCGTCACCCGTTTGCTGCGCGGCGGCGATTCCACCCTGACGACCTTCTTCTACACCAGCATGGCCGGGACGGTGCTTTGCGGGCTGCTGCTGCCCCTCGGCTGGGTGACGCCGGACCTGACGGGGGCGGCGCTGATGATCATGCTCGGCGTGCTGGGGGCGTGCAGCCATTACTGTCTGATCCGCGCCTACACGGTGGCGGACGCGGCGACGGTGGCGCCCTTCGGCTACACGACGCTGATCTGGGCGGTGCTCTACGGCCTTCTGGTCTTCGGGGAGTCGCCCAGCGCCTCGACCCTCGCGGGCGGTCTGGTGATCGTCGCCAGCGGCATCTACATCTTCCACCGCGAGCAGGTGCGGGCGCGCGAGGCAGCGGCCAAGGGGGCCTGAATGGCCCCCGTTTTCCCTATGCCGGAGGCACGTACACAGGACGTTCAGGTACCCGAAATATCACGGGCCGTACGCGTCGAACTGTAACATGCTCCGCGTACCGTACGCCTGCCGGTGAGGGCCGGCGTTTTTTCAACCCACAAGCAACGAGAACAGCAATGAACGGACTGCCCAAGCAGACGTGGCGCTGCCGCGTTGCCGAACTGTTGAACGATCCCGTGGTCCAGGCCGTGTTGCGCCGGGACCGCCTGACCCACGAGCAGGTTCTGGCACAGCTCACCCCCATTGCCGAGCACCTGCGCCGCAACACCTCCCCCGATCGACCCGCAAGGCGGCTTCCGCGCGAAGCCTTCTGACCTTTCCAACGAGAAAAGGCCGCCCGGTGAACGGGCGGCCTTCTTCTTCTTGTCAGCCGATTCCCTGCAAACCGGTTGAGGATCAGCCGGCGATCTCGAACTTGATGCCCTGGGCCAGCGGCAGGGAGCGGGAGTAGTTCACCGTCGCCGTCTGGCGGCGCATGTAGGCCTTCCAGGCGTCGGACCCGGACTCGCGCCCGCCGCCCGTCTCCTTCTCGCCGCCGAAGGCGCCGCCGATTTCAGCACCCGACGGGCCGATGTTGACGTTGGCGATGCCGCAGTCGCTGCCGGACGCCGACAGGAAGCTCTCCGCCTCGCGGATGTCGGTGGTGAAGATGCAGGAGGACAGGCCCTGCGGCACCGCGTTCTGAAGCGCGATGGCCTCCTCCAGCGTCTCGTAGGTCAGGACGTAGAGGATCGGGGCGAAGGTCTCGTGGCGGACGATGTCGGTCTGGCCCGGCATCTCGACGATGGCCGGCTGCACGTACCAGGCGTCCGGATACCGGTCGGCGAGCGCGCGGCCGCCGCCGGTCACCACGCCGCCGTCGGCCTTGGCCTGCTCCAGCGCGCGCTGCATGCCATCATAGGCGCCCTTGTCGTTCAGCGGGCCGACCAGCACGCCGGACTCCAGCGGGTTGCCGATGGGAACCGAGGCGTAGGCGGCCTTCAGGCGCGGCAGAAGCGTGTCGCGCACGTCCTTGTGGACGATCAGGCGGCGCAGCGTGGTGCAACGCTGGCCGCAGGTGCCCACCGCGGAGAAGACGATGGCACGCACCGCCATGTCGAGGTCGGCCGACGGCGCCACGATCATGGCGTTGTTGCCGCCCAGCTCCAGGATCGGACGGGCGAAGCGCTCCGCCACCTTCAGCGCGACCTCGCGGCCCATGCGGGTCGAGCCGGTGGCCGACACGATGGGGACCAGCGGGCTGGCGACCAGGGCCTCGCCGACGTCGCGTCCGCCGTTGACGACCTGCAGCAGGTCCGCCGGGGCGTCGCCGAAGCGGGCCACCGCGCGCTCGAAGATGCGCTGGCAGGCGAGCGCGGTCAGCGGGGTCTTCTCCGACGGCTTCCAGATCACCGGGTCGCCGCAGACCAGCGCCAGGGCGGCGTTCCAGGCCCAGACCGCGACCGGGAAGTTGAAGGCGGAAATCACCGCGCAGGGACCCATCGGGTGCCAGGTCTCGCGCATCGCGTGGCCCGGACGCTCCGACGCGATGGTCAGGCCGTAGAGCTGGCGGGACAGGCCGACCGCGAAGTCGCAGATGTCGATCATCTCCTGGACCTCGCCCAGGCCCTCCTGGACGATCTTGCCCATCTCCAGCGTGACGAGACGGCCGAGATCCTCCTTGGCGTCGCGCAGCTCCTCGCCCAGAAGGCGGACCAGCTCGCCGCGGCGCGGCGCCGGGACAGAGCGCCACGCCTCGAAGGCGCGCTGGGCGCGGGCGGCCACCTCCGGAATCTCCGACGCCGGGGTGACCGGCGCCACGCCCAGCGCAGCGCCGTCGATGGGCGAGCGGACGGACAGGCCGGCCCCGTCGGCGGGAAGCTCAAGGCCGAGGCGGGAGAGAAGGTCGCGGTGCTGCATGGAAAAGGTCCTCGGTAAGGCAACCGGTGGAGGGGTGGCGCATGGCGGGAGGTCCGGCAAAAGCGCAACCCCCTCACCCTAACCCTCTCCCCAGAGGGGAGAGGGGACTTTTGGTTAGCGCTGGCGCCCGGCGGCGCGGATGTCGGACAGGCTGCGGTTCGGCGTCAGGGCCTCGGGGTCGAGCCTGACGTGCAGGATGGCCGGCCGGCCGGCGGCGCGGGCGCGCTCGAAGGCCGGGGCGAACTCCTCCGTGCGCACCACCGTCTCGCCATGGCCGCCATAGGCGCTGGCGAGGGCGGCGAAGTCCGGGTTGGTCAGGGCGGTGGCGGACACGCGGCCCGGATACTCGCGCTCCTGGTGCATGCGGATGGTTCCGTACATGCCGTTGTCGATGACCAGCACGATGAGGTTGGCACCCTCCTGCACGGCGGTGCCGAACTCCAGCCCGGTCATCTGGAAGCAGCCGTCGCCGGCGAAGCAGACCACGTCCCGCTCCGGGTGGAGCAGCTTGGCCGCGACGGCGGCGGGCAAGCCGTAGCCCATCGAGCCGCAGACCGGTGCGGCCTGCGTGGCGAAGCGGCGGAAGCGCCAGAAGCGGTGGACCCAGGTGGCGTAGTTGCCGGCGCCGTTGGTCAGGATGGCGTCGTCGGGCAGGGTGTCGCGCAGCCAGGACATGACGGCGCCCATCTGGACGTCGCCGGGGATGGTGGCCGGCGGCTCGCTCCAGGCGGTGTAGGCGGCGTGCGCGGTCTCGGCCCGACCGGCCCAGGCGGGGGCGGTGGGCGCCTCCAGCCCGGCCACGGCGTCGAGGAAGCCCCCCGGCGTGGCGTTGATGGCGAGGTCGGGGTTGTAGACGCGGCCCAGCTCCTCCGGTCCCGGATGGACGTGGATCAGCGTCTTACCGGTCTCCGGGATGCCGAGCAGCCCGTAGCTCTGCGACGGCACCTCGGAGAAGCGGCCGCCGAGCAGCAGGATCACGTCGGCGTCCTTCACCAGGGCGACCAGCTTCGGGTTGATGCCCAGCCCGATGTCGCCCGCGTAGTTCGGGTGCGTGTGGTCGAACAGCATCTGGCGGCGGAAGGTGACGGCCACCGGCAGCGCGAAGGTCTCGGCGAAAACGCGCAGCGAGGCCACCGCGTCCTCGGTCCAGCGGGACCCCCCGGCGATCACCAGCGGGCGCTTCGCCCCGGCGAGCAGACGCCCGACCTCGGCGACCTGGGTGGGGGTGGGGGCGCTGTCCACCGGCTGGGCGGGGCGGGCGATGGCGACGTCCGCCGTCTCCACCAGCATGTCCTCCGGCAGCACCAGGACGACCGGGCCGGGACGGCCGGCGAGCGCGGTGTGGAAGGCGCGGCTGACCATCTCCGGCACGCGGTCGGCACTGTCGATCTCCGCCACCCACTTGGCCATGCCGCCGAACATGAGGGTGTAGTCGACCTCCTGGAAGGCGTCGCGCCCGCGCATGCCGCGCTCGATCTGGCCGATGAACAGGATCATCGGGGTGGAGTCCTGCTGCGCCACATGGACGCCCGGCGCGGCGTTGGTGGCGCCGGGGCCGCGGGTGACGAAACAGATGCCCGGCCGGCCGGTCAGCTTGCCCTCGGCCTCCGCCATCATGGCGGCGCCGCTCTCGTGGCGGGCGTTGATCGTGCGGATCGAGGAATCGTGCAGCGCGTCCAGCACGGCGAGGTAGCTTTCGCCCGGCACGCAGAACACGCGCTCGACGCCCTGCGCCTCCAGCGCCTCGACGATCAACTGGCCTCCGGTCTTCATGGCGCGCTCGTTCCTCGGCTGGGCGTTCAAATCCTCCTCAATCTGGCGGCAGGCCCCGCCCCGCGCAACCGACTTTCTTTCCCCGGGTCATGAGCTATAGTCATGACCCATGGGTCTGCAACGCCGCCTTCTCCCCTCCATGAGCGCGCTCTCCGCCTTCGAGGCGGCGGCGCGCACCGGCAGCTTCACCGCCGCGGCGCAGGAGCTGGCGCTGACCCAGGGCGCCGTCAGCCGCCAGATCAAGGCGCTGGAGGACCAGCTCGGCGTCCCGCTGTTCGTGCGCCGCGACCAGCGCGTGACCCTGACCCCTGCCGGCGAATCCTACGCGGCGGAGGTGCGGGAGGCGCTGCACCGGGTGGGGGCGGCGACGCTCAGGGTCATGACCGCGCCGCAGGGGGGCGTGCTGAAGCTGGCCGTTCTGCCGACCTTCGGCACGCGCTGGCTGGTGCCGCGCCTGCCCGCCTTCCAGGCGGCGCACCCGCAAATCATCATCCATTTCATGACGAAGATGGAGCCCTTCGACTTCCGGTCGGAGGATCTGGACGCCGCCATCCATTTCGGCGCCGCCGACTGGCCGGGGGCGGTGTGCGAACGGCTGATGGAGGAGGAGGTTCTGCCGCTCTGCGCCCCGTCCTTCCTGGCCGCCTACCCGATCCGCGCGGCGGCGGACCTCGTGGCGCTGCCCCTGCTGCACACCACCAGCCGTCCGGAGGCCTGGAGGGACTGGTTCGCCGCCCAGGGCATCGAGCGGCACGAGGGCGCCGGCATGTTCTTCGAGCAGTTCTCCACCACCGCCCAGGCGGCGATCACCGGGCTGGGGGTGGCGCTGCTGCCGACCCTGCTGGTTCAGGCGGAGATGCGGGACGGGGCGCTGGTCCCGGCGCTGGACCGCCCCTACCGGAACCCGGACCGCGCCTATCACCTCGTCCACCCCTCCTCACGGGCGCATCACCCGCCGCTGGTGGCGTTCCGGGAGTGGTTGCTGGGGGCGTGCGCGTCGGCTTCCGCCGGTCGCGGCTGCTGAAGGCACATGTCAGGATCGGCGGCTTGGCCACCCGGTGGGAACGTTCGATACTTGCGCCTCCGATCCGCTCCGCATCGTTGGGAGAAAGCCGCCTGTGATCGCCTTGTCGTCCCTGCGCCGTTTCTTCGAAGCCGGCTCGTTCGAGCGGGGGCAGCGCTATGAGCGGGAAGGCCACGTCGTCACGCTTGACGCGGTCGCCTGCGGGAAGGGCATCGTGTCCCTCACCGCCAGCGTCCAGGGCTCGGAGCGCCGGCCCTACGGGCAGGACATCGACGTGACGATCAAGGGCGATGCCGTCCAGCGGGTGGATGGCGAATGCAACTGTCCGGTCGGTTACAATTGCAAGCACGTCGCCGCCGCCGTGATCGCCTGGGCGCGGCGTCAGGACACGGCGGCCGTCGGCGCCGCCCGGCAGCCTCCCTCGCACCCTCCGGCCCATCCCGCGCCATCCTTTCCGCCGGAGCGGGCGCCCGGCCTGTCGGCCCCGACGCAAGCGCTGCTGTCCCGGCTGGATGAGGCTGCGGCGCGCGATGGCGGAGACCACTACCCCGAGACGGTGCGCAAGCGCCTGCTCTACGTGCTCGGGCTGGAGGAGGGCACGGACGGCGGGCGCCGGCTGACGCTGCGCGTCCTGTCGGTCTCGCTGCGCAAGGACGGCGGCTTCGCCAACGATGACAAGACCTACGACGGCCATCATTCGGGCAACAAGCCGGCGGCGAAGTTCGTCATGCCGTCGGACCACGCCATTCTGTCCGTCGCGATGCGAACCGGGTCCTATTCCTCCTCCGGCGGTTTTGCGCTGAACGTGGAGTGGGGGGCGTGGCTGGTGGAGCGGATGCTGCAGACCGGGCGCCTCTACTGGAACGACTTCCGGAGCAGCCGGCCCCTGGGCGCCGGAACGGTGCGGCCGGGGACCCCCCGTTGGGATCGAGACGCCGCCGGTCGGCAGCGCTTCACCATCACCCTGGATGCGCCTTCGGCCATCGCTCTGCCGACCGTGCCGCTCCTTTACCTCGACCCGGACAGCGGGGAGTGCGGTCCCATCGACACCGTGACGGCTCCGCATGTCGCGTCCACCTTGCTGGGCGCGCCGCCGCTGCCGCCACAGGAGATCGCCGCCTTTCGCGCGGCGGCGGAACGCCTTGGCGACCGGCTGCCGGTCCTGCCCGACCCGCCGACCCGCAAGGAAGAGCGGCGTGTGACGCCCCGGCCGCTGCTGCGTCTGCGGCTTGCCCGGATGCCGTACGGCTATGGGTATGGCTACGGCTACGGGACTGGCGCCCGTGGTTTGGTCATGGCGGACGGCATCCCCGTCGCCGAGCTGGCCTTCGATTACGCCGGCACGCGCGTCGCTTCGAACGGGCCGGCGGCGCCGCTGCAATGGCTGGAGGGCAGCGTTCTGTTCACGGCCGTCCGCCGGCCGAAGGACGAGGCGAAGGCGGCCCGGCGTCTGCGCGAGGCTGGGCTGCTCCCCAACACGGTGCCGCTCAGCGTCGGCGGGGGTCCGCCGGTGCAGAAGGCGCTGTTCGTGGCGTCCGGTGACGCGTTGGAGGAGCGATCCGTGTGGCTGGGCTTCTGCCATGCGGTGCTGCCGGGCCTGCGCGCCGAGGGGTGGGGCGTCGAGATCGACCCGGACTTCCCGGTCCAGGTTGTGGAGGCACCCATGGATTGGGCCTTCGAGATCAGCGACGGGACGGGGATCGACTGGTTCGGCCTGTCGCTGGGGGTCGAGGTCGGGGGTGAGCGCATCGACCTGCTGCCTGTGCTGCGGTCCGTCATCGAGGCGCTGGGCCGCTTCGATCCCGACGCATTCGCGGCCGAAGACCCGTTCTTCGACGATCCCGATTGGGACGGCGTCGACGGGGAGGCCGCCCCGCCGCGGGGGCTCGACGCGGTGCTTGAAATGATTGCTCCGGACGGGGTGCTGTTCGTTCCGGTGGACGGCACCCGCTTCCTGCCGCTGGAACTGGACCGTCTGCGTCCGCTGATCGGCGTTCTGATGGAGTTGTTCGGGCTGCAGCCGGACGGTGCGGGTTTGCGGATCGGACGGGCGCATCTGGGTGACCTCGCCGCGCTGGAGGAGGCCGCCGGCGCCGCCGGCATCCCGCTGCTGGGTGCCGACGCGGTCCGCCGCATGGCCCAGGCCCTGCGCGCCTCCGGCGGCGTGCCCGCCACGGCGGTGCCGGAGGGTTTGAGGGCGGACTTGCGACCCTACCAGAAGGCCGGGCTGGACTGGCTGCAGTTCCTGGCTGCGCACGGCTTCGGCGGCGTTCTGGCCGACGACATGGGGCTGGGAAAGACGGTGCAGGCGCTGGCTCACCTGCTGGCCGAGAAGGAGGCCGGGCGGCTCGACCGGCCCTGCCTGCTGGTGGCGCCGACCAGCGTGCTGGGCAACTGGCGGGCCGAGGTGCGGCGCTTCGCGCCGGGGCTGCGCACGCTGGTGTTGCACGGGCCGCAGCGCAAGGCGGCGCATGGCGCGCTCGGCGACTTCGACTTGGTGGTGACCTCCTACGCGCTGCTGCCGCGCGACCGCGAGGCGCTGGAGGCGCAGCCCTGGCATCTGGCGATCTTCGACGAGGCGCAGTACCTGAAGAACCCCGCCGCGCAGGCGACCAAGGCGGCCCTGGCGCTGGAGGCGCGGCAGCGGCTGTGCCTGACCGGCACGCCGGTGGAGAACAACCTGGACGAACTGTGGTCGCTGTGCTCCGTCGCCGTCCAGCCGCTGCTGGGCGACCGCACCGGCTTCCGCCGCCAGTTCCGCATGCCCATCGAGAAGCACGGCGACGCCGACCGGCAGCGCGTGCTGGCCCGGCGGGTCCGCCCCTTCCTGCTGCGCCGGACCAAGGAGGAGGTGGCGTCCGAGCTGCCACCCAAGACGGAGATCCTGGAGGCGGTGGAGCCGCACGCGGCGCAGCGTGACCTGTACGAGACGATCCGGCTCGCCATGGACAAGCGGGTGCGGGAGGAGGTGGCCCGCAAGGGGCTGGCGCGCAGCCACATCACCCTCCTGGACGCGTTGCTGAAGCTGCGGCAGGTGTGCTGCGACCCGCGGCTGGTGAAGCTGGAGAGCGCGCGCAAGCGGGTGGCGAAGGGGGCGGCCTCGGCGAAGCTGGAGCGGCTTCTGGAGATGCTGCCGGCGTTGCTGGAGGATGGACGGCGCATCCTGCTGTTCTCGCAGTTCACCTCCATGCTCGACCTGATCGAGCCGGAGCTGGAACGGCTGGCGATCCCCTTCGTCGCGTTGACTGGCGAGACGCGCGACCGCGAAACCCCGGTGCGGCGCTTCCAGGCCGGCGAGGTGCCGCTGTTCCTGATCAGTCTGAAAGCCGGCGGGACCGGGCTGAACCTGACGGCGGCCGACACGGTGATCCATTACGACCCCTGGTGGAACCCGGCGGTGGAGGCCCAGGCGACCGACCGCGCCCACCGCATCGGCCAGGACAAGCCGGTCTTCGTCTACAAGCTGGTGACCACGGGTACGGTGGAGGAGCGCATGGTCCAGCTGCAGGAACGCAAACGCCAGTTGGGCGAGGCTGTCTTCGACGAGGCGGGCGGCGCGGAACGCCTGCTCAGCGCCGAGGATGTGGACTTCCTGCTGGCGCCCATCGACGTCTGAGATGGCCTCCGTTTCCCGTCTTCCTGCGCTTTGCGTGGATTCGGATCGCCCTGGTCGGGCAGTCGGCGGGTGACCAGGCATCCGTGCCGGCACGGCCATGAGGCCAGGCCGCCGTCGCACCACGCAGTGCGCTTCAGCGGGCCGGCCTCACCCTTGGTCATCGTGGCGCATGGGAGAGCCTCGCTTTTCCCAGCGCGAACGTATCACAACTTGCGGTTCGCCAGGACGTAGACGACCTTGGCCGTTATCGTATTGTTGGCCAGCCAAGCATTGAACATGCCGCCCAAGTTATCGATCTTTGGCTTATAGGCATTGGGGCCGTTGTTGCACGAAGCATAGGTGCCGCTCGGGCCGAGGCCGTAAGTGCCACCGCCTTCCGCTTTGATTTGGCAGGGGTGGTCAACCGACCACTGTTTGAAAAGCCATCCTTCGCTATCCGTACCGAATTCGAAGACAACACCGGGTTCCGTATTGCTGATATATTGTGTAACGTAAGAAAATTTCGGTGCGATCCCAACGAAGGACTTTGGAGGTAGTCCAATTCTTGAGTAATTGCTGTTGATAAAGTCATTTGCCTGTTGCGTCGGCATGCCGCGATACCAGAATTTTGCGTTTCCAGCTTCAGCATCCGCGAAGGCCGCATAGTTTCTAACCAATTTCATGGCGTTATTGGTGGTGTTCTTGCTATCGAGAATCAGTACGCCTTTTTCATACATTGGGATAAGAACATCCATGTTGTTTCTTTTCAGGGTGTTGACGATATCGTTGGAGGTCATGGTATCGGCGGCAGCGATGCTGGGCAGCAAAGCCAAGATGATGCAAAACAGGAACCTCTTCATGATCGATTATTCCTTTCTGAAGTCGCATGGTGGGGCCTCTTCGGACCCAGGCGCTTGATGCAAGAACTGACGCCTGGATTGCGGTCTTTGTGAACGGAGACCCGCTTGTTTACTCATGGCGATTTAGCCCACCGGCTTGTTCAGAAAGCGCAGGCGATCGATCGATCTTGGCGAGACGGTGTCGATGGACTTGGTCCGCACGAAAGGCTTGGCGTCCGTGTTGCGGGCGCGAATGCCACGGGTAACGGCGTCTTTCAGACCGTCAACGGATTGGAGGATGCCGCGTGCGGTGCGTCGCCTGCAGGGGCTCGCGCGGTTGTTCTCACTGTGCCGCGCTTGTGCTGGCACAGCGAAAATCGGCATCATGAAATGCCTGGATTTCAACGACTTGGTAAGCGAGGGAAGGTTTTCTTTGTGGCTGTGCCAAGTCTGCGCTGGCTAAGCCGGTTTCACCTGATCCGCCATCAACGGCTTGATCGGTAAAAGGAAAATGGTGCCCAGGGACGGAGTCGAACCGCCGACACGGGGATTTTCAGTCCCCTGCTCTACCAACTGAGCTACCTGGGCGCCGCTGCGTGCGGGGGCGTCTTATAGGAAGAACAGGCGCGCTTGTCCAGCGCAATTCGTCACCCGTTCGAAAGAGATTTTTCCAGGGCGGCCGGGTGGGTCGGGCTTGCGGATTAGGGCCGGCGCTACCTCGAAAGTGGTCATACCAATTTTGACCTGAGTCATGTCGCTCCACCCGCGATGGGGGGATAGTTCTCTCGCCGCGCGGACCAGGGAAAAGCGCCGCCCGGCCATGACCGATTTTCCGTGCGTGCCCTGGATGCTGTTCAGAGGGGCCTCAAGCCCGCATCCGGTTTCCAGGACCGGCCCGACGAGGCCGGCGGCGCGCCAACCGCAGAGGCGACACGATATGCCCGTCACCACGCTTGCAGAACTGAACGATCTCGTCCTTCGGGTCCGGGAGGCGCAGAGGATCTACGCCGGCTTCCCGCAGGAGACCGTGGACCGCATCTTCCGCAGTGCCGCCCTGGCCGCGGCCAACGCGCGCATCCCGCTGGCGAAGCTGGCGGTTGCCGAGACGCGCATGGGCGTGATGGAGGACAAGGTCGTCAAGAACCACTTCGCCTCCGAATACATCTACAACAAGTACAAGGACGAGAAGACCTGCGGCATCCTCGAGGAGGACCCGGAATACGGCATCATGACGATCGCCGAGCCGGTGGGCCTGATCTGCGCCATCGTGCCGACGACCAACCCGACCTCGACCGCCATCTTCAAGGCGCTGATCAGCCTGAAGACGCGCAACGGCATCGTCTTCTCGCCGCACCCCCGCGCCCGCAAGGCGACCTGTGAGGCGGCCCGGATCGTGCTCCAGGCTGCGGTGGAGGCCGGCGCGCCGCCGGACATCATCGGCTGGATCGACGAGCCCTCGGTGGAGCTGTCGAACGCGGTGATGCACCACCCCGACATCAACCTGATCCTGGCGACCGGCGGGCCGGGCATGGTCAAGGCGGCCTACTCCTCGGGCAAGCCGGCCATCGGCGTCGGCGCCGGCAACACCCCGGCGGTGATCGACGAGTTCGCCGACATCAAGCGGGCCGTCGCCTCCATCCTGATGTCCAAGACTTTCGACAACGGCGTGGTCTGCGCGTCGGAGCAGTCGGCCATCGTCGTGGACGCGGTCTATGACGCGGTGCGCGACCGCTTCGCCCACCATGGCGGCCACATCCTGTCGGCGACCGAGGTCGACGCGGTGCGCAAAGTGCTGCTGAAGAACGGCGCGCTGAACGCCGACATCGTCGGCCAGTCGGCCGGCGCCATCGCCGCCATGGCCGGGCTGAGCGTTCCCGCCCACACCAAGGTGCTGATCGCCGAGGTCGAGGCGGTGACCGAGGACGAGCCCTTCGCCCACGAGAAGCTGTCGCCGACCCTGGCGCTCTACCGCGCCCGCGACTTCATGGACGCCTGCGACAAGGCGGCGGCGCTGGTCGCGCTGGGCGGCATCGGCCACACCTCCGCCCTCTACACCGACCAGGACCAGCAGCCCGACCGCATCCGCCATTTCGGGCAGGCGATGAAGACGGCGCGCATCCTGATCAACACGCCGTCGTCGCAGGGCGGCATCGGCGACCTCTACAACTTCCGGCTGGCGCCGTCGCTGACGCTCGGCTGCGGCTCCTGGGGCGGCAACTCGATCTCCGAGAATGTCGGGCCGCAGCACCTCATCAACCGCAAGACCGTGGCGAAGAGGGCCGAGAACATGCTGTGGCACAAGCTGCCGAAATCCATCTATTTCCGCCGCGGCTGCCTGCCCTTCGCGCTGGAGGAGCTGCGCGGCAAGAAGCGCTGCCTGATCGTCACCGACCGCTTCCTGTTCGAGAACGGCCACGTCGACGAGACCGTGCGCATCCTCAAGGGGCTGGGCCTCGCGGTGGAGACCTTCTTCGAGGTCGCCGCCGACCCCACCCTGGCGGTGGTACGGCGCGGGCTGGCGCTCGCCAACGCCTTCCAGCCGGACGTCATCCTGGCGCTGGGCGGCGGCTCGCCGATGGACGCGGCCAAGATCATGTGGGTGATGTACGAGGCGCCGGACGTCGCCTTCGAGGACCTGGCCCTGCGCTTCATGGACATCCGCAAGCGCATCTACACCTTCCCCAAGCTGGGGGTGAAGGCGCAGTTCGTCGCCGTCCCGACCACGTCCGGCACCGGGTCGGAGGTGACGCCCTTCGCCGTGGTGACCGACGAGCGCACCGGCATCAAGTACCCCATCGCGGACTATGAATTGACGCCGAACATGGCGATCATCGACGCCAATCTGGTGATGGACATGCCGAAGGGCCTGACCGCCGCCGGGGGCATCGACGCGGTGACCCACGCGCTGGAGGCCTACGTCTCCGTCCTCGCCAACGAGTACACCGACGGGCAGGCGCTGCAGGCGCTGAAGCTGCTGAAGGAGCATCTGCCCTCCGCCTACGCCAACGGCGCCAAGGACCCCAAGGCGCGGGAGCAGGTGCACAGCGCCGCGACGCTGGCCGGCATCGCCTTCGCCAACGCCTTCCTCGGCGTCTGCCATTCGATGGCGCACAAGCTGGGGGCGGAGTTCCACCTGCCGCACGGCGTCGCCAACGCGCTGCTGATCGCCAACGTCATCCGCTACAACGCCGCCGACATCCCGACCAAGCAGACCGCCTTCAGCCAGTACGACCGGCCCAAGGGTGTCGCCCGCTACGCCGAGATCGCCCGGCACCTCGGCCTCGGCGGCAGCCGCGACCACGAGCGGGTGGAAACGTTGGTGGCCTGGGTGGAGGAGTTGAAGCGCACGCTGGACATCCCGGCCTCGATCCAGGCCGCCGGGGTGCCGGAGGCGGAGTTCCTCGCCCGGCTGGACGCCATCGCCGAAGCCGCCTTCGACGACCAGTGCACCGGCGCCAACCCGCGCTTCCCGCTGGTCGCGGAGATCCGGCAACTCCTGCTCGACAGCTATTACGGCCGCGCCTACGTCGAAGGGGCGGAGCGGGCGCCGGAGGCCGGGGCGGAGCGCAAGCCGGTGGCGCTGGTCCGTTCGCGGTGATGCCTTTCTGATGGGCCGCCCGGCGCCGGGACACCGGACGCCGGGCGGCCCATTCGTTTGTCCGGAAAAAAAGCCGGTCCGCCGAAGACTTCACGCCCTGACGCCATGAAGCGTCGATTGGCTGTGAACCCATTGTCTGAAACGGCGGCAGGTGATTCCGGTCATGATTCGATCCTATCAATCCGATTACCGTCATCGCGGCTCCGCGATGCATGCATTCGTCTTCAAGGTGCGGCGCTCGCGGAAGACGCGGCACGGCTTTACCAAGGAGGCGGTGCGATGACTGTGTCGGTCTGTGGCACGCTGGACGAGATCCTGCACCCGGCCTCGGCCGATTTCCGCAGCCTGCCGGACCTGATCGGCGGGCTGATGGACCGGCTGGCCGACCGCGCGCCGCTGCGCGGCGGGGCGCTGTGGCTCCAGGACATGGGGACGCTGGTGCTCGCCCAGGACCAGGCGGGCGGCCGCCTGTGCTGGACGGCGGACGGCGACCCCAACGACGCCGCGGCCGATCCGGAGGCGGTGGTGGTGCCCATCACCTACGCCGACACGCCGGTCGGCGAGATGCGGCTGGTCCTGGACCACGCGCCGGACGGCGTCGCGCCTGAGGCGCCGATCCTGCACGACGTCGCCCGCCAGTGCGGCTATCTGGCCAAGCGCTACGAGGTGCGGCGCTGGGCGGAGCGGCGGTTCGGGCGGCCCCTGATGATGGTCGGCATGAGCCGTGCGCTGCGCGAACTGGACGCCTTCCTGGAGCAGGCGGCCCACAGCGCGCTGCCCGTTCTGCTGAGCGGGGAGTTCGGAACGGAGAAGGCGCCGTTCGCCGCGGCGATCCACGGCTGCGGGCCGCGGCGTGATGGCCCCTTCGTCCAGGTCAACGGGGCGGACCCGGCGGGGACGCCCGCCGACTGGTTCGCGCGGGCCGCCGGGGGCACCCTGTTCCTCAGCGGCGTGGACGAGATGACGCCGGCCCTTCAGGGGCAGATCGTTCAGCACATGCCGTCCCAGCTCGGCCAATGGCTCGACGCGCCGGGCGGCTGGACGCACTCCGCCAACGGGGCGGGCAACGGGGCGGCCAATGGGATTGGGGGCACGCGGGTCATCGCCTCGACCACCGCCGACCTGCGGCGGCTGGCGGAGGAAGGGCGCTTCTCCCGCCCGCTGCTGGCCGAGCTGGATTTCCTGTGCGCCACGGTGCCGCCGCTGCGCGACCGGCCGGCGGACATCGAGCCGCTGGTCCTCGCCGCCCTGGAGCGCCACGGCGGGCGGGCCGACGAGACGCGGACCGACGAGCTGATCGCCCTGTGCAAGGCCCACAGCTGGCCGGAGAACCTGTTCGAGCTGGAGCGGGTGATCGCCCGGCTGGCGGTGATGACCGGGGGCAGGCCGATCCGCCATGGCGACGTGCGGCGCCATGCCCCCTGGATGGTCGGCGGCGCCATGCCGGCGGAGCCGGAGTCCGCTGTCCATCCGAACGGCCATCCGAACGGCCATCTGGTTGGCCATCCGGAGGCCGCTCCGCTTTCCCCGCCGGCTCCGGCACCCGCCGATCATTGGGTGCATTGCGCGCTGACCCGTGAGCAGGCCGCGCTGGCCCGGCTGCACGGCGGCCTGCGCAAGGCGCTGGTGTTCCTGGGCGAGCGCTTCGCCGACCCGATCACGCTGGACGCGCTGTCCCGGCAGGCCCATGTCAGCCCGTCCCACCTCAGCTACCTGTTCCGGACGGAGCTTCAGACCTCCTTCAAGGGGCTGCTCGGCCGCATCCGCATCCACAAGGCGCGGGAAATCCTGGCCGCGGATCGCCGCCTGCCCATCACCGAGGTGGCGATGAACGTCGGCTACGGCGACCTCAGCCATTTCGAGAAGAGCTTCCGACGCATCGTCGGGCAGAGCCCTCGGGAATACCGGCGCAACCTGCCGGGAACCGCCGCGCGCGGCTGATCGGAGGAATCGTGGACGCGGGCCCGTTGGGTTTTCTCCCAACGGGCCCGTTTCATACGTGCGTCGGTACGCGGGACCGTGCCTGTGAGCGGATCGTGTGCCGGGCGTCGGACGGAATCGACAGGCTTCCGGCGCGTTGTCGGGCGGCCACCCGTCACATCCGCATCAGATTTGCCAGGCGCGCCACCAGACCGGGCGTGATGTCGGTGTTGGCCTCGATCACGGCCATCAGCATTCTCACGTCGTCCGGGTGGTCCAGAACGATGCCTATGGCGTCGATCTTGGACCTGTCCAACGATTCCGGTTGGGCGCGGATAAGCTGTTTGATCGCGCGCCCGAAGTCCGTTTCCTTCAAATTCGACTCTTCCAGGGCATGGTCGACCTGGCCTTCGAACGCGACCTGGACCCCGAAATTGAAATCCAATCTTTCATAGATCGGGAAGAGCCCTTTCTCGATCGCCTCGGACAGCGAGAAATTGCCGGTCGCCAGGGTGAGCGGCATGGCCACCATTTGCAGCGCGTTCATGACCGGGGCCGGCACGCTGTCCGAGATGATGACCGTGGAACTGGATTTGACTTTGGCCGGTAGCGCCGTCAATTGACCGGTCTTTCCTTCGGAATTGGGAATGCGATCGTTGACGAAGATCGCGTCGCTTTGGTCCATCTGAAACAGATCGGCGATCTTGGCCGCGCCATAGACTCCGATGATCAGCGCCGGCCTGCCGATCCTGGCCACATGCGCGCTGACCGCGGTGACCCAGCCCTGAACGCTGGGCGCCTTGTTGGCATAGCCGATGTAGATGTCGGGCTTTCCGTCGATGAGCTTGAGAATTTCTCGGGCGGTCCGGTTGGTCTCGGCGCCCGCCTTCAGCGCGGCGGGCAGATCGACCAGCCCGGATCGGCCTCCGGAATTGTAGAAGGCGCCGATTTCGCCGTGCCCCATGCCCATGAAGGCGTGATGCGGGCCGTTGGCGAAGTTGACCACGTTGGCCCTTCCGACCGGCGTGTTCTCACCGTCCTTTCCCAATTGCACCAATTGGCCGCCCCGGTAATCGATGGTTCCATATTCATAGAGCCGCAGATTGCGGACGTTCTCCAATTGCACATTGGTTTTGCGCATCGCATCCACCCGCGTGGGCAGCGACCCGTCTTTGAACGCAACCGGATCGGACAACGGCCCCTCGATCACGAAATCCCCGGCTTTGATCGCCTTCAGCATGGTTTCCGGAGTCATGAACCGGTTGGCGTTGAAGGAGGTGCCGGGGGAGAAGGCGCTTTTTTCCTCCTTCACCCCCGTCGCTGTCAGACCCAGCCCCTGGAGCAGACCGACCGTGCGCACGATGAAGGCGGTATCGCCCTGACCCATGGCGCTGAAACCCATCACATAGAACGTCGTGTCCGTGTCGGAGCGCAGAAGCGCCAGATTTTCCTCGTAGGAGGGACCATTCGCGAGGTGTTCGTTCAAGGCCTGCGCCGTTTCCTTCGCCCCGGTCGTTTTGGTCGGCGGACGGTCTGGCAACAGCGCCGGCGGGCGGAACCTGCCCGGTTTGATCGCCTGGCGGAGTTTCGCCTCCAGCTTGGAGAACCCAAATTCCTCCCGGGCCTGGGTGGCGCTGTGCATGAACCCCTCCCACGCCCGGCCCGAGCCGGGACTCTGGCCGAGGTTCTCGACCCACCGAAGCGTCGCGTTGCCCTGACCGCGCCGCAGTTCCGTCAGGGCTTCGCCGGCTTGCCGGTCGGCGGACGGCGCCGCGCGGCGGAGCATCCCCTCCAGCTTGCCGTCGAAGGTTTCGAAGGCGGCGTCGAGGCAAAGCTCGCCGGTCCCGGCGCTGTAGAGCGCGATCCTGGACGGGCAGCGCGACAGGCCGGGATCGAGGGCCAGAAGATGGGTCCAGCGGCTGTCGAGCCGGCTCCACAGATCATCCGCTTCCGATCCGGACATTTTCGATCTGAACAGGGGCAGGTCGGCCAGAGCCTCCGGGGCCAGGCCGATCCGCCAGACGGGATCGGTGAGAACCGCCATCACCCGGCTGCGCAGCCGGTTGCGCAGTTGCTCCAGGGAGTCCGTCGTCATCGCCCCGACCTCCGTCGGGAAATCCTTCAGCACGGCCTTGTCCGCGTCGGCGAAGTCGTTCCAGGGAAGGGGCGTGGTCCGCAGGGTCCGCAGCATGGTCTCGATGCGGTCGAGCGTCGCGTCGGGACTGCCGAGCGTCTCGCCGAGCGGCTTGAGGCAGCGCAGGAGCGACACCGCGTCCCGCCCGTCGGGATCACCGGTCAGGTAGCTGTTGATCTCCGTGTCCGTGGCGGTGAGGAAGCTCTTGAGATGGACGTGGCCGGTCATGCCGGTGGTCAGCCACCCGATCCGTCCGTCGATGGCCTTGTCGATGGATTTCGCGTCGTTGTCGGCGAGCGCCGGGCGGACCGCCTCCCACAGGCCGCGGTCCATGACGGGTTCGGTGCCGCCGTAGATCGTGCCGCCGTAAATGGTGCCGATGATCCGGCCGTTCGGGGCGCACAGCGGTGCGAAGGCCGGCATCGCCGCCACCGACATCGGATAGTCCAGAATGATGGTCCGGGCATCCAGCCCCGACTGCGTCAGCGGCAGCACGATGCTGCGGACCATCTCCTCCGTCGTCCACGGCCCCGGCGACAGGCGGTCGGCCCCGCCGCTTCCCTGGTTGACGACCAGCAGACTCAGGGTCCGGCCAGTGGCCCACTTGGCGAGGCGGGAAAGCTGGAGCGCGATCTCCGCCGGATTGGCGCCCAGCGTGATCCTTGCGGCGTCGTCGGGATAATAGCTGCGCGGGTAATCGGCGTCGGCGCCCTGCGCCAGCTCCGCGCTGCTCAGCATCAGATGGCGGCAACGGCCCAGGCGCGGAGCCGCCAGCGCCGGGTCGGCGCCTTCCGGCGTTCCGGCGCGCAGGCTTGCGTCGATCAAGGCGTTCAGCGTGCCGGCCAGCCGGTTGTGGACGGCGACATCGTCTGTCCGCACCACGCTGTCGCAGACCGACCGGATCGTGTCGGAGAGGGTGGCGACGGGCAGTCCGGCGATCAGCGAGAGGGGTGGCCCGCCTTGTGCGGCGACCGTCGCGGTGAGCGTGGCCCCGACCGGGGCGTAGCGGAAGGGGCCGAGATCCACCTCGGCGTTCCAGACGATGACCAGCCGCCCGCCGTCGCGCGTCAGCGCGAGGTTGCTGCCGTGGGTGACCAGCCAATCCTCGATCAGCGGGGCGGTGGCGGTGAGCAGCTCGTCCGGCTGGCGCCCGGTCTTGCCGTCCTGGAGCCGGATCGTGACGGGGGCCGCCGTCGCGGCGTTTTCCCGCCGCGGCCCGGAATGCTCCAGATGCAGCACCGCCGCCCACGGACCCTCGATCACCGGTTGGACGCCCGGACCTTTCAGCGTCGCCACCAGGGTGGGCAGCGTGTCGGGGTCGTCGAAGCGGGCGCGCAGGAAGGACGCGCGTTTCTCGATATGGCCTTCCATGACCGTCGACACCCACAGGCCGAAGCCCACGGCGCTCGCGGTGGTCGCGGCCCCGTCGTTCCAGGTCCCTTCGCTCTTGGCCCCTTCGCTCTTGGACGCCCTGATCGCCTCGCAGACCGTCTCAGGCAGGGTGGCCAGCTCCGCATAGTCGGGAAGCCGGGCGGCGAACCAGCCGTCGAAGGCCGCCGCCAGCGCCTTGTCCGTGGCAAGGCCGTAGCCCTGGCAGACCTGCTCCAGCGTCACGACGAGCAGCCGCCGGACCGTGGTGTCGTCGAGTCCGTCGATGGCCTTCAGCGACAGGGGGACGACGCCCTCGCGGATGCGGGCGCGGATCGCCGCGATGCCGTCCGCCGTGGCCTGATCCTGGCCCGCCAGCAGGCCGTGAAGCCGCGTGATCAGCGCTGGAGCGGCGTTCCGTGGCGGGGGCGAGGATTGGCACAGCGCATTGACCGCCCGCAAGGCCGAGGTGATGCGGTAAGCCTGTCCGGGGCGGGGCAGGCCGTCCTCAAGCCGCACGTCTCCGGTGAAGCGCCGCCACTGCTGCTGCACGGCCAGCGTGCCGTGGCGCGGGATGGTCACGTCGACCAGCACGGCGGCGCAGCCGTTGCGCCCGTAGTCCGCGGCGCCCCGGCTTCCGGTGCCCGCCACCCCGCCGTCCAAGTCGTCCGTCGGGAGTTCCGTGGGCGTCGCGCCGGCCAGCCGGTGCAGCAGGCCGTACAGCTCCAGCTTGAGCGAGAACAGCGCCATGACGAGTATGTTGTGCAGTCGCTGGAACAGGGCGAACCAGGACGGCGCCGGCAGGCTGGGGTTGACGAGCAGCTGGGCGGTCCAGCCGTTCGCGCCTTTGCTGCCGTCCTCCAGGACGATGAACCGGCTGTTCCCGGACGGATCGGTTTCCGCCATCCGCTGCGCCAGCGTCCGCAAGCGGCTGCGCAGCCACCCCGCCAGTTGCGGATAGCCGCCGTTGAGAAGGCGGGTCATCGCGCGGTCGGCGGCGGCCAGACGGTCCGCGGGCAGCGGGAGGTCATGCCGGACCTTGAAGCGGATGGCGAGCCGGAGGCGGCAGGCGGCTTCGGCGGCGTAGGACAGACGAACGCCCCCGGCGGCCTGCGTCGCGTCGCCCAGAGCGTCGGTGATCCGGGCGAGACCCGCCACGATGGCCTCCACCGCCTCCCAGCTCTGTGCGGCCGCGATGTCCTGGTCGAGGCCGAGCAGCTGGCGCCGCTCCTCCGCAAAGGGGGGGGTGCCGCCGGCCTCCTCCGGCCCGGCCAAAGCCGCGATCAGCGGCATCAGGATGTCGCGCACGTCGCGCAGCCGGCGCGAAATGGCGTCGGCCCCGATGGGCTTGTCGGCCTTCGCCTCGCCGACGACGCGCAGCGCCTGCTTCAGCAGATCGAGGGCGCCGTTCAGCCGGTCGTCGGGAAGGGGAAAGCGCCCGCCTTCATAGACCGCTCCGGGCGCCACCCCCAGCAGTGCCGCGTTTCCGTCGTCCGCCACGAACAGCCGGTCCATGGCGGCGATCTGGGCAGCGGCCCGCTCGCCGGGTGCCTCGATCCCCAGGGAGGACTCCCGGACCATCCGCAGCCAGGCGGTCTGCAGTGGTTGAAGCGGGTGGACGGCGGCGGCGGTCCAGCCGCGCATGGCGTCGCGTTGGGACGCCGCCGCCACCGGCAGGCCCAGCGCCGTTGCGGCGGCGGCCACCGCGTCCATGCTCGCCTCCACCGGGGTGGAGGACGGAATGTCGGACGCGACAACGATCAATCTCCGGCGCGTGCGGGACGGCATGCGGGATGTCCTTCGGCTCGGTTGGGGGCGTGTTCGGAAATGGGCGGAAACGCGCCCGCCCCGCGCGCCCTGAAGGGGCCGCGCGGCGTCGCGGTCCTTCCGGGGCGGCGGATCGTCGGGGGGGCTTACAGGGCCGGGTCGCCCTTGCTGTTCATCGCCCGCGCGATCTGAGCGCTGGCCGCGGCCATGGCCTGCTGCGCCGCCTCGCTGGCCGCGGTGACGGCCTTCTGCTGCTGCTCGCTGGCCTGCTGCATCGCCTGACCGCCGGCGCCGGTTCCGCTGGCGGCCTGGAGCGCCTGCGACATCGCCTCGTTCGCCTGGGACATCGCGCCCTGTTCGTCGGCGTGGCCGCCGGGGTGCGCGGTCAGGCCGGGGATCGCCTCGACGGCGTGGCCGGCAAGCTGGATGGCCTGTTCGACGGCGGCCAGCGCCTGCTCGGCGGCGGCGTTCACGCTCTTCACCGCGTGGTCGAGCAGCGCGCTGGCGATTTCGGCGGGCGTCTTGGTGCTCACCTCGAACGGCGCCGTATCGGGAGGCGCATTCGCCACGGGCGCGGTCGGAGCCGACGTATCCGGCGCCGCCGGAGCGGCCGCCGGTTCAGGGTTCGGGCTGTTGGGGGGCTGGGAAACGCCCATCCTTCGATCTCCTTCGTCCGGTTCGGATTTGCGGTGCGCTGACCGCCACGGCGGTCGGGGTGGATGGCGCAGAGGGCGGTGCAGAGGGCGGTGCGGAAGGGGCCGCCCCGGTCGCAGCCAGCTGAAGCGAGTCAGGCGGCGGTGGCAGCAGTGGTGGTGGCGGCAGTGGTGGTGGAAGCCGCTGCGGGGGGATCGGGGCGAAAGCAGCGCAGCGAGATCACCCCCGCGGCCCCCATCTGGATTTCCGCCTGATTGCCCTTGCCGAAGACGGGAAAGAGACAGGACGCGCCGTCCTGGCCCATGATGCCGCGCTGCGGCGGCGTCGCCGACAGCAGGGCCTGCGCCCCGGCCAAATAACCCGCCACCAGCACCCGCACCGCGTCGCCGGTCTCGTCCCGGAAGGCCGTGTCGCGGACGATCTGCAAGGCCCCGTCCGACAGGCGGGCGAAGCCGATCGGCCGGCCGCGCTTCTGCCAGTCGGAGACGGCCCGTGCCACCTCCGCCGGAGCGGCCAGCGGGCCGACCTGCGGGCATTCCAGAAAGCCGAAGAGCTGCGGCAGGATGGTGTCCAGCGCGCCGCCGGCCCGCTTCTTCCGGTCGTCCGGCGTCGCGGTCAGGGAACCCAGCCGGTTCACGTAGATCAGGTAGAATTGATAGTAGTCCGCGAACTCCTGCACGGTGCGCGCCTGATCCACCGCGAAGGCGGCCGCTTCCCTCTGAAGCTCGGGGTTGGCCGTTCCCTGGCTCTCCTTGCGATAGAGCAGCTCCTGCACCGCCAGCTGCTCGTCGAAGCCCATGAACTGGAAGACCGGAGCCCCGGAGACGGCCAGCCCGGCGAGGAAGGAGGCGCCAGCGGCGAAGTCATCCTGGGTCAGAAGGTTGTGGTCGGCGAGGATGCGCTTGACCTGGGCCGACACCGTGGCGCTGGTGTCGCCGGATTCGGCGTCGGCCAGCGTGCGCAGGCTGTCCACCCCCAGCGTCATCAGCTTCACCGGGCTGACCATCAGCTTCAGATTGGGCAGCAGGGCCAGCCGCGTCGCGTGAAGACCCTGCTGGACCTGCTCCACGAGCGTGCTCTCGTCCGGGAAACCGTAGCGCGGGCCGGCGTTGCTGATGGCCCAGTCGAGCCACTCCGACCCGCCATCGATGAAGGCGAGCGCAAGCCGCCCCAGGTCGGTGAGCCCGGCGCGGTTCTGGATCATCTTGTTGGCGACAGAGACGGTCATGGTGGGGACACCTGCGTAAGGGTCAGCTCGACGGGAAGCTATTCAGGACCGTGGAGGCCGCGGTACCGATGCTCGTGAAGTCGTTGGCGGCGCTGGTCATCATTCCCTGGGCCTGGGTCAAGGCGGTGACGTATTTCGGGTCGCCCGTCGCCAGAAGCTGCGCCATCGCGACGCCGATCGCCGTGGTGGCGATGGTCGAAACGTTGCGCAGCGTGTCCGTCGCGTCCTGCACGGCCATGGCCGTGGACTGGGCGACCGCCTGATAGGCTTTCCCCGCGCCGCTGGTGGTGACGACCTGCGGGCTCATGGTCGCCGTCTGCGTCTGGTTTATGACGTCAATGATCTGCGCATTGACCTTCGTGGGCTCCGACATGAAGGCTCCTTGCTCGTTGTGGCCTGGAAGGCCGGCCGCTGGGGGATGGGCGCGGGGTCAATCACGACCCGCCGGCGACGGTGCTGTTCCCGGCTCCGCCGGTGACGGTGCTGTTTCCGGCTCCGCCGGTGACGGTGCTGTTTCCGGTTCCGCCGCTGACGGTGCCGTTGCCGGTGCCGCCGGCGACGGTGCTGTTCCCGGCGCCGCCAGTGACCGTGGAGGGCAGGGTGGTGAGCGAGGTCGTCAGCAGCGGGGTCAGCGGCTGCAGCGGCGACGCGTTGCCCCCGGAGGTGGGCGAGCCCGAGGGCGGCGGCGGGGGCGTGGTGGGGAAGGGCACGGACAGCATCTTGGCGCAGGCGGCGGTGACCGCGGCGGAGTTGACCATGCCGGCGTTCTGCTGGCGGTGCACGGCGTTGTGCATCGCCATGCCGAGCGTCTCGACCATCACGGCGTCGAGCATGGCGAACGACTGCGCGGGGGACTGTCCCGTCAGAAGCGTGACGATGTCCGACGTCGCGTCGATCACCTGGGTGTTCACGGTGCCTTCGTCGCTCATGATTTTGCGGTTCCCTTGGTGATGATCAGCGTGAGGACCTGGGCGAGCGCGGCCTCGGTGATGACCTGGGCGCGCTGCTGGTTGGCGACGGCGTTCTGCATGGCCAGGCCGAGGCTGTCGGCCATGGCGACGTAGGTCATGTCCATCGCCAGGGATGGGGTCAGGCCAAGCGGTATCGCCGTGTTCGCCGCGACCGATCCGGCAAGACTGGCGGAGCTTCCATCCGGCATTCACACACTCCAGCCTTCAGACTCCCGCCACAGGCTCCTGCGGACACGGACTCATGCGCGACCGGGCGCTTCAACCTGCGGCGGAGGCCGCCCCCGGTATCCCGAGGGCGGCCCGCCGGCTCTCCTTAGGAGAGGCCCAGGATCTGGGTGGTGACGACGCCGGTCGAGGCCGTGTCGACCGAGTACAGGGTCGACAGGCCCTGCGTGGTGGCCGCCTGCATCACCACGTAGGACTGCTGCTGGTTGTTCGTGGCGTTGTGGGCCGCGTTCGACAGCGCCTGGCTGGTGGCGACGAACAGGTTGCCCATCGCAATGGCCGGGGCGTCGCCCAGGACCTTGGTGTTGACCTGGGAGACCGAGTCCGTGATCTGGTTGTTCAGGGCGGTCGGGAAAGCCATCGTGTTTGCTCCTTACATCGGATGTTGCGTTGGTTTGAGGCCAAAGCGCCGGCGGCGGTCCGGCGGACGGCGGCGGGTGCCGCGTCCGCCGTCCGGTCAGCCGAGGAGCTTCGACGTGGCGGCGCCGGTGGTCGCGGTGTCGATCGAGTAGAGCATCGCGACGCCCGTCGTCGTCGCGGCCTGCGCCGTGACGTACATCTGCTGCTGCGCCAGGGTCGCGTTGTGGGCCGCGTTGGCCAGCGCCTGGGCGGTGGCCTGATACAGGTTGCCCATGGCGATCGCCGGCGAGCTGCCAACGACCTGGACGTTGCTCTGGGCTACGGAATCGGTGATCTGGCTGTTGACTGCCGTCGGGAAAGCCATCTGACGTTATTCCTTGGCGAATGGTTCGGGTTGGACGGCCGGCGGCCTGTTCCGGGCGCCTGCCGGCCCCCGGTCCGGGCCGGTCGGCTCATCAGGCGCCCAGGATGCTCTTCGTGGCGACGCCGGTGGAGGCGGTGTCGATCGAGTAGAGCGTGGCGACGCCCATGGTGGTGGCCGCCTGCATGGTCACGTAGGACTGCTGCTGGTTGTTGGTCGCGTTGTGGGCCGCGTTGGCCAGCGCCTGGGCGGTGGCCTGGAACAGGTTGCCCATGGCGATCGCCGGGGCGTCGCCCAGGACCTTGGTGTTGGCCTGGGTGACGGAATCGGTGATCTGGTCGTTCACGGCGGTCGGGAAAGCCATTTGTTCGTCCTCTTCGGTTGCCTGTCGCCCACCCGCCGCCCGTCATGGAAGGCGGGGTGGCGCAGATGGTGTGAAACGTCGATGGTGGCGTGGGTCCGGCTTACGAGCCGAGGCCCTTGACGCCGGTGCTGAGGATGCTCTTCGTCGCCACGCCGGTGGTGGCGGTGTCGATCGAATAGAGCGTGGCCACGCCCTGGGTGGTGGCGGCCTGCGCGGTCACGTAGGACTGCTGCTGGGCGTTGGTGGCGTTGTGGGCCGCGTTGGCCAGCGCCTGAGCCGTGGCCTGGAACAGGTTGCCCATGGCGATCGCCGGAGCGTCGCCCAGGACCTTGGTGTTGGCCTGGGTGACGGAATCGGTGATCTGGTCGTTCACGGCGGTCGGAAATGCCATTGTCTTTCCTCACTGGTGGGGCCGGTTTCAAAGGCGGCCGCTGGTGGCGTCGAACATTCACGCAAGCCGCATGCGACCACGGGATGCGTGAACAGCGGACGATGCGACTGTAGCGAGGTGCCTTGCCGCGCGATTGGTCTATCCGGCGAAAAAATCCGGCGGACCGCGCGAATTTTGTGCGCTTGGGTTGCGCTTTGGCGAGCGATGCGGGGAAAGCGTGTGACGTCGGCGCGATCGATTCTTACGCGGCAAGCGCAACGATGGACGCAAGACCGTGCAATTCCGCGTCCCACCACCCACGCCCCCTGGTGCGAAAAACCGGCGCCATCCGGAGGAATCGACGGCGAGGGGAGGGACGACGGGACGCGAAGCGGCATCGCCCCACGGATTGCGGGAACGGCAAACGAACTCACGCCGCTCTATTCTTGGTCTGGTCTTTGATGATACTGTTGATGTGGAATGAAGTCTGGAAGGTGCCCAGAGTGCTCAAGAAAAATGCAGTATCCGTAGCCGTCAACACTGCCGCTGCAACAAATGAAGCCAAAAGGGCCTCGCACAGCGCATTTGATAATGCGCAGGGGCAGCTGTTCGGCATCATCATGACCGCGTTCGGAATTTCCATACTGCATGCCGCCGGATTGATCACCGGGCAGGCGGCGGGGCTGTCCTTCGTCATCGCCTACGCCACGGGGCTGGATTTCGGCCCGGTGTTCTTCTTGGTGAACCTGCCCTTCTACGCGCTGGCGCTGGCGCGTATCGGCTGGCGCTTCACCGCAAAGTCGCTTCTGGCGGTCACCAGCATCTCGGTGCTGACCACTCTGGCGCCGCAAGCGATCCGCTACGACGCGCTGCACCCCTATGTGGCGGCGGTGCTGGCGGGCTTTTGCATCGGCATCGGGGTCATCGGCCTGTTCCGCCACGGCTCCAGCGGCGGCGGGGTGGGCATCCTCGCCTTCTACATCCAGGAGAAGACGGGCTTCCGCGCCGGCTGGTTGCAGGCCATGTTCGACGTGGTGATCTTCTCCATGGCGGTCTTCGTGATCGACGGGAAGGCGGTGCTGGCCTCGATGCTGGGGGCGGCCGTGCTGAACGCCTTCGTCGCCTTCAACCACCGGACGGACTGGTACGTGGCCCGCTGACGGGCCGGGGTGAACCGGCCCATCCCGGCGGGCGCTATTCCCCCGTCGCGGCCTTCAGCAGGGTGATGCTGATCCGCCGGTTCTGCGGGGCCAGCGGGTTGGCGGCGTCGAGATGGTCGAGGTCGGCGCGGCCCTCCACCCGGACGATCCGCCGGGCCGGCACGCCGGCGGCGATCAGTTCGCGGCGGGCGGCGTTGGCGCGGTCGCTGGACAGTTCCCAGTTGCCGTACTTCGCCCCGTCCGCATAGCCCAGCGCGTCGGTGTGGCCGGTGATGCTGAGACGGTTCGGCGACGACGCGACGGCGCCGGCGACCAGCCGCATCAGGCGGCGCCCCTGCTCGTTCATCTGGGCGGAGCCGACGTTGTACATCGACACCTTCGCCTGATCGGTGAGCTGCACGCGCAGGCCCACGGACGTGTGCTCGATGACCACGCTCGCGGTGAGCGCCCCCAGCTCCGGCATCGTCTCCAGTGCCGTGCGCAGGTCGCGTTCGGCCTTCTCCAAGCCCTGTTGTTCGCTCAGCGCCGCGGTCTGGCGGTCGAGCAGGGCCTCCAGCTCCGCCCGCGCGTCGCGGTCCGTCTGGCTCCGTCCGCCGGGCGGGTTGGGCATGGGGTCCTTGCGCCCGGCGGGCTCGCGGTCGCTCTCGCCCAGCGAGGCGACGACGGGCGGCGCGGCCACCGGCACGCTGTGCTCCCCCGGCGCGTTGGGGGTGGACAGCGACCCCGTCCTGTCCACCGCCCGCCCGGCGAGCATGCCGTCGGCGCCCGAGTTGGACTGGGACAGGGCCACCGGGTTGAAATAGTCGGCGATGCCCTTGCGCTGCTCCACCGTGGTGATGTTCATCAGCCACATGATCAGGAAGAAGGTCATCATCGCCGTCACGAAGTCGGCGTAGGCCAGCTTCCAGGCGCTGTTGTGCTCCTCCTCCTCCTCGCCGTAGCGGCGCTTGATGATGATCGTCGGCTCGATGCGCTTGCGGGGCATGGCGGGGCCTCAGGCGGTCTGGCTCGCCTCGCGGGCCTTTGCCTGCGAGGAGAGGGTGGTGGCGACCTCGACCTCGGCGAGGCTCGGCTGCGTGTCGGCGAACAGCACCTTGCGGGCGAACTCCGCGCAGACCTGCGGAGGGCTGCCGCGCAGATAGGCGCCCAGCCCCGCGCGCACGCAGATGAACAGCGTCAGCTCCGACTCGCGGCGATGGCGGGCGGCGGCGGCAATCGGGCCGACCAGCCCGTAGGACAGCAGCACGCCCAGGAAGGTGCCGGTCAGCGCCCCGCCGATCATGTGGCCCAGCACCTCCGGCGGCTCGCTGATCGCGCTCATGGCGTTGATGACGCCCAGCACGGCGGCGACGATGCCCAGCGCCGGCAGCGCGTCGGCCAGATTCTGCAACGCCTTCGGCACCTGGTTCAGCTCGCGCCCGATGGTCTCGATCTCCTCGTTCATCAGGGCTTCCAGGTCGTGCGGGTTGTCCTGGCCCAGCGCGATCAGGCGCATGTAGTCGCACAGGAAGGTGACGCAGCGCGGCTGGCGGAAGACCGAGGGATACTGGGCGAAGATCGGGCTGTCCTCCGGCTTGTCGATGTCGCTCTCGATGTTCGACACGCCCTTGGACTTCGCCTGCCGCAGCAGGGCGTAGAGCAGCGAGATCAGGTCCAGATACTCGTCCTTGCTGGTGTGCCGCCCGCGCGCCACCGCGCCGATGGTGCGCATGGTGGCGCGCAGCACCGCCATCGAGTTGGCGATGACGTAGCCGCCGATGCCGGCGCCGACGATGATGACGATCTCCACGGGCTGCCACAGCACGCCCATCCGCCCGCCCATGGCGGCGAAGCCGCCCAGCACGCTCAGGAAGACCGCGACGATTCCGAACAGCAAACGCATGATGTGAGTCCTCCGGCTCGGCCGAAAAGGGGGATCGGGCTCAGGGAGCCGTCGTGTAAGGCGGGAGCGTTCAGGGTGTCTTCCACCGGCGCAACATGCCGGCCAGCGCGTCGGCGGCGGCAAGCTGGCCGTTGACCGTGGCGCTGGACAGCGGCTTGCCCGCCGGGTCGGGCGGGATGGCCAGGGCGTCGAGCAGACCGGCCCAGCGGGTGCCGGCCAGCGCCTTGCCGTGGCGCTCCGAGGCGGCGGTGACCGCAGCGTCGTCGCCCGCCCGGAAGGCGGCCAGCGCGTGGAAGGCGATGTCGTCCGCCAGGGGCGTGTCCGGTCCGCCGATCGGTTTGGCGATCAACTCGGCGTAGGCGGCGCGGGCCGCCGGCCACTCGCCGGCCCGGAACAGGCTGTCCGCCCGGATGCGCGCCGCCTCGGGGCCGGTCAGGCCGCGCAGCGCGTCGAAGGCGCGCATCGCCTCGCCCTCGGCGGCGAAGGCCTCGGCGCGCAGCAGAGCGCGGCGTTCGGCTGCGGCGGCGTCCGGTGCGGGGCCGGCGGTGTGGTCCAGCACGGCCAACGCCTCCGTTCCGCGCCCGGCGTCCAGCAGCACGCGGGCCAGCTCCAGCCCGACCGCCGCGCGCTCGGCGCCGCGCGCGGTCTCGGCGACGGTGTGGAGCAGGCGCGCGGCCTCCAGCGTGAAGCCGCCGCGGGCCAGCAGCCGGGCGAGCCGGCGCTGCCGCGTTCCGGCATCGTCGTCGGTCAGCGCCACCGTGCGGCCGTAGCGCACTTGGAGGGACAGCGCGTCGAGCGCGCTGCCAGGGGTCGTCTCCAGATGGCCGATCACCGCGTCGAGAAGCCCGCGCCCGGTGGTCAGCGCCGCCCGCCCGCGCGCCGTCGCGCCGAAGCGGCGGCCGAGCAGGCCGAAGATGTCGAGCGCAGCGTCGATCCGTCCGGCGCGGGTGTAGGCGGCGCCGAGGGCGGCCAGCGCGTCCGTCTCGACGTCGCCGCCGCGCCAGGCGTAGCGCAGGCTTTCCAGCTCAGCGATGGCGCCGGGATCGTCCAGCGCGCCGCTGGCCAGCCGCAGTTCGATGGAGCGGACCTGGGCGCGGTGGCCGTAGAGGTTGGGCAGGGCGGCGGCCCGCTTGTAGTGGGTCAGCGCCTCCGCCGTCTCGTTGTGCAGCTCCGCCAAACGCCCGCGGAAGAAGTCGAGCCGCCCGTCGGTGGAGCCGATGCCGTCCAGCGTGATCATCTCCAGCACGATCAGGTTCAGCGCCGCGCCGTCCGCCGCCTCACCCGCCGATTCGGCCAGCAGGGTCAGCAGCCGGCCGCGCAGATCGACGGGGTAGGACAGCAGCCGCTTCAACGCGATGGGCAGGCTCGACTTGGCGGCGGTCCAGCGGCTGGGGGCCAGGGTGGCGCTGCGCCAGACATGGTGGTCGGCGGCGGCGGGGGTGGGCTGGGCGCGGACGAACTGGCTGTCGCCGGGATCGGCGGTGCCGTCCAGCGCCCGGAAGGCGTCGCGCAGCAGGCGCAGCTCGTAGCGCTGGTCCGGCCCCGGTGTCAGGCTCTCCGCGGCGTCCAGCGCGGCGCGGCCCTCCTCCGGCAGGGCGCGGGCCAGTGTGAAGCGGGCCATGGCGAGCAGCGCGTCCACCCGCGCGCGGCCCTGGCTCTCGGCGATGCGTTGCTCCAGATGCTGCTTGCGCGCGGGGTAGTCGTCGCCGGCCCAGGCGTCCAGGTCGAAGGCTCGGATCGGCGGTTCGGTCTGGACGGCGGGGGCGGGGGCTACGGCCTGAGGCACGGCCGGCGGCGGCACGGCTGACGGTGACACGGCGGCCACCGTCTTGGCGGCCACCGTCTTGGCGGGCTCCGGCTTCGGCGTCGGGGCGGGGGGCGGGGCCTTGGCGACCAGCGGCGCTTGTACGACTGGCTGCGCCTGGGCGCTGGCGACCGGGTTCAGCCGCTCGGCGAGGCTGATGGGCGCTGCTTGGGCGGGCGCTGTCGGGGCGGGCGCCGGTTCGGGAGCCGGCGGTGGCGCGATCACCGGAAACACCGACGCGCCCGGCGCCTCGGCCAGCAGGCTGGCTTCAGTTGGGACCGCCGTGCCGGGCTTGCGCGCCGGGCGCGGCGGGTCGGCCACGTCGATGAAGGTGATCCGCCGCTCGCGGCGCACGGTGACGCGGGCGCCGCAGGGCCAGTCCACCGTCAGGCTGCGCCCCTCCTCCCCGGTCTGGAAGCCGGTCAGCCGCCGCGAATAGGTGCCGTTCAGCGCCTCCAGCGGCCAGGGGACCGTCTGCGAAAAGGCGATGCGCCCGCCGCAGCTTCCCACATCGACCGCCGGGGCGCCCTGCGCGTTGACCAGGGCCAGCCGCGAGAAGTCGGCATGGTCGCCCGTCTGCACGGTGATCGGCGCCGGCTCCTCCGCCGCGGCGGGAGGCGCCGTCAGGGCGGTGGTGACCGACAGCAGGGCCAGGGAGATGGACAGAGTCCGGCAGGGATGCATCGCGACTGCCCCAAATTTTATCTAAATCGGAATCAAATCCCCCAAGACACCGGTCAGTTCCCGTCGCGGTGCCTCAGGTTGAAACCCGGCTTTAAACTGCATCACCTAGGTTAAGGCGGCGTTCAAACCGAAGGTGTCCGGCGATGGAGAATCCCCTTTACATTGGATTGTCGCGGCAAGTGGCGTTGCGCCGGCAGCTCGATGTCGTGGCGAACAACGTCGCCAACATGAACACTGCGGGGTTCCGCGGTGAACGCATGCTGTTCGAAGCGGCGATGGAGCGCGGCGGCATGAAGCCGTCCGACAAGATCGCCTTCACCATCGACCGCGCCACCTACACCGACTTCACCGCCGGCAGCCTGAAGCCGACCGACAACCCCTACGACGTGGCGCTGGACGGCGACGGCTGGCTCCAGGTGCAGACGCCGGACGGCCCGCGCTACACCCGCGACGGGCGGATGCGGCGCGATGTCGACGGGCAGCTCGTGAACGCCGGCGGCTTCCCCTATCTGGACGACAACCAGCAGCCCATCGTCATCCCGGCCGACCGCAGCCGGATGGAGATCGGCAGCGACGGGCTGGTCTCCGCCGACAACGAGATGATCGCCCGGCTGCGCGTCGTCCGCTTCGAAAGCCCGCAGGCGCTCGCCCAGACCGGCGACGTGCTGTTCGACGCCATGGACGCCCAGCCCCTGCCGGCCCCCGACACCCGGATCATCCAGGGCAAGGTGGAGCAGTCCAACGTCCAGGCCATCGCCGAGATGTCGCGGATGATGGAGCTGACGCGCGACTACCAGTCGGTCACCCGCATGATGGACGACGGGCAGGACCTGCTGCGCTCCGCCATCAACCGCCTCGGCAAATCCGCTTAAATCAGGAGATTGCGTCCATGCGCGTGCTCAGCATCGCTTCGACCGGCATGATGGCCCAGCAGTTGAACGTCGAGGTCATCTCCAACAACATCGCCAACATCAACACCACCGCCTTCAAGCGCGGGCGCGCCGAGTTCCAGGACCTGATGTACCAGTCGGAGCGTCGCCAGGGCAGCCAGTCCACCGACGCCGGCACCATCATCCCGACCGGCATCGAGGTCGGCCTCGGCGTGCGTCCGGGGGCGGTCAACCGCATCAACACGACCGGCAACCTGACCTCCACCGGGAACGAGCTGGACCTCGCCATCGAGGGGCGCGGCTACTTCAACATCCGCATGCCGGCGGGCGAGACCGCCTATTCCCGCGCCGGGGGCTTCAAGCTGTCGCCGGAGGGCACCATCGTGACCAGCGACGGCCATCCGGTGCTGCCGGAGGTCACCGTGCCGCAGGGCACGCGGGAGATCGCCGTGAACGCGTCGGGCGAGGTGCAGGCCTTCGTCGACGGGCAGACCCGCCCGCGCGTGCTGGGCCAGCTGGTGATGACCGTGTTCGTCAACGAATCCGGGTTGGAGGCGATGGGCGACAACCTCTACCGCGCCACCCCCGCCTCGGGCGAGCCGCAGGACGGCACCGGCGGGCAGGCGGGCTTCGGCACCATCCGGCAGAAGTATCTCGAATCCTCCAACGTCAACGTCGTCCAGGAGATCACCGAACTCATCTCCGCCCAGCGCGCCTACGAGATGAACGCGAAGGTGGTCGAGGCCGGCGACCAGATGGCCTCCACGCTCTCCAACATGCGGTGACCGCCATGCGGCGTTCCGTTCGGCGTCTCACTGGCCTCGCGCTGGCCCTGCATCTGCTCTGCGCGCCCGCCCAGGCGGCCTATCTGTCCGACGGCGAAGGCACGGTGGAGGCGCTGCTGGCGCAGGAGCTGGCGGCCTCGCTCGGCCCGGCGGTGCCGCCGGACGCGCGGGTGTCGGTGGTGCTGACCGTGCCCTTCTCCGGCACGGTGGAGGCGGTGCGCGACCTGTCCTACGACCCGCGCGGCGGGCTGGTCCGCGCGCTGGTCAGCAGCGACGGGCGCATCGTCGAAGTGAAGGCCAAGGCCGACATCATGGTGGAGGTGCCGGTGCCGACGCGCCGTATCCTGCCCGGCGAGGTGATCGCCGACAGCGACCTGACCACCATCCCGATGCCGCTGGAGCGGCTGAACGGCGCCGTCGTCACCTCCCGCGACGCTCTGGCCGGGCTGGCCAGCCGCCGCCAGCTGTCCGCCGGGCGGCTGATCCAGACCTCCGCGGTCGGCGCCCCGCTGGTGGTCCAGCGCAACAAGCCGGTCAGCCTCGTCTACGAGGACGGGCCGCTGCAGCTGATGGCGCGCGGCCGCGCCCTGCAGGACGGCGGGGTGGGGGAGCTGGTGCGGGTGATGAACGTCGCCAGCAACATCGTCGTCACCGGCACCATCACCGGTCCGCAGACCGTCACCGTCAGCGGGCCGCCGGACGCCATGCCGCCCTCCGCGGCTTCCGCGAAATTCTGAGTCCAATCAAGGACACGCCCATGCGCACGCTCCCGCCCCGCCTCCTGTTTCCGTTCCTCGCCCTGACGGTGGCGCTCGCCGGCTGCGGACGGCTGGCCGACGTGGGGCAGGCGCCGCGCCTGTCGGAGATCTCAAACCCGGCCATGGCGCCGGAGGCGCGCGTCATCTCCATGCCGATGCCGCGCCCCAACACCAACGAGCAGGTGCCGAGTTCGCTGTGGCGCACCGGGTCCCGCGACTTCTTCCGCGACCCGCGGGCCAAGCAGGTGGGCGACCTGCTGACCGTCATCATCAACATCGCCGATCAGGCGCAGTTGCAGAACCAGACGCAGCGCCAGCGCTCCAACGCCGAATCGGCGGCCGTGCCGAACTTCTTCGGGCTGGAGTCGCGGCTGCCGGCGGTGCTGCCCGACGCGGTGAACCCGTCCAGCCTCGTCGACATGGACAGCTCCTCCTCCTCCTCCGGCACCGGGACCATCCAGCGCAACGAGCGCATCGCCATGCGCGCCGCGGCGGTGGTGACCGAGGTGCTGCCCAACGGCAATTTCGTGATCGCCGGCCGGCAGGAGGTGCGGGTGAACTACGAGCTGCGCGAGATGCGCATCGCCGGGGTCATCCGGCCCGAGGACATCACCAACGTGAACACCATCGACTACGACAAGATCGCCGAGGCGCGGATCACCTACGGCGGGCGCGGCCAGATCACCGACGTGCAGCAGCCGCGCTACGGTCAGCAGGTCTTCGACATCATCATGCCCTTCTGAGCCAAGAGCCATGCCGTCACGCCCCGGACCCAGCCGTTACTCCGTGTTCGTGCTCTGCGCCGCCCTGGCGGCCGCGACCGGGTACGGCATCGGGCGCCTGCAGCTGACGCTCGGTGCCGAGGAGAAAACCGCGGAGCAGCAGGCCGGCGTCGGGCCGGACCTGCCCACCGACGGCCCCGGCCCCTTCTATGTCGAGGTCGGGCAATTGATGGTGCCGGTGCTGGTGGAGGGCCGCACCAACGCCTTCATCCTGACCCAGATCACCTTGCAGACGGGCAGCACCGATCAGGCCAACCTCTTGCGCCGCCATCTGCCCCACGCGCGCAACGCCCTGCTGCAGGCCCTGTTCGGCATGGCGGGGGCGGGCGCCTTCGACGGCCCGTCGGTCGATCCCGCCGCCGTCGCCAAATCCCTGAAGCAGGCCGCCGCCGAACAGCTCGGCCCCGACCTGGTGCGCGGCGTGCTGATCGACCGCCTGATGCGCCAGGAGAACACCCGGCTGTAAGCCGTTCAATCCCGGTTCGCTTCCTCAACCCCTCCCCCGCACCCGACGAGGGAGGGGTTTTGCGTTGACGTGCGGCAAAACGTCCAGAACGACAAAAGTACCGGTACTTAAGGACGGAGTAGGTGCCGGCACTTGACCTCGGTCAAGCCGCTCATGATGCGAAAGGATGAAGCTCCGCCGTGACACCGCAAGGTGATCGCATTTGCCCTTCATAGCCCTCTTCCCCCTGGGGAGAGGGAATCTCAAGTGCGAAAGCCGTGCGCGATACCGTCCGATCAATTTATGGGATCGCCATGAACGCGCCCGCCCGCACCGCCGACACCGCCGCTCCGACCCGCCGCTTCGAAGGGCTGGTCTTCTTCGTCCTGTCCATCCTGATCTGGCCGTTCCTGGCGATCGGCATGGTCGGAGCCTACGGCTTCTCCGTCTGGATGTACCAGATCCTCTCCCACTCCGGCGGGATGTGAGGCGGCCATGCCCGAACTGCACATTTCCAGCCTCGTCATCCAGCACGCGCCGGACCGCACCGCCGCCCTGAAGGAGGTGGTCCTGGCGCTCGCCGGCGCCGACTGGCACGCGTCGGAGAACGGCAAGGCCATCGTCACGCTGGAAACGGCGTCCGAGGCCGAGGTTCTGGACCGCATCGCCGACATCAACGCGATGGCGGGCGTCCACACCACCACGCTGGTCTATCACCACTACGAGGACGCCGAGCGCTGCGCGGAGCCGATGCCCGCCGACACCGCCCTCGTCCCGCACACCCATTGACGCCCGTCCAAGAAAAGACGACCGCCCCAGGAGGCACCCCCCTATGTCCCTGACCCGCCGTGATTATCTGAAGGTCCAAGCCGCCGTGACCGCGGCGGCGGCGGCCGGCGTGAGCCTGCCGGCCGCCCTTCAGCCCGCCGAGGCCGGCACCTTGCCGGCCGGCGCCGACGCCAAGCTCACCTGGTCCAAGGCCCCCTGCCGCTTCTGCGGCACCGGCTGCGGCGTCATGGTCGGCGTGAAGGAGGGGCGTATCGTCGCCACCCACGGCGACGTGAAGGCCGAGGTCAACCGCGGCCTGAACTGCGTGAAGGGTTATTTCCTGTCCAAGATCATGTACGGCGAGGACCGGCTGACCCAGCCGCTGCTGCGCATGAAGGACGGCCAGTTCCACAAGGAAGGCGAATTCACCCCGATCAGCTGGGACCAGGCCTTCGACATCATGGCCACCAAGTGGAAGGAGACCCTGAAGAAGAAGGGTCCGACCGCGGTGGGCATGTTCGGCTCCGGCCAGTGGACGATCATGGAAGGCTACGCCGCCTCCAAGTTCATGAAGGCGGGCCTGCGCTCCAACAACCTGGACCCCAACGCCCGCCACTGCATGGCGTCGGCGGTGGTCGGCTTCATGCGCACCTTCGGCATGGACGAGCCGATGGGCTGCTACGACGACATGGAGCAGGCCGACGCCTTCGTGCTGTGGGGCTCCAACATGGCGGAGATGCACCCCATCCTGTGGACCCGCGTCACCGACCGCCGGCTGACCCACGAGGGCTGCAAGGTCGCCGTCCTGTCCACCTACGAGCACCGCAGCTTCGACCTCGCCGACATCGGTCTGGTGTTCACGCCGCAGTCCGATCTGGCGATCCTCAACTACATCGCCAACCACATCATCAAGACGGGCCGCGTGAACCAGGAGTTCATCGCCAAGCACGTCAACTTCAAGCGCGGCCGCGACGACATCGGCTACGGCCTGCGGCCCGAGCATCCGCTGGAGCAGAAGGCGAAGAACGTCGCCAAGGCCAACGAGTCCGACCCGATCTCCTTCGAGGAGTTCGCGAAGTTCGTCGAGCCCTACACCCTGGATAAGGCGCACGAGCTGTCGGGCGTGCCGAAGAACCGGCTGGAGGCGCTGGCCGAGCTGTACGCCGACCCCAAGGTGAAGGTCATGTCCTTCTGGACCATGGGCTTCAACCAGCACACCCGCGGCGTCTGGGCCAACAACCTCGTCTACAACATCCATCTGCTGACCGGGAAGATCAGCCAGCCGGGCTGCGGCCCCTTCTCGCTGACCGGCCAGCCGTCGGCCTGCGGCACGGCGCGCGAGGTCGGCACCTTCGCCCACCGCCTGCCCGCCGACATGGTGGTCACCAACCCGGAACACCGCAAGCACGCCGAGGAGATCTGGAAGCTGCCGGAGGGCACGATCCCGGACAAGGTCGGCTATCACGCCGTGCTCCAGGACCGCATGCTGAAGGACGGCAAGCTCAACGCCTACTGGGTCCAGTGCAACAACAACATGCAGACGGCGCCGAACACGGCGAACGAGACCTACCTGGGCTATCGGAGCCCGGAAAACTTCATCGTCGTGTCGGATGCCTATCCCACGGTGACGGCGCTCGCCGCCGACCTGATCCTGCCGACCGCCATGTGGGTGGAGAAGGAAGGCGGCTACGGCAACGCGGAGCGCCGCACCCAGGTCTGGCACCAGCTCGTCGGCGCGCCCGGCGAGGCGCGCTCCGACCTCTGGCAGATCATCGAGTTCTCCAAGCGCTTCAAGATCGAGGAGGTGTGGCCGGAGGAGCTGATCGCCAAGAAGCCCGACGTGCGCGGCAAGACCCTGTACGACGTGCTGTACTGCAACGGTCAGGTCAACGCCTTCCCGCTGTCGGACTGCGACCCCGCCTATGAGAACCGGGAATCGCAAGCGTTCGGCTTCTACGTCCATAAGGGCCTGTTCGAGGAATACGCCGCCTTCGGGCGCGGCCACGGCCACGACCTCGCCCCCTACGACATGTACCACCAGGAGCGCGGCCTGCGCTGGCCGGTGGTGAACGGCAAGGAGACGAAGTGGCGCTACCGCGAGGGCTTCGACCCCTACGTTCCGGCGGGCGAGGGCGTGCGCTTCTACGGCAACAAGGACGGCAAGGCGAACATCTTCGCGCTGCCCTATGAGCCGGCGGCGGAATCGCCGGACAAGGACTACCCGTTCTGGCTCTGCACCGGCCGCGTGGTCGAGCATTGGCACTCCGGCTCCATGACGCTGCGTGTTCCGGAGCTGCGCAAGGCCTTCCCCAACGCCGTCGTCTTCATCCATCCCGACGATGCCAAGGACCTGAACCTGCGGCGCGGGCAGGAGGTGCGCATCGCTTCCCGCCGCGGCGAGGTGCGGGTGCGGGTCGAGACGCGGGGCCGCAACAAGCCGCCGCGGGGCCTCGTCTTCGTGCCCTTCTTCGACCACACGGTGCTCATCAACAAGGTGACGCTGGACGCCACCGACCCGCTGAGCAAGCAGACCGACTTCAAGAAATGCGCGGTCAAGATCATTCCTGTCGCGTGAGGAGCCCGTCCATGAAGACCCGCATCACCTTTGCCGCCCTCGCGCTGGCCGCGGCCATGCCGCTCCTGGTGTCCGGCGTGTTCGCCGCGGACGGGGCCGCCCCCGCGAAGGTTTCCTCCGGCCCGCACCCGATCACCCAGGAGATCCCCGCCGACCCGATGGCGAAGGAGATCACCGACGATCACAAGCGGGCGCGGAACTACGCCGACCAGCCGCCGCTGATCCCGCACGCGATCCGCGACTACCAGATCGACCTGAACATCAACAAGTGCATGACCTGCCATGACCGCAAGAACACCGAGGGCTCGCAGGCCCCGATGGTCTCGGTCACCCACTTCCAGGACCGCGACGGCCAGACGCTCGGCGCGGTCAGCCCGCGGCGCTACTTCTGCACCCAGTGCCACGTGCCGCAGACCGACGCCCAGCCGATCACCGGCAACCGCTTCCGCGACATCGACAGCATCCTGGCGGGCGGAAAGGAAGGCGCCAAATGAAGGGCCTTCTGAGCCTCGCCGGACGCTTCTGGCGCGTTTTCTCGCGGCCCAGCGTGCATTTCAGCCTGGGCTTCCTGACGCTGGGCGGCTTCCTGGCCGGCGTGATGTTCTGGGGCGGCTTCAACACCGCCCTGGAGGTCACCAACAAGGAAGCCTTCTGCATCTCCTGCCATGAGATGAAGAACAACCCCTACGAGGAATTGAAGCAGACCATCCACTTCACCAACCGCTCCGGCGTGCGCGCTACCTGTCCGGACTGCCACGTCCCGCATGACTGGACGCAGAAGATCGGACGCAAGATGCAGGCCTCGAAGGAGGTCTGGGGCAAGATCTTCGGCACCATCGACACCCGCGAGAAGTTCCTCGACAAGCGGCTGGAACTCGCCACCCACGAATGGGACCGGCTGAAATCCAACAACTCCCTGGAATGCCGCAACTGCCACAGCGCGGAATCCATGGACATCACCCGCCAGAACCCGCGGGCCGCCAAGATGCACGAGACCTACCTGTTCACCGGCGAGCGGACCTGCATCGACTGCCACAAGGGCATCGCCCACCGGCTTCCCGACATGAAGGGCGTCGAGCCCGGCTGGACCGGAACCGTATCGGCGAAGTGAACCACTAAGGGTTGATCTTTGGCTCCGGCCTCTCCGTCTCGCGGCGGAGGGGCCGGAGTCGTTTTGAAAATTATCTATTTTGATAACATATCTGGAGTTCCTGTTCGACTTCAGGATCAATTTCCGCGTTATGATGTATTCTGTAAGTTGTTCTCCTTGGTCACCGGTTGCTCATAAGAAGAAGTACCATGATCGGCATGGGAGGCCCTTTCTCATGGCATTGTGGCGCTATCTCTAAGGTCCTGTTTTTACGGGAATTTGCATGCGGCATGTTGCCGCATAAGATGTTTTCATGGGATTAAACGCAGTTTCTGGTTTTTGCGGATGCATGCCATGCTTCTTAATCGCGTAATTCGCAGCATAGATGACACCTGAAAAATACACAGAATTAAACATTTTTAATTTTAAGATGATTTAAGGATCATAGAAAAAACTAGAAGTTGATATGACATTCGCACAAAGGTAGGAGGAAAGTAGAAGAAATTTCTTTCCAACGGGGTATTCGATGTCCGAGCTGACTGGCACTTCGGGAAGCGACACGCTGACGGGCGGTAACGGCGACGACACGCTGGACGGTTACGGCGGCTACGACGTCCTGACCGGCGGTGCGGGCAACGATACCTTCCGCTTCTCCAGCCTGAGTGACATCGGCTATGACCGGATCACCGATCTCGCGCCGGGTGACCGCATTGACCTGTCGGCGTTCAACCTGACCTTCATCGGCGACGGGGCCTTCACCGGGTCCCCGCAGAACAAAGGGCCGGCGCAAGTCCGCACGCGCACCGACTTCACCGGCCCGATCTTAGAGATCGACAGCGACGGCGACGGTTTCCCCGATCGGTTCATCACCGTCAGCGGCTCTGTCGTCCTTCGGCAGGTCGACGGCGTGCCCGGCGTGCTGGAGGCCACGCCCGGCCAGTCGCTCACCGGCACAAGCGCGGCGGATATATTGGAAGGCGACGGCGGCCCGGACACCATCAGCGGCGGCGACGGCAACGACACGCTGCGCGGTTTCGCCGGCAACGACAGCCTGAGCGGTGGCGACGGCGACGACACGCTGGACGGCGGCACCGGAAATGACACGCTGACCGGCGGCCTGGGAAACGACACCTTCCTGATCTCCAAGCCCGCCACCATGGGCTACAACGAGGTGCGGATCACCGACCTCGCGCCGGGGGAACGCATCGATCTGTCTGCCTGGAACGCCACCTTCATTGGCGAAGGGGCCTTTACCGGGACGAACGCCGCCCATGGGCCGGCTCAGGTGCGCGTGCGCACCGACATGGCCAACACCACGCTGGAGATCGACAGCAACGGTGACGGCTACAACGATTGCTCCATCTACATCGCCGGTTCTCCCGGATTGCAGGCGGTGGCCGGTTCCCCCGGCGTGTTCGAGCGGGCCCCGGACCAGTCGATCACCGGCACCGCGGCGGGCGAGACGCTGGAGGGCGCCGCCGGGCGCGACACCATCAGCGGCGGCGGCGGCAACGACCTGCTGCGCGGCCTGGGCGGCCATGACAGCCTGTCCGGCGGTGACGGCGACGACACGCTGGACGGTGGCACCGGCAACGACACGCTGACCGGCGGGGCCGGCAACGACATCTTCGTGATTTCCAAGCCGGCCACCGTGAGCTACGGCGAAGTTCGCATCACCGACTTCGCCCAGGGCGACCGTATCGACCTGTCGGCCTGGAACGCCACCTTCATCGGCGAAGAGGCGTTCACCGGGAAAGATTCGGCCCGTGGTTCGGCGCAGGTGCGTGTGCGCACCGACATGTCCGACACCATGCTGGAAATCGACAGCAACGGCGACGGCTGGAACGATTATTCCATCCGGATCGCCGGATCACCCGGATTGCAGCCGGTGGACGGCTCGTCCGGCCTGGTCGAGCGGGCGCCGGACCAAGCGGTCACCGGCACGGCGGACGGCGAAACGCTGGAGGGCGGCCCCGGGCGCGACACCATCGACGGCGGTGCCGGCAACGATCTGCTGCGCGGCCTGGGCGGCAACGACAGCCTGATTGGCGGTTCGGGCGACGACACGCTGTCCGGCGGCTCCGGCAACGACACGCTGGCCGGCGGGGCGGGCAACGATACCTTCCTGATCTCCAAGCCAAGCACGACGGGTTACAGCGAAAAGCGCATTATCGATTTCGCGCAGGGCGACCGCATCGACCTGTCGGCCTGGAACGCCGCCTTCATCGGTGAGGGACCCTTCACCGGCTTCTACAAGTGGGATGGGACGACCGCTTCCTACGGGCCGCCGCAGATGCGCGTTCGCGTGGATTCCACTTCCACCGTGCTGGAGATCGACAGCGACGGCGACGGCATGGCCAATAACTACCTTTACTTGACCGGCGCGCATATGCTGCAGGAGGAGACGGCGGGTTCGGGCGTGTTGGTGCGCATCCCCGACCAGACGCTGACCGGCACGGCGGAAGCCGAGACGCTGGAGGGTGGCGGCGGTCGTGACATCATCAGCAGCGGCGGCGGCAACGACCTGCTGCGCGGTCTGGGAGGCAACGACAGCCTGTCCGGCGGTTCGGGCAACGACACGCTGGACGGTGGGGCCGGCGGCGATACGTTGACCGGCGGCCTCGGCAGCGACACCTTCCTCTTCGCCAGCGCGGCCGAGATCAACGGAGACACGATCACCGACTTCGCCCAGGGCGACCGTATCGACCTGTCGGTCTTGAACGCCGCCTTCATTGGCGAGAAGTCCTTCAATGGAGTCTCCATCGTCGGTGGAGGGGCGGCGGAGATCCGTCTCAACCAGAACTATTACGGTTCCACCGCGCTGGAGATTGACAGCAACGGCGACGGCATGGCCGATCGCTACATCTATCTGACCGGCGCGCCTTCCCTGCAGGAGGAGACGGCGGGTTCGGGCGTGTTGGTGCGCATCCCCGACCAGACGCTGACCGGCACGGCGGAAGCCGAGACGCTGGAGGGCGGGGTCGGGCGCGACACCATCGACGGCGGAGCCGGCAACGACCTGCTGCGCGGTGTGGGAGGCAACGACAGCCTGATCGGCGGTTCGGGCGACGACACGCTGGATGGCGGGGCCGGCGGCGACACGCTGACCGGCGGCCTCGGCAGCGACACCTTCCTCTTCGCCAGCGCGGCCGAGATCAACGGAGACACGATCACCGATTTCGGCCAAGGGGACCGCATCGACCTGTCGGCCTTGAACGCCGCCTTCATCGGCGAGGGACCCTTCACCGGTTCCTACAAGTGGGATGGGACGACCGCTTCCTACGGGCCGCCGCAGATGCGTGTTCGCGCGGATTCCGCTTCCACCGTGCTGGAGATCGACAGCAACGGCGACGGTATGGCCGATCGCTACCTTTACCTAACCGGCGGGCAAGCGCTGCAGGAGGAGACAGCGGGTTCGGGCGTGCTGGTGCGCATCCCCGACCAGATGCTCGCCGGCACGGCGGAAGCCGAGACGCTGGAGGGTGGTGCAGGTCGCGACACCATCAGCGGCGGCGGCGGCAACGACCTGCTGCGCGGCCTGGGAGGCAACGACAGCCTGTCCGGTGGCGAGGGCGACGACACGCTCGAAGGCGGCGCCGGAGCCGACACGCTGACCGGCGGGGTCGGCAACGACACCTTCCGCTTCGCCAGCCTGAGCGACGTCAACGGCGACGTTATCGAAGACTTCGCCCTGGGCGACCGTCTCGACCTGTCTGCCCTGGGCGCCACCTTCATCGGTGATGGGGCTTTCACCGGCTCCTTCATGAACACCGGGCCGACGCAGATCCGCGTCCGCATGTACTCTGGGCAGACGTCTCTGGAAATCGACAGCGACGGCAACGGCTACGCCGACCGCTACATCTATCTGAACGGCGCACCCGCGTTGCAGCAGGTGGCCGGTTCGCCCGGCGTCTTCGAGCGCATCCCCGACCAGACGCTGACCGGAACGGCTGAGGCCGAGACGCTGGAGGGCGCCGCCGGGCGCGATACCATCAACGGCGGCGGCGGCAACGACCTGCTGCGGGGAATGTCCGGCAACGACAGTCTGACGGGTGGCGAGGGCGACGACACGCTCGAAGGCGGCGCCGGAGCCGACACGCTGACCGGCGGTCTCGGCAACGACGTCTACCGCTTCGCGCTCGCCGACATCGACGGCGACATCATCGCCGACTTCGGCTTCGGCGACCGGCTGGAGATCACCGGCCTGACCGCCAATTTCATCGGCGAGGAGCCCTTCACAGGCACCTATTCCAGCAACGGCCCGGCGCAGATCCGCGTCCGTGCCGACGCCACCGCGACGGTCCTGGAGATCGACAGCAACGGCGACGGCTATTCCGACCGTACCATCACTCTGACCGGTGGGCCGGCGCTGCAGCCGGTAGCCGGTTCCCCCGGCGTCTTCGAGCGCATTCCCGACCAGACGCTGACCGGCACGGAGGAGGCCGACACGCTGACCGGAGGACTCGGGCGCGACACCATCAACGGCGGCAACGGAAACGACCTGTTGCAGGGCCTGGGCGGCAACGACAGCCTGTCTGGCGGCTTCGGCAACGACACGCTGGACGGCGGGCCCGGCGGCGACAGCCTGACGGGCGGGGCGGGTAACGATATCTTCCGCTTCTCCAACCCGACCGACGCCGGCGGGGACATCATCACCGACTTCGCGAACGGCGACCGCATCGACCTGATGGGGTTGGATGCTGCCTTCATCGGCGAAGGCAACTTCACCGGCACCAGCATCGGCAACGGACCTGCGCAGGTGCGGGTCCGCCAGGACTACGGCACCACCGTCCTGGAGATCGACAGCAACGGCGACGGCTATTCCGACCGCAGCATTTCCCTGACCGGTCAGCACGCGCTGCGGGAGGTGGCCGGTTCGCCCGGCGTGCTGGAGCGTGTTCCCGACCAGACCCTGACCGGTACGGCGGATGCCGATATCCTGACCGGCGGCGCCGGCAAGGACACCATCAGCGGCGGCGCCGGCAACGATCTGCTGCAGGGTCTTTCCGGCAACGACAGCCTGTCCGGCGGCGACGGCGACGACACGCTGGAGGGTGGCGAGGGCAACGACACGCTGACCGGCGGCAACGGCACGGACACCTTCCGCTTTGCCGCGGGGCCGATGAGCAACGGCTTCACCACCTACAGCTATGATGACATCACCGACTTCGCGGTGGGCGACCGCATCGATCTGACCGGTCTGAATGCCACCTACATCGGCAACGGCGCCTTCACCGGCAGTTACAGCAACAAGGGGCCGGCGCAGGTGCGCCTGCGCCAGGACAGCACCAGCGCCACGCTGGAGATCGACGCCAACGGCGACGGCAGCGTCGACCGCAACATCCAGTTGCCCAACGGGGCGGCGCTCGAGGAACTGGCGAACGCGCCCGGCATCCTGGTTCGCGTGCCCGACCGGGCGCTGACCGGCACGGCCGGCGACGACGTCCTGGACGGTGCGGCGGGCCGCGACACGCTGTCCGGCGGCACCGGCAACGACACGCTGCGTGGCTTCGCCGGGAACGACAGCCTGTCCGGCGGCGCCGGCGACGACCTTCTGGAAGACGGCATCGGCTTCGACACGCTGTCCGGCGGCACCGGCAACGACACCTTCCGCATCGCCGCGGCACCGGCCGGAACCGCTTTCAGCTATTCCATCTATTCCAGCACCTACATCAGCGATTTCGCGCAGGGCGACCGCATCGACCTGTCGGCACTGAACGCTGTCTTCGTGGGTGAGAACGGCTTCCCGGGGAACGGCACCGCGGCGGTCCGCCTCCGCACGGATCTCAGCAACGGCACGCTGCTGGAGATCGACAGCAACGGCGACGGCGTCACCGACCGCCAGATCCAACTGGCCGGCGCCCATGCCCTGGAGGAACTGGCGGGCTCGCCCGGCATCCTGGTGCGCGTGCCCGACCAGACGAAGACCGGCACGGCGGGCGACGACGAGCTGAATGGCGGCGCCGGGCTCGACACCATCAATGGCGGGGCGGGCAACGATCTGCTGCGCGGCATGGGCGGCGCCGACAGCCTGAACGGCGGCGACGGCGACGACACGCTGGACGGCGGCACCGGGCGCGACATCCTGACCGGCGGGGTGGGCAACGACGACTTCCGGTTCGATGGGATCGGCGACGTCGGCAGCGACGTCATCACCGACTTCGGTCCGGGCGACCGCATCGACCTGTCCGAGATGGACGTCCAGTTCATCGGCGAACGGGCCTTCACCGGCAGCTATCCCAACTATGGCCCGGCGCAGGTGCGCTACCGCACGGACGTCGGCAGCACGGCGCTGGAGTTCGACAGCAACGGCGACGGCGTCGCCGACCACTGGATCGTTCTGACTGGCGCCCACGCGCTGGAGGAGCTTGCGAACACGCCGGGCGTGCTGGTGCGGGTCGCCGACCGCTCCCTCGTCGGGACCGAGGCGGCGGACACGCTGACCGGCGGTCCGGGCTTCGACAGCCTTTGGGGCGGCGGCGGCAACGACCTGCTGAACGGGCTGGGCAGCGGCGATGTGCTGGACGGCGGAGCCGGCGACGACACGCTGATCGGCGGCGACGGTGCCGATCTGCTGATCGGCGGCGAGGGCAACGACACCTTCCGCTTCACCGAGGCCAGCCAGCTTGCCGGCGACCGCATCGCGGACTTCTCCACCGGCGACCGCATCGACCTGTCCGCCCTGAACGTCACCTATATCGGCGAACAGCCCTTCACCGGCACCTTCCAGCAGAAGGGAGCGCCGCAGGTCCGCCTGACCACGTCGGGCGACGACACGCAGCTCGACTTCGACCTTACCGGCGACGGCACCGTCGACGGCCGGATTATCCTGTCGGGCTCGCACGCCCTGATTGTCGATCCGAGCACGCCGGGCGTGCTGGTCCGGGCGCCGGAGACGGTCCGGACCGGAACCGGCGGCAACGACACGCTGGAAGGCGGTGCGGGCAGCGACACGCTGTCCGGTGGGGCCGGCGACGACACGCTGTCCGGCCTGGGCGGCGCCGACAGCCTGGACGGCGGGACCGGAAACGACCTGCTCCTCGGCGGGGCGGGGGCGGACCTGCTGCGCGGCGGAGCGGGCGACGACACGCTGGACGGCGGGGCCGGTTCCGACCAGCTCTTCGGCGGCGAGGGCAACGACACCTTCCGCTTCATCAACGCCAGCGAGATTCTGGGCGACCGCATCGCCGATTTCGCCGACGGGGACCGTATCGACCTGTCGGCTCTGAACGCGGTCTACATCGGCTCCGCCATGTTCACATTTCAGCCCAACGGTGGTGGCCCGGCCCAGGTGCGCTCGGTCATCTCCGGCGGCGTGACCCGCGTCGAGTTGTCCACCGACGGCTATGGGTGGGCCAACGCCTCCTTCACGATCATTGGCGAGCATGACCTCAAGGTCGATCCGAACGCGCCGGGCGTGCTCGTCCGCATTCCGACCCAGGCGGTGACCGGCACCGACGGGAACGACAGCCTGACGGGTGGTCCCAGCCGTGACACGCTGACGGGCGGTGCGGGCAACGACACGCTGGTGGGCCTGGGCGGCAACGACCTGCTCCAAGGCGGCGTCGGTGACGACGTGCTGATCGGTGGCGACGGGGCGGACACGCTGGAAGGCGGCTTGGGCAACGACCGTTTCGTCGTCGGTTCGGCATCGGAGATGAACTTCGACCGCATCCTCGACTTCGGCCCCGGCGACCAACTCGACCTGTCGGCGCTGAACGCCCGCTTCCTCGGCGAGGGGGCGTTCACCGGCAGCGTGTCGAATCCGGGACAAGCCGAACTGCGCGTCTACTACAGCGCGGACACCACGACGGTCGTCCTCGACTCCAACGGCGACGGCGTGGCCGACGTCGGCATGTGGCTCAACGGCGTGGTGCCTCTGGTCGAGATGGCGGGGACCCCCGGCGTCCTCATCACGGAATACGGCAAGTCCCAGACCGGCACGGCCGGCGACGACAGCCTGACCGGCGCCTCCGGTCCGGACACGCTGATCGGCGGGGATGGCAACGACACGCTGAGCGGCGATTACGGCAACGACCTGATCGTCGGCGGGGCCGGCAACGACACGCTGATTGGCGGCGACGGCGTCGACACGCTGGAAGGTGGCGACGGCGACGACACGCTGAACGGCGGTCCGGGCGGCGACCTGATGACCGGCGGGGCCGGGAGGGACAGCTTCCGCTTCAACCGGGCCGGCCACATCGACGGCGACCGCATCACCGATTTCGGTCCCAACGACCGCATCGACCTGCGTGACATGAACGTCACCTTCATCGGCTCCGCCGCCTTCACCGGCAGCGTCGCGCAGCCCGGCCCGGCGCAGGTGAACGTCCTTATCCTCGGCAGCGGCCCGCTGGGCGAAACCCGGCTGGTCTTCGACATGAACGGTGACGGCTTGGGCGAGCGGATGCTCATCCTGTCCGGCGTGCACACGCTGATGGCGAGGCCCGACAACGCCGCCATCCTGATCCGCGTCGACGATCTCATCCTCACCGGGACGGACGCGGGCGAGACGCTGGAGGGCGGCGCCGGGCGCGACAGCCTGTCCGGCGGCGCCGGCAACGACACGCTGTCCGGCGGTGTCGGCAACGACACGCTGTCCGGCGATGCCGGTGACGACACGTTGGTCGGCGGGGCGGGCACCGACCGCCTGACCGGCGGTGCCGGCCACGACACCTTCGTCTTCGCCGCGGACGACATCGCGGGCGACCGCATCACCGACTTCGCGGACGGGGATCGCATCGACCTGTCGGCGTTGAACGCCGCCTTCATCGGCACGTCCATCTTCAGCGGCACGGGGAGCGCGGAGATCCGCATGTCCGCGGTGGGCGAGCCGGGCTTCCGCAACACGCTGCTCGACATCGACCTGAACGGCGACGGCGTGACCGACCGCAGCATCGAGATCACCGGGGAGCACATCCTCCAAGTCGATCCGCAGGCGCCGGGCGTCCTGGTTCGCGCCGCCGGCCAGCGCTTCGAGGGCACGGACGCCGCCGACACGCTGACCGGCGGTGCCGGCGACGACACGCTGACCGGTGGGGCTGGAATCGACAGCCTGACCGGTGGGGCGGGCCGTGACCGGCTCGACGGCGGCGATGGCGACGACACGCTGCTGGGCGGCGACGGGGCCGACACGCTGACCGGCGGTGCCGGCGACGACACCTTCCGCGTGCTGACCGTGGGCGACGCCGCGGGTGACCGCATCCAGGACTTCGCGGACGGCGACCGTCTCGACCTGTCGGCGCTGGGCGCCGGCTTCATCGGCGGCGGTGCCTTCACCGGCTCGTCCGTCAATCTTGGCCCGGCCCAGATCCGCGTCGCGGTGACCGGCGTGGAGGGCCAGCAGCGCACCCTCGTGGAGATCGACGGCAACGGCGACGGCATCGCGGACTCCGTGATCGAACTGGCCGGCGCCCACGCCCTGCGGGAGGACGGCACGGGCATCCTGGTCCGTGTCTCCAACAAGACCCTGACGGGCACGGCCGCCGCCGAGACGTTGACCGGTGGCGACGGCGCCGACAGCCTGTCCGGCCTGGGCGGCGACGACCGGCTGGAGGGGCTTGGCGGCGACGACCGGCTGGACGGTGGCGACGGCAACGACACTCTGGATGGTGGCGAGGGCAGCGACACGCTGACCGGCGGGGCCGGCAACGACAGCCTGACCGGTGGGGTCGGCAGCGACACGCTGAGCGGCGGCGACGGTGACGACACGCTGGTGGGGTCGGAAGGCCGCGACGAGCTGACCGGCGGTGCCGGCAACGACACCTTCGTCTTCGCCCGCGCCACCGACATCGACGGCGACCTGATCACCGACTTCGCCACGGGCGACCGCATCGACATTTCCGGCCTGTCGGCCAGCTTCCTCGGCACCACACCGCTGTCCCAGCGCTTTGGTTCCGGCGTGGCGGTGAATTACGTCAACTCCGGCACGGGTGCCTTCGCCACCACCGATCTCCAGTTCGATGTGGACGGCGACGGGGTGGCGGACCGCGTCATACATCTGGCCGGCACCCACGCGCTGGCCGCCGATCCGTCCAACAGCGGCGTCCTGGTCCGCGTCACCGCCATCTCCGCCACCGGCGGCGACGGAGCGGACACGCTGACCGGCGGCGCGGCGTCCGACACGCTGACCGGCGGGGCCGGCGACGACCGGCTGGACGGCCTCGGCGGGGCGGACTTCCTCTATGGCGGTGCCGGCGACGACACGCTGGCCGGCGGAGCCGGCGAGGATGTGCTGAGCGGCGGCGAAGGCAACGACACCTTCCGCTACGCCAGCGTGGCGGAGGCGAACGGCGACCGCATCACCGACTTCGCGGCGGGCGACCGTATCGATCTGTCCGGCATTCCCTTCACCTTCGTCGGCAGCGGTCCCTTCACCGGCACCGTGGCCCAGCCGGGCGGCGCGCAGGTCGGCTTCCGCTTCGTCACCTCCGGCGGCGCCATCACGCAGCTGCTGTTCGACACGAACGGCGACGGCGTGGCCGACGCCACCCTGACGCTGGCCGGCTTCCACGAGCTTCAGGAGGCGGAGGGCAGCGCCGGCGTTCTGGTCCGGGCCAACGGCCTGACCCTGACCGGCACCGCCGACGCCGACACGCTGACCGGCGGCGACACGCCCGACCGGCTGATGGGCCAGGCCGGCGACGACCGGCTGTTCGGCAACGGTGGCAACGACAGCCTGTCCGGCGGTCAGGGCAACGACAGCCTGAGCGGCGGCGACGGGGCCGACCTGCTGTCCGGCGACGCCGGCGACGACACGCTGAACGGCGGGGCCGGCGACGACACGCTGAACGGCGGTGACGGCAACGACCTGTTCCAGGCCAGCAGTGGCACCGACGACATCAACGGCGGCGCCGGCCTCGACGCGGTGGTCTTCACCGACGCGAAGGCGAACTACGACATCGTCAACAACGGCGGGACGATCACCGTCACCCACGCCCGCGGCACCAAGGCGGACGGCGTCGCCCGCATCACCGCGGTGGAGGAGCTGCGCTTCACCGACCAGACGATGGACCTGACGCCGGCCACGGCCATCGGGGCGCGGCTGCTCGGCGGCCTGGGCGGCACGGCTGGCTTCGGCGAGAACGAGCTGGACCGCAGCAACGACGGGTCGAGCGCCTTCATCGACATCCGGTCGGTCTTCGCCGACGGCATCAACGTCTTCGGCAAGGTCTATACCGGTTTCTACATCAACACGAACGGCAGCATCTCCTTCGACGCGCCGCTGCCCGCCGGTCTGACGGCCGAAGCGCTGTCGGCGTCGGCCCCGGCGATGATCGCGCCCTTCCTGTCCGACGTGGACACGCGGAGCGGCACCGGCTCGGCGACTCCGGGCGGCACCTCGCAGGGCACCAACCGCGTCTACTACGACCTCGACCCGGTCACTGGGACCATCGTCATCACCTGGGACGACGTGGCGGCCAACGGCGGCACGGACGGCGCGCGCAACGCCTTCCAGCTCGTCCTGACCAACGCCGCCGGCGCCTCCGGGCGCAAGGCCGGGGACTTCGACGCGGAGTTCCGCTACGAGTCGGTCAACTGGGCGCAGACCGGCGGAAACACGGTCGCGCGGGCCGGCTACACCGCCGGCAACGGCGATGCGTCGGGCCTGTTCATCCTGCCGCAGTCGGGCGGCGAGGCGGGGATGCTCGCCCTCGACACCACGGCGGGCAACACGGGCGTGAACGGACTGTGGCGCTTCGAGATGACCGGTGGCGCGGCGACCAACGCCCTGCCGGCGGTCGTCGCCATCGAGCCGGGCCAGCTGTCGAAGGCGGAAGGCAACAGCGGCACCACCCGCTTCACCTTCACGGTCACCCGCTCCGGCGACACGACCAGCGCGGTATCGGTCGGCTACACGGTGGCCGGCACGGGCAGCAACCCGGTCGGCGGCGGGGATCTGGCGGGCGGTTTCCTGCCCTATGACGGCACGGTCACCTTCGCGGCGGGCGAGACCAGCAAGACCATCTCGGTGGACGTGCTGGGCGACACCGTGGCCGAGGCGAACGAAACCTTCGCGGTGACGCTGGCGAACCCGGCGGACGGGTCCAACATCAAGCTGGGCAACCGTCAGGCGACCGGCACCGTCCTGAACGACGACAACCAGGCGCCGCCGCTGCCGCCGGGCTTCCGTCCGGGCGCCAACTGGGGCGACCCGCATCTGGTGACCTTCGACGGCTTCTACTACAGCTTCCAGGCGGTCGGCGAGTTCACCTACGTCAACGCCAAGTCGGGCGACGAGCGGATCGTGCAGCTCCGCACCGCGGCGCTGGGCGACGCGGTGTCGATCAACACGGCGGTGGCGACGAAGATCGGTTCGGTCCGGGTGTCCATCAACGCGAAGGACGCCGCCCACCCGCTGCGCATCGACGGGGAGGCGACCGACATTCCGGACGCCGCCGGGTCGCTCGCCGTCGGCGACGGGCACATCTTCCGGTCCGGCAACGTCTACACCATCGTCTATTCGAACCAGGAGCAGCTCATCGTCACGGTCGAGGCCGACCGCGTCGACCTTCAGCTCTACCTGTCGCCGAGCCGTGCGGCGGGGTCGATCGAGGGCCTGATGGGCAACCTCGACGGCGACGCCTCCAACGATCTGGCGCTGGCCGACGGCACGGTGCTGTCGCAGCCCATCGACTATGCGGTCCTCTACGGCAGCTACGCGGACGGTTGGCGGGTGTCGCAGCAGACCTCGCTGTTCGACTATGGCCAGGGCGAGACGACGGCGAGCTACACCGACCGCAGCTTCCCGCGGCAGGTGCTGTCGGTCGACTCCCTGCCCGCGGCGCTGCGCGAGCGGGCGGAGGCTCTGCTGGACGCCGCCGGCATCACCGACCCGGCGCTGCGGCAGGCGGCCCTGCTCGACGTGGCGCTGACCGGTGACGCCAGCTTCCTGAAGGGAGCAACGCAGACCAACGCTCCGACGCAGCAGTCCAACACGTCGAACGCCCCGGCTGCCGCTCCGGTCATCACCATCGCGGCCCGCACCGCCACGGTGACGGAGCGCAACAGCGGCAGCACGAACGTCGTCTTCGACGTCTACCGGACGGGCGACTCCAGCGCCGATCTGGTGCTCGACTTCGCCGTGACGGGCTTCGGCACCTGGGCGGCGGACGCCGCGGACTTCGGCGGGCAGCTCCCCAGCGGGACGGTGACCCTGGCCGCCGGCCAGACCTCCGCGACGATCACCGTCGCGGTGGCCGGCGACGCGGTGGCGGAGGCCGACGAGACCTTCGCCGTCACCCTGTCGCAACAGGCCGGAGCCTCCACCCAGGCGGTCATCGCGGCGCCGCGGGCGACGGTGACGATCGAGAACGACGACGGCGCGTTGACTCCCCGCCTGGACATCGCGGCGGCCTCGGCCATCGTGCAGGAAGGGGCGAACGCCAAGGCGACCTTCACGATCGTCCGCAGCGACAATGCCCTCGACCCGGTCAGCGTCACCTACACGGTGGCCGGCAGCGGGCCGAGCCCGGCGTCCGGGGCGGACTTCGCGGGCAACGCCTTCCCGACCGGAGTCATCAGCCTCGCGGCGGGTGAAACGACGAAGACGGTCGAGATCGCCATCGCGACGGATGCCCTGAACGAGGCGGACGAGACCTTCACGGTCACGCTGTCCAACCCGAACGGCGCCACCCTCGGCACCGCGGTGGCGACGGGGGTCATCAAGAACACGGCTCCGCCGCCGCCGTCACTGTCCATCGCGGCGGAAAACGGCAGCGCCGTGGAGGGCAACGACGGTACGACGGCGCTGACCTTCCTGGTGACCCGCACGGGCGACACGTCCGGTTCCACCACCGTGTCCTACGCGGTGGCGGGCAGCAGCAGCGCCCCGACGTCCGCCGGTGATTTCGTCGGTTACACCCTGCCGCACGGCACGGTCACCTTCGCGGCGGGCGAGCAGACCGCCCGGATCACCGTCAACGTCCAGGGCGACCGGGACGTCGAGGCCGACGAAACCTTCACGGTCACGCTGTCGAACGCCAGCGGCGGCACGATCGGGACGGCCTCGGCGACCGGCACCATCCGCAACGACGACGCGGCGACCGGCGGCAACAACGCGGGCGGTGGTTCCAAGCCGGTCGGCGACGAGACGGTGAACGGCGTCGTGGTCCAGACCCGGACGGGCAGTGCCCCGGAGGGTGTCAATGTCGCCTTCGTCGAGACCGGCCTCGCCCAGGCGGTGCCGGAGGGCAACCGGGACGGCGTGACCGTCGCGCTGATGCAGGACGCGGGCAACGCCCCGCTCCTTCAGGCCAATGTGGCGGCGGGCTGCGGGCTCTCCGCCTATGGCCCGCAGTCCACGGTGGAGAGCGGCCAGATGGCCGGCGTCTTCGCCGGCATGCTCGCCGCCCTGCTGCCGGACAGCCGGACCACGGCGATCCGGAACGAGGTGGCGACCTTCGCCGCCGCCGCTGCCGGTGCGATGACGCTGCGCACGCTCACTCCGACGGGTACGGGACCGGTCACCGTCACCGGCACCGCCACCGCCGGGGCGCCGCGCGAGGCGCTCATCATCAACATGGGCGGCAATCCCGGCGGTTCGGTCATCCTCAACCAGGTGGACTTCGCGGTGCTGGTCGGCCAGGGCACCTTCACCGGCGGGGAGGGCAACAGCCTGACCATCGGTGACGACAGCGCCCAGACCATCAACCTCGGTCCGGGGGACGACACCACCCGCGGCGGCGGCGGCAACGACGTGGTGGCCAGCACCACCGGCCGCGACCTGCTGGCCGGCGACGCGGGCAACGACACCCTCCACGGCGGCGGCGACGACGACACCCTGCTGGGCGGCGACGACGACGACGTGGTCGGCGGCGGCAACGGCAACGACCTGCTCAGCGGCAATGCCGGCAACGACTGGCTGATGGGCGAGGACGGCAACGACACCGCCATCGGCGGCGACGGCAACGACGTTCTGTTCGGCATGAACGGCAACGATCTGCTGACCGGCGACGCGGGCAACGACACCATCGTGGGCGGGGACGGCAAGGACTCCATGCTCGGCGGTGTGGGCGACGATCTGATCGGCGGCGGTGCGGGCGACGACCTGATCGACGGCGGCGACGGCAACGACGCCCTGGTCGGCGAGGACGGCAACGACACGCTGTTCGGCGGGGCCGGTGACGACGTGCTGTGGGGCTTCGGCGGTGACGACTGGCTGATCGGCGGTGCGGGGAAGGACATCTTCGCCTTCACGCTCGGCGGCGGGAACGACTATGTGTTCGAGTTCAACCCGGACGAGGACATCCTCGGCTTCGCGATCGCCGGCATCAGCATCGCGGACATCAAGGCGAGCGCCCAGACCGTCGGCAAGAACACCGTCTTCACCCTGTCCGACAAGAGCACCATCACCGTGGTCGGTCTGACCGGCGTCACCGACTCCTGGTTCTCGTAAAAAGGCGACGGGCCGGCGGGGGAACAGCCTTCCCCCGCCGGCCCGCGTGCCGTTTCCACCGTTGCAAGGATCAGGACGCGGACAGGATGTCCGTGCCCTTCACCGTGGCTCCGCCCTTCAGGACGAACTGCGTCTCGCCGTTGACGCTGCGCACCTCCGCCACCGTGTCGGTCGTCACGGTGGCGGTGGTCAGCGACGCGCCGGCCTTGTCCTTCGCCGTCACGCGCACGAGGTAGGTGCCGTCCGCGGCGGCCGTGCCGTCGCTGCGCTTGCCGTCCCAGGTGAAGGTCTGCCGGCCCGTCTTCGGGCTGCCGGGGGCGCTGTAAATCACCTGCCCGGCGTCGTTCACCACCTCGATCTTCACCGACGCGGCGGCTCCGTCGATGGCGTAGGCCATCTCCGCCTTGCCTTCCGACAGGCTGATGCGGTCCGACGCGGCCTCCACCTTGCGGCCCAGATAGGCCATGTCCAGCCGCATGCCGCTGTTCTTCAGCGTGTCCAGCACCTGCCCCAACGTCTCGTTCGTCCGCACGCCCTGCTCCACAGTGGAGAGCTGGGCGAGCTGCGTCATGAACTGAGTGGCGTCCATGGGTGACAGCGGGTCCTGGTTGCGGAGCTGCGCGGTCAGCAGCTTCAGGAACGCCTCGTAATCCACCGTCTGCTTCTTCGCGGCGGCGGAGGGGGGTGTGGTGGCCGTGTTGGTGGCCGCGGTCGTGGTCATGGCGGGTCCTTGCGGCTAGACGGAGATGTCGACGAGGCCGTCGATGGGGCGGGCGGCGCGTTCGGGGGGCAGGGCGGCGGGATCGACGGGACGGAAGGCCCGTCCGGGGCCGTCCTGGCGCCCTCCCGTCCCGTCGCCCTGGCCGGAGAAGGCGAAGCCGCGCGGCTCGCCGTCGCCGCGCAGCGAGAAGTTCAGGGTGCCGCCGTCCAGCTCGAACCCGGCGTCGGACAGGGCGCGCTCCAAGTGATGGATGTCCCGGCGCAGCAGGGCCAGCGTTTCCGGGCTTTCGGCCTGGACATGCAGGGCGACGCGGGCCCCGCTCAGCTCGGCGACGACGCGGACGGGGCCAAGCTCCTCCGGCTTCAGGTCGATGTGGAACTCGCCGCCGCCCGCCTCGACGACGCGCACCAACTGGCCGGCCACCTGGGCGGCGGGCAGCCGCGCCGCGGCGTTGTCGCCGGGATGCGCGGCGTAGTGAGCCGCCGCGTGGGCCGCCGGCGGGGCGATGGCTGAAGGCAGCGGCGCCGCGCCGACGGGGTCCGCCGGGGAGGACAGCGCTGACAAGGCTTCCGGTCCGCCGGGCGGGGTGCCGCGGCCTTGCCCCTGGCCCGGATTCTGGCCGGTGCCGCCGTTGGACGCGGCGTTGCCGCCCGCCTGGGCCATCGCCTGTTGAAGCTGGGGGGAGGGAGCCTGCGTCGCGTCGCCCTTGGCGGGCGTCGCGGGGTCCTTGGCTTGGAACAGCGGGGCCGAGTCCGGTTTGGCCCCGGAAGCCGGCAGGGGAACGGACGGGGTGGCGGGTGCGGCTGAGTCGGTCGTGGCCTCCGGCGTCGTCCCGTCCGGCCCGGCGTCCGGTCTGGCGTTCGGCGGCGCCGCGGCGGTGGGCACCATGGGAAGCGACGCGGCCGGTTGCGGCGGACCGGGTTGGGCCGGAGCCGGCGGCTGGGGCGTCGCGGCGGTCTCCGCCGGGGGGGCCGTGACGGGTGGCACCACCGGCAGGGCGCCGGTCGAAGGCAAGGAGTCCGGCAAAGCTGCGGCGTCCGCGATGCCCGGCGCCGTGGCGGGCGGCGGGGCGGTCAGCAGCGGCAGGAGCGCGGCCAGGGCGGCGTCGGCGCCGGCCGGCGCGCCGCCGGTCTGGGCGGAGGAGTCCGCCGGGTCGCCGTCCGCATCGGCGCCGCCGCGCCCCGCCGCGTCGTCCAGCAGGTCGGCGAAGGGCGTGCCGGACGCCTCGCGCTCACCCGGCGCGCCGGGGGACGGCGCCGCGGTTCCCTCCGCGGAACGGGCGGGGCGGGGCGGCGGAGCGGCGATGACGTCGGAAAGGCTGGGCATGATGTCTCTTGGTGAGAGAACCGCGACCGGGTTCAATTCGTCGGCGTCTGCATCAGGCGGACGGGCAGCGGGGCGGGCGGCGGTGGGCGGTCGCCGGGCAGGGCGCGCCGTTGCAGGACGAGGCGGGTGACCTCGCGCGCCTTGCCATCCTCCAGTTCCGCGATGATCGGGGCGGAGCGGCGCTCGGCCATGCGGTCCAGCACGTCGATGATGATGTCGGTTTCCAGGTCGTTGAAGATGCGCGCGGCGTCGCGCGGCTTCATCGTCTCGTAGATCGTCACCATGCGCTTCAGATCCTCCTGCTGGAGGTTGGAGCGCTGCTGCATCAGCGCCTCTACGTCGCGCTTGATGGCGCTGAGCTTCTGGATCTGGGCGGTGGCGCGGGTTTCGGCGGCGGCCAGCACCGCTTCGGCCTCGCCGAGATGGCGGGTGCGGGCGGTCACGTCGGCCTTCTGCTCCACGATGGCGGCGCGCAGGGCCGGGTCGGTGCAGCTCGCCGCGGGCAGGGCGGCGTCCGCGGGCGAAGCCGCCGCGGTCATCGGCAGCGCGGCCAGAGCGGGGGCCGGCGCTGGCGGGGCGTCCAGGGAGGAGGACTCCGCGTCGCCCTTCAGGTCCTTGGCCCAGGGGCGCTCATGCTTGCCGAACTCGCGGTCGAACTGCTGGGCAACCACCGGCAATCCTTCCATCAGCGAGCCGAGCTTGAGCGGCAGCACCATCAGGATCGCCACCAGCGTGATGGGAAGTACGCGCAGCATGGCTCAGCGCTCCGGTCCGATGGCCCGCAGCCGGGCGTAGAAGGCGTTGGCGGCCTGCTGCCGCGCGCCGCCGGTGTCCACGATGGATTCGGCGGTCTCAGTGGTGGTCTGCGGGACGGGCGGCGGTTCCTCCGCCGGGCGGGTGGCGGCTCCGGCCAGGGCGGCGACGCGCATCGGGCGGAAGCCGTCCTCGTCCTCCGGCGCGTCGCCGTCCAGCGCGGGAGCGGCGTTCGCGGGGGCGGGCACCGGTTCCGTGACGGTGGCGGGGACGGCCGCGGACGGCGGGACCGGGCGGGGTCGCGGGCGCGGCGCCGGGCCGTCCTCCAGCCGGCGGACCAGGGCGCGGGCCTCCTGCACGGACGCCTCGATGCGCTTGGACGCCCGCTCGCAGGAGCCGAGCACCAGCGCCGCCTCCTCGGTCACGCCCTTGGCGCGGTCGAGCCCGTCGGACAGCTTGGCCGAGGCCTCCGTCGCGGCGGCGACCAGCCGCTGCACCGAGGCCTCCGTCTCGTCGATGGTCTTGGAGAAGGTGCCGATCAGCGCGCCGATCTCGGCCTGGCTGGAGCGCATCACCTTCAGCCGCTTGTTGACGATCACCAGGAACACCGTGGCGGTGACGAGCATGACCGCCAGAACGGCGTCAATGAGGAATGAGACCATCGATCAGCTCCTGCTTGGTCTCCAGGTCGGTGTCGATCTTGACGGAGATGTTGCCGTTGCGCTGGCCCATGTGGCCGGCGAAGAGGGGGGTGGTCTTGCTTTGCAGCACCACCGGCGCGTCGGGGTCGATGCGCAGCTTCAGCGAGGTGCCCTTTTCCCAGTTCAGCACCTCGCCCAGCGAGACCTGCGTCTGCTGCAGCACGGCGACGAGGTCCAGCTTGGCCCGCATCAGCTCGGCCTTCAGGTGACTTTCCCACACCGTGTCGTGGCCGAACTTCTCGCCCATGAAGGTCTGCACCAGCTTGCCGCGCACCGGCTCCAGCGTGGCGTAGGGGATGACCACCTCGGCATGGCCGACGCGGCGCTCCACCTCCACCGCAATGCGCACGCGGATCACCGCGTTGGTGGCGCGGGTGATGGTGGCGAATTGCGGGTTCGTCTCCAGCCGGTCGAAGGTGAAGTCGATGGGCGTGATCGGGTCGAAGGACTGGCTGAGATCCTGGAGGATGACCCGGATCAGCCGCTCGGTGATCTTGCGCTCGATGGAGGTGTAGGTGCGCCCGTCGATGCGCCGGGCGCGGCTGCGCCGTCCGCCCAGCAGCACGTCCATCATGCAGTAGATCAGCGCGCTGTCGACCGACACGACGATGTGGTTGTCCCACTGCTCCGCCCGCGCGACACCGACCAGGGCCGGAAGCTCGATGGTGTCGAGGAACTCGTTGTAGCGCAGCCAGTCGATGCGCAGCAGGCTGGCCTCCACGCTGGTCGAGGAGAACTGGCGCAGCGACGTGTTCAGCAGCCGGACCATGCGGTCGAAGACCACGTCCAGCATCGGCAGACGGTCCTTGTTGACCGTCGTGGTGCTGATCAGCCGTTCGATGGCACGGGTCTGCCCGACGGATTCCGTCTGCGGCCCGACGGCGAAGTTCAGCAGGCGGTCGATCTCCTCCTGGCTCAGCTCCTTGGTGTCGGCCATCAGGGTGGCGGCCTCGGACTCACCGGTGCTGCTGTCCAGGCCCCAGTCCAGATCGTCCCCGGTGCCGCCGTTTTCGCCGCCGCCGTCGTTGTCGATGGGAGTGCTCATCCGTTCCTCTGGGTCGGCTATTGGGTGAGAAGGCTGCGCAGCAGGACGTCGGACACCGTGTCCGGGCCGAGGATCAGGTTGAAGCGGCGGCGCAGCTCCTCGCGCAGCCGCAGCAGACCGGCGGAGCCGCGCAGGTCGTGCTGGTCGATGTTGCGCAGGAACTCCTGCTGGGCGTTGACGATATGGGGCATCGCCTGCTCCACCCGGCCGCGGTCCTTGGGCGCCAGCGCCAGCGTCACCCCGATCTTCATGAAGCGCGACGGCGTGTCGGGGCGCAGGTTCACCAGCAGCTCCGGCATGTCGAGCGTCGCCTGCGCCGGTTCGGCGATGGGCGTGCCCTCGAACAGCCGCGCCACCCCGTCCGGCCCGACGGCCATCCAGTAGCCGCCGAACCCGGCCGCGGCGACGCCGCACAGGGCGGCCGCCCCCAGCGCCAGCCGGGCCAGCGGCAGCACGATGACGTACATCCGCTGCCGGCCCGGCGTTCCCGTCCTTGCCTTTCCAGCATCTGTATTCATCGCGGCCGGCGCCTCCAAAATACCGAAAATTTGAGAGACTGTTTTAAACGATCAAGTTTTAGCGACTTCCTTCCGGTCTATCTTCGCGGCTTTTACTCCGCTTAAAAGTCATCCCGGTAGGTTGTGAAGGCTCACGGGGTGAACATTACGGTCCCCGCTTTTCGGAAACTTTAAAGGTGCGGGTGTCGTGACGGGACTGATCGACAATCTGCGGACGCTTGGGCGCACGCGCCTTCTGGTGCTGGCCGGCACGGGTGTCGGCATCGTCCTGGCGGTCGCCACCATGGCGGTTCTGCTGTCGCGGCCGCACATGACGCCACTCTACACCGGGCTGGAACCGGCGGAGGCCGGGCGCATCGTCAAGGCGGTGGAGGCCATGGGAGTGCCGGTGTCCGCCGCCTTCGACGGCACCGCCGTCCAGGTGCCGGAGGCCGAGGTGCCGCGGCTGCGCATGCTGCTGGCCGAGAAGGGCCTGCCGTCGCGCGGCGGCATCGGCTACGAGCTGTTCGACACCGACAAGCCGCTGGGCATCACCAGCTTCATGCAGCGGATGAACCGGCTGCGCGCCATGGAAGGCGAACTGGCCCGCACCATCGAGACGCTGTCCGGCATTGAGGCGGCGCGCGTCCACATCGTGCTTCCTGACCGCGAGGAGTTCTCGCGCGCCGCCCCCACCCCGACCGCCTCCATCGTGGTGCGCATGCGCGGCCGGGCGCCGCTGGAGCGGCGGCAGGCGCTGTCCATCCGCCACCTAGTCTCCGCCGCTGTACCAAACCTGAAGCCGAGCGCGGTCACCGTGCTCGACGCCTCCGGCGAGGTGCTGCTGACCGAGGAGGACGGCGACGCCCGGTCCTCGGCGAAGGTCGACGGGCTGCGCGCCGGCCACGAGACGCGCATCTCCCGCGCCATCGAGCAGATGCTGGTGGCGCGGCTGGGGCAGGGGAATGTTCGCGTTCAGGTTGCTGTCGATGTCGAAACCAAGCGCGAGGTCGTGCGCAGCCAGAGCTTCGACCCGAACAGCCAGGTCGTCCGCTCCACCCAGACGGTGCAGGAGCAGGACCGCAGCCTGGACAGCACGGGCGAGCCGCCGGTCACCGCCGAGCAGAACCTGCCGCAGCGCGAGGTCCGCGCCCAGGCCCAGAACAACCGCTCCTCCTCCGACTCCAAGCGCCAGGAGGAGACGGTCAATTACGAGATTTCCAACGTCGCCCGCGAAACCGTGATCGAGCCGGGCGACATCCGCCGGGTCAGCGTCGCCGTGCTGGTCAACGGCACCTGGGCGACCGCGCAGGACGGCACGCGCAGCTACGAGGCGCGCTCGCCCGAGGAGCTGCAGCGCATCACCGAGCTGGTGCGCTCCGCCATGGGCTTCAGCGAGGCGCGCGGCGACCGGGTGACCGTCGACAACCTGGAGTTCGTCAACCTCGCCCCCGAGCTGGGCGCCCGCGAGCCGATGGCGGAGATCGTCGACACGCTCAGCCGCAACGTGATGACGCTGATCCAGTGGGTGATCCTGCTGGTGCTCTGCGGGCTGCTGATCGTGCTCGGGCTGCGCCCGCTGATCCGCCGCGTCTTCCCGGCGCCGGAGCCGGTGGCGGCGGAAGCGGCTGCCCCGGCGCTGGCCGCCGGAGCGGCGATGCCGCAGCTCACCGGTCCGGCCATGGGCAGCGATCCCGCCATGCAGGCGGCCCAGCTCACCGACGCGGGCGAGCAGGCAACCGCGGCCCTGCCGGGCATCGAGGAGACGATGGACCAGCTCATCGAGCTGCGCACGGTGGAGGGCCGGGTGCGCGCCTCCTCCATCCGCCGGCTGGGCGACATCGTGGACCAGTACCCGGATGAGGCGATCGATATCCTGCGCTCCTGGCTCTACGAGGAGGCGGTCTGATGGGCTACCCGCGCTACCGCTTCGACCTGCGCTTCGACAGCACGGCCCAGGCCGCGGCGCAGGCGGCGGCGGAGTTCGGCGTTGCTCCCGAACCGGACCCCATCGACCCGCTCGACGAGATCGTCCATTCCGAACGCCACCTCCAGGCCGCCGTCTACGGCGCCGAAGTCCGCGCCTTTGCCGAGGGGGTGGAGCAGGGCCGGCGCGAAGGGGCGGCGGAGGCCGCGGCGCGCACCGACGCCGCGCTGGCGCAGGCGCTCTCCCATCTCGACGAGCAATTGGCTGCCCTGGACGACCGTTTCACCGACGCCCTGCGCGGGGTGGAGGCGCAAGGGTCGGCGGTGATGCTGGCGCTCGTCCGCCGCCTCGCCCCGGCGCTGCTGGAGCGCATCGGCGCGGCGGAGACCGAACGGCTCGCCACGGATGCCCTGCGTCTGGCCGGCGGGTCGCCGCGGCTGCGGCTGCGCGTCCATCCCGATCTGGCGGAGCCCGTTCGCGCCAAGCTGGCCGACCCGGACTCCCTTGGCTTCAAAGGCTCGCTGGAGGTCGTCGCCGACGCATCCCTGCCGCCCGGCGGGCTCGACGCCGCCTGGGAGGCCGGGGGCCTGCGCTACGACCCGGCAGCGGTGGAGCGCGCCGTCGACGGCCTGTGCGACCGCGCGCTGGCTGCCCTGTCCACCGAACATGACCTCTTCACCGACACGGAAAGCACCGCATCATGGCCCCACTGAACCTCGACGTTCTGGAAGACGACGCCAAGCCCGCCGAGAAGGACGCCGCCGGCATCCCCGCCGCGGCGGTCGCCGGAGGCTCGATGAACGCCATCTACAACGTCCCGGTGGACGTGCAGGTGGTGCTCGGCCGCACCAGCATGCTGGTGGCGCAGCTCCTGAAGCTCGGCCGCGGCGCCGTGGTGGAGCTGGAGCGCAAGGTGGACGAGCCGGTGGAGGTCCTGGTGAACCACCGTCTGGTCGCCCGTGGCGAGGTGGTGATCGTCGAGGACCAGCGGCTGGGCGTCACGTTGACCGAGATCGTGCGCACCGATCTGGCGATCGATTGACACCCCCGGCACCGCATCCACGGGTTCCCGCCATGATCCGACGCCTGTCCTTGTACGGCCTTCCCGCCGCGCTCGCCGTTCTGCTTCCCGCGGCGGCCTGGGCGCAGAGCGGCGGGCTGGACCTGTCCTCCATCGGCAGCGCCCTCGGCGGCGCCACGGGGGAGAGCGGGTCGCTGTCCGGGCGCGTCATCCAGGGCATCGTCCTGCTGACGGTGCTCAGCGTGGCGCCGGGCCTGCTGGTCATGGCGACCTCCTTCACCCGGATCATCGTCGTGCTGTCGCTGCTGCGCTCGGCGCTCGGGCTTCAGCAGTCGCCGCCGAACATGGTGCTGATCAGCCTCGCCATGTTCCTGACCTTCCACATCATGGGGCCGGTCTTCGACACGGCGTGGCAGGACGGGCTGCGCCCGATGCTGAACGAGCAGGTGACCCAGGAGCAGGGGCTGGAGCGGATGGTCGAGCCCTTCCGCAACTTCATGGCCTCCCAGGTGCGGGACAAGGACCTGTCGGCCTTCGCCGGCTTCTCCGGCAAGCCGGAGGCCGAGCAGCCGAAGACGGCGGCCACCGCCGACCTGCGCGTGCTGGTTCCGGCCTTCCTGCTGTCGGAGCTGCGCCGCGCCTTCGAGATCGGGTTCCTGATCTTCCTGCCCTTCCTGGTGATCGACATGGTGGTGGCGGCGGTGCTGATGGCGATGGGCATGATGATGCTGCCGCCGGTGATGATCGCACTGCCCTTCAAGATCATCTTCTTCGTGCTGACCGACGGCTGGTTCCTGATCGCCAACAGCCTGATCCGCTCCTATGGGGGAACCTGACGCGATGACCGAGCCCCGGCTGCTGCCCGCCGTTCCCTCCGCCGGTCTGTCGGCGCCGCCCGCCGCACCCCCCGCCGGGGCGTCGGGGATGGCCGACAGCGTGACCGCCTTTGCCAGACGGCGGGGCGTCACGGTGGACGACGAGACGGCCGTCATTACCCTTCTGAACGCGCTCGACCCGAACCCGCTGGTGCCGCACCGCATGGTGCTGGTCGCCGGCAGCGTCCTGGCGAACGCCTTCCGTCACGACCGCCTGCAGGGCGACCGCCCCCTGGAGCGGGATGACGACTCCGACCACTCCACCCTGACCGCCGACCGCTTCTTCTGAGGTGCCAGCATGGGCATGCCGATCAAGATCCGAGACAATTTCAAGAGCCTGAGCGGGTCGGAGAGGACCGCGGTGATCTTCCTGGCGCTGGGCGAGGAACGCGGCTCCCGCCTGATGGAGAAGCTGGACGACGACGAGATCCGCATGGTCAGCCGCGCCATGGCCAGCCTGGGCAACGTCACCTCCAACCTCGTCGAGGCGCTGCTGCGCAGCTTCACGGAGCGCTTCGCCAACACCGGCTCCGTCGTCGGCTCCTACGACAGCACGGAGCGCATGCTCTCCCGCTTCCTGCCCGACGACCGCGTGTCGGAGATCATGGGGGAGATCCGCGGCCCGGCCGGCCGCACCATGTGGGAGAAGATGTCCAACGTGAACGAGGCCGTGCTCGCCACCTATCTGGCGGGCGAGTACCCGCAGACGGCGGCGGTCATCCTGTCGCGCATGCGCAGCGACCACGCCGCCAAGGTGCTGCCGCTGCTGGCCCCGGCGCTGCGGCTGGAGGTGATCGAGCGGATGATCCAGATCGAATCCGTGCAGCGCGAGGTGCTGCTGGACATCGAATCCATCCTGCACAACGAGTTCATGGCGAACTACGCGCGCACCCACGGCGCCGACACGCACGAGCGGATGGCCGACATCTTCAACCGTATCGACCGCGACACCATGGCGGACATCTTCACCGACCTGGACGCGGTGATGCCGGATTCGACCCACCGCATCCGCCAGCTCATGTTCACCTTCGAGGATCTGCTGCGGCTCGACCGCGTGTCGCTGCAGGCGGTGATCCGGCGCTGCGACACCGGCCAGCTCGCCATCGCGCTGAAGGGGGCGGAGGCGCTGCAGCGCGACCATTTCCTGTCCGTCCTGTCCGAGCGCGCCCGCATGATCCTCCAGGACGAGATCGAGAACATGGGGCCGGTGCGCATGCGCGACGTCAACGAGGCGCAGGCGGAGATCGTGCAGGTCGCCAAGGCCATGGCCGACGACGGGGCGATCGTCCTTCCGCAATCGGACGAAGCGGACGCCGTCGTTTACTGATGGCCGTCGTTTACTGATGGGTGTGCTCATGCCGGACGCGGTCGCCGAGGTCGGCCATCTGCTGGCGGTGGTGGAGGCGCTGGACCCGCGGGCGGCGCAGGAACTGCGCGGCGGGCTGCCGCGCTGCGATTCCACCTTCGGCCTCGGGCTGGCCTTCTTCCTAGCGGCGACCGCCAACGGCGCGCGGGCGTGGCTGGGGCCGAAGCGCTGCCGGTTGCTGGAGCAGCTCGACGGCGGCGCCCTGCTGGACGATCTCGACCTGGCGCTGGCCCCGCGCCACCGCCGGACCGCCGACGGGCGGGAGTGGCGGGTGATGAGCATCCCGGTGATGGACGGCACGGTAGCGGGCGGTTGCCGCGGCCTGCTCTGCGCCATTTCCGACGGGGTGGATCTTCAGACGGGGAGCGCGCTGGTCCTGCAGATGCGTTTGCCGGCGCTGGGGGCGGTGCAACTCGTCGCGGCGGGGGAGGGGCGGCGGTTCGACGTGACGCTGCAGACCGGCGGCGGTCTGTCCTCCGCCGCGCTGGCCGACATGCAGGACGGCTTCGCCGGCGCCATGGGCGACGCGGGTTTGGGCGGCGACCTGACGGTGGGACCGCTGGCCGGGGCGTGGCTGGATCTGGAGGAGGAGGCTCTCAGCGCAGACTGGTCGGGGTGAGGGCTCGACGCGACCACTTCCCCCTCACCCCGCCAGCCGTGCCTCGCCAACCCCGCGCCCGAACGCCGCGTAGCCCGGCAAGACCCGGCGCGTCGGCAGTGCCGGGGCAGGGTCCTCATGCTCGGGCGGAGCTTCGAACTTGTAGCCGCGTCCGTAGACGGTCTCGATGTAGCGGGCGCCGCCGGTGGCCTCGGCGATCTTCTTGCGCAGCTTGCAGATGTATACATCAATGACCTTGTCCAGCGGGTCGGCGCCGGACAGGCCATAGACCTCGTCGTAGATGTGCTCCTTGGACACCACGCGGCGGTGATGGGCGGCCAGGACGCCGAGGATGGCGTGCTCGCGCTGGCTCAGCCGCAGCCGCTCGCCGCCGACCTCCGGGTCGCGCCCGTCGAGGAACACCGTCAGCCGGCCCACCCGCACCGCGTTGCTCAGCAGGCCGCGCGAGCGCCGCCGCGCCACCTCGATGCGCGCCCGCACCTCGGCGCTGACCACCGGCTTGACCAGAACGTCGTCGGCCCCGGCGTGCAGCAGCTCCACCGTCGTCGTCACGCAGCGCCGGTCGAGCAGGCAGAGGATCGCCGCCCCGACCTGATGCGCGCGCAACGCCGCCACGCAGCGCGCCGGGTCGTCGACGCTGCCCAGGACGATGGCGTCGTAGCCCAGCCCGTCCGCCCCCTGTTGTTGCAAAAGTTCCTCCAGCCCCGCCCAATCCTGGCGGTCGTAGCGGATCTTCCCCATGCCGAGCTGACGGCCGAGGGCGTCGGCGATCAGGGGATTCGGTTCAACCAGGACAGCACGCATGGGGTTCTCCGCAGAATCGGATCGGCCAGGGCGATTGATTTGCTTTTTAGGAAAAGTCTTTTTTCGCGCCTGCAAACGTCATTCAAAAAACCAATCGAATTCCGTACTGTCAATCGTTGGTGTTAATACCTTGGCGGGAGCCGGGAGTCGGCGTTAAAGCGGTTTTAAAACCCGTTAACAAACATGATTTTGCAAAATTTGCCGACGAAAACAGTGAAAATACAGGACGAATTCTCGGCTCCGCTTTCTCCGGGCTGTCACCGGCCCTGGCCTATGGAAAAAAGGTTCCTGTGCGGGGCGCGCGGGACGCGCTACTGTGGCGGTGCAGGCCCGACTGTCAGGATAAGCCGCGATGACCGAGATGATGCCGCTCTCCAACGCCGAGGATACGCCGCCTCCGCCCGCGGCACCGGCCAAGCGCGCCACGCGGCAGCGCACGGCGAAGGCGCCGTTGGAGGAAACCACGCAACTCCTGCGCGTCTATGGGGATCAGGTCGCCACGCTGGGCGAACAGATCGCCAAGGCCGAGGCCGCGGCGGACAGCGAACGGGCGGAACGGCTGCGGGTGATCGCCGAGCACGCCTCCGAACGCGACCGCTGGCGCGAGGCCATCGGGCAGGTGGAGCGGGCACGCTCCGGGGAGATCGGGACCCTCCAGGGCGACCGCGAGGCGGAGCGCGAGCGGATCAACCAGCTGGTCGAGACGCTGATCGCCGAGACCTCGGCGCGCGAGCAGGGCATGGCCCGCGCGCTGCAGGACGCGGAGGACCGGCTGTCCGCCGTGAACGCGGAGATCGCCGCCCTGCGCCTGTCCCACGCGGTGGCGCTGGACCGGTTCCAGGCCGACCGGGAGTCGGAGCGCAAGCGCATCGGTGATCTCGTGGAACGGCTGATCGCCGACGCGGAGGCGCGGGAGCGCGGCTTCCGTCAGCGCATCGAGGCGGCGGAGCGCCGCAGCGAGGAGGCGCAGACGGCCTTGGAGCGGGAGCGCCGGACCGGCGTGGAGCTGGAGAAACGGCTGGAGCGGTTGACCGGCACGCTGGACGGCCTGCGCCGCGACCGCGAGGCCGAGGTCGCCGCCTACGAGGCGATGCGCGACCAGTGCCGCGTCCTGGTGACCGAACTGGCTCGGCGGCAGCGTCCCTGGTGGCGCCGCATGTTCCGTCGCTGAGCTTTACTCGTCATCTTTGTCGTCGCCGCCCCGGAAGGGCGCGGTCGCCACATGGGCCGTGGCCGACACCACGTCGCCGGCGACGCTGACCGCGGAGCCGGCGACGCTGGCCGCCGTGTCCACCGTGGCGACCACCACGCCGCAACCGGCCAGAAGCAAGGCCGCCGGGAGGACCAGGGCGGCGGCAAACAAGCTGGAGCGGGGCAGGCCGGAGCGCGACAGGGCGGGGCGGGGCATGGTCTTCGACCTTTGAATGGAGTGACGCCGCTCCACTATGCCCCGGACGCGCGACGGCGCGCCTGTGACCAAACGGCGGCGCTCATGCTGGCACGCCGCCGTATCGCTGCCAAGCGGGTCGTGCTTAGGGCAGCTTCTTGAAGACCACGCGCCGCATCGGCTGGTCGAATTCGGTCATCCCCTCCGCGTCGGTCCGCCCGTTGGCGGCGAAGCGGCGGCGGACCTCGGCCTCGACCGGAGGCAGACGTTCGCGCCGCGCCGGGTCCACGGCGGTGACGTGGCTCAGGTAATGATCGGCGTCGCGGTAGCGCACCACCGTGCCGTAGACCGTCTCGTCCACCGCCTGCAGCGGCAGCGGCGGGTGCTTCAGCGTGTCGTAGGCGGCGGCGCGCACCTCGGTCTCGTCCTCGATGGGCAGGATGACCTCGAAATAGGCCCCGTCGGCGATCGGCTCCACCACCACCAGCGTGCCGCCGGGCTTCAGCACCCGCGCCGCCTCGGCCATCGCGTCGGCCATGACCGCGAGCGGCAGGTGGTGGAAGCTGTTGGAGTAGACGACGGCGTCCACCGACGCGTCCTCCAGGGGCAGCGCCTCTCCTTTGCCGACGCGGTAGTCGGCGCCGGACACCGGCTCCGCCTTGCGGGCGCGGGCGAGCTGGCCCTCGCTGATCTCGATGCCGATGGCCCGCGCGCCGAGCCCCGCGAAATGGCGGGTCAGCGCCCCGTCGCCGCAGCCGACATCCACCACGGTCCGGTCCCGTGGGTCCAGAACCTCGGCCAGGGCTTCCTTCAAGGTCATCGTCGTCATGGTGCGTTTCCGTTTTTCTTGGTGGTTGGCAGGTGTTGAGGGCGTTCCGGCCACGGTGGGTCAGGGCGCGGCGTTCAGCGTCCGCCGGAAGTAATCGAGGACCTCATCGTTCAGCCGCGCGTGGAAGCCGGCGCGGTCGAAGCCCGGCGGGTCCTGCACCGTCGCGCCGAAGCGGGCGGCGGCGCTGGCCGGAACCGGCGTCAGGAAGGCGTAGTGGCCGGCGCCGGGAACGAGGTCGTATTCCGGTTGCCGGGGCAGCAGGCCGCGCACCCGCGCCACCTGGAGGGCGCCGCTCTCGTCGCCCTTCTCCGCCTCGTACAGCCGGACCGGGACGGTGACGCGGGAGAGGGCGCCGTCCCCGAACAGCGCGCCGACCGGGTCCATCAGCAGCAGCGACCGGATGCGGGGATCGGTGGCGGCTTCCAGCCGCTTCGGCGAGGTCGCGGCGGTGGTCTTGGCGCCCGCCGGGCAGAGGCTGCGGTTGTCCGGATGGTTGACGCAGATCTGGGCCAGCCGCCCCGGATCGGCGATCCCGCCCGCCGCCGCCAGCGCCGCATGGCCTCCGGCCGCATAGCCGAGAACGCCGATGCGCTGCCGGTCCACCCGGAAGCCCATGGGCGAGGAGTCCAGGACGGCGTCCAGCGCCGCGCGGAGCTGCAGCGGCAATTCCGGCCACAGCGGGACGGTGCCGATCCGGTCGCCCTTGCCGGCCCTGGGGTCCGCGTCCGGTTCCATGCCGCCGAGATGGGTCACGATGGCGGTCATCATCCCGCGGCGCGCCAGGAACAGGGCGACGCTGACCATCGCCAGACCATTGCGCGCCGGTCCCTGGGTCATCATCACCAGCGGCACGGAATCCAGCGCCGGCCCGCCCTCCGGGGCGACGTTCAGATGATAGGGTCCCCGGCGGATCGGCTGGACGGGATCGCGCGTCGGGTAGAGCAGCAGGATCGGCACCGTCTTTCCGGTGCCCGGATCGGCGTAGGCGATCTGCGACACCGCCGCCCGGAACTGGGCCGGCGTTTCCGCCCGCGCGGACAGGACCGGAAGCAGCCCGGTCATCACAAGAGCAAGAACCCACCGCCGTGTTCGCGGACCCATCGCAGCCCCTCCGGCATCACGTCTCGAAGCCTTCCCCGCCGGGGGGAGTGTGGCCGTCTTGCCGGCCGAACGGCAAGCACGACGTTTCCTGCCTGAACAATGGGGTCCGCGAATCATAGCGCCTTGCCAAGGAACGGACCGCGCTGTACCACGGCGGTGAGCCCAGCGAACCGCCAAGGCACAGGCCGGCCCGTCCCATGTTCGACAGCTTCCTTCTCGCCTTCACGGCGCTGTTCTCGATCGTCAACCCCATCGCCATGGCGCTGATCTTCAGCCAGGTGACGGCGGAGCGCAACCACGGCGAGCGGGTGCAACTCGCCACGCTGGTCGCCGTCTATTCGGCCATCGTCATGCTGACGGCTTTGTGGGCAGGGTCCTATGTGCTGAATTTCTTCGGCATTTCGCTGGCGGCGCTGCGGATCGCCGGCGGCTTCGTGGTGGCGGAGCGTGCCTGGGCGCTGTTGAGCGCGCCGGAAGCCCACGAGGCCCGCAAGCAGGAGCAGGCCGCCCCGGCGGAGGATGCCGGGGAATCCGATGTCGGGGAGTCGGCCTTCTTTCCCCTGACCATCCCCTTCACCACCGGTCCGGGCACCATCTCCGTCGCCATCGCGCTGGGCGCCACCCGCCCCAGGGGCACAGAAGGGCTCACCGAATTCTTCATCGGCGTGTCGGCGGCGGCGCTGGCCATCGCGCTGTTGATCTGGTTGTCCTACCGCTCCGCCGACCGGCTGGTGGCGCTGCTCGGCCACACCCGCGCCCGCGTGCTGACGCGGCTGTTCGCCTTCTTGCTGTTCTGCGTCGGCGTCCAGATCCTGCTGACCGGCATCCTGGACGCCTTCCCCGCGCTGGCCTCGGGGCGCTGACCAGCCCAAATCAGCGCGCGCGGCCCACGCGCTGGCGGGCCATGCGGTCGGCCACGGCGGCGGTCGGCTTGCGCTCCATGTCGGCGCGGGCGAAGATCTCGGTCAGCGTGTCGGCGATCCGCTCGATGTGGCTCATCACGCGACCGTGGTCGTAGCCGGCGCGCTCGTAATGGACGTCGATCACCCCGCCGGCGTTGATGACGTAATCGGGGGCGTAGAGGATGCCGCGGTCGGCCAGCGCCTGCCCGTGCCGGGCCTCGGCGAGCTGGTTGTTGGCCGCCCCGGCGACGACCGGGCAGGTCAGCCGCGGGATCGTGCCGTCGTTGAGGACGGCGCCCAGCGCGCAGGGGGCGAAGACGTCCACCTCCAGATCGAAGATGGCGTCGGCGGACACCGGCGTGGCGCCGACGCGGTCGGCCACGCGGCGGGCCTGCGCCTCGTCGATGTCGGCGACCCACAGCCGCGCCCCGGCCTCGGCCAGATAGCGGGCGAGATGCCCGCCGACGCTGCCCACGCCCTGGATGGCGACGGTCAGACCCTCCAGGTCGGTGCGGTGCAGGCGATGGAGCACCGCCGCGCGGAGCCCGACGAAGACGCCGTAGGCGGTGGAGGGGGAGGGGTCGCCGCTGCGCGTGCCGCCGCCCGTGGTCGCCTTCTCGACCACGCCGGAGACGTGGGCGGTCTCCAGCGCCATGGTCTTGATGTCGGGCACCCCGGTGCCGGAATCCTCGGCGACGATGTAGCGTCCGCCCAGCCGTTCGACGTGGCGCCCCATGGCGCGCAGCAGCGCCTCGCTCTTGTCCGTGCGCGGGTTGCCGATGATGACCGACTTGCCGCCGCCCAGCGGCAGGCCGGCCAGGGCCGACTTGTAGGTCATGCCGCGCGACAGGCGCAGCACGTCGCGCAGGGCCTCCTCGTCGCTGGTGTAGGGCCACATGCGGCAACCGCCCAGCGCCGGGCCGAGCGCGGTGTCGTGAACGGCGACGATGGCGCGCAGGCCGGACGCGGCGTCGGAGCAGAAGACCACCTGCTCATGGTCGTCGAAATCGGGATGGTCGAACAGCTGCACGGTTTCCTCCTAATTTTTTCTTTTTGAAAAGCGGGGATCACCGTGACGCAAAGCTCGGGCGTTGCACGCGGAAGAGTTCCGCGCGCCGTGCGGTGGTACGGCGTGTCCGCTTTTCCTTGCCCTGTGCTTCACCCCTGCATGGTCGGGCGGGGAAGCGACGGGATGTTCTCTTGAAGGAAACTAGATGCGCCTGAAAATGCTGGCAAGACGGACGGTTGGCCGGCCTGCAAAAAGCAAGGAGATGAGCGCCGGGGCGGTCCGGCGGCGGGAAAGTGTCGCGGACGGGACCGCGAACGATAATTTCCGGTCCGCTCTCAAAAGGGGGAAGGAGGCCGGGAACCGGCCGGGCGGTGGGGGGAGGCCGCCCGGCCGGTTCCCGCGGGGATCAGAATTCCTCCTCGTCCCCGCCGAAGCCGCCCCACGAATCCTCTTCGCTGGGGATCTCCTCGGCCACCTGATCGACGGCGCCCTGGGCCTCCTGGGCGATGGCCTCGCCGCCGCCGGAGAAGGCGCTGGACAGCGCGCTGCCGATCAGCATGCCGCCGGCCACGCCCATGGCGGTCTGCATGGCGCCGGCCATGAAGCCGCCGCCGGCCCGCTGCGGCTGCTGGGCATAGGCCGCGACGCGCGGGTCGCCATAGGCCGGGGCGGCGCCGGGCGCCTGACCCCAGGGCGAGCCGCCGGGGCGCTGCTGCGGGGCCGGGGCGGGCTTGGAGGCGCCACCGCCACCGAACAGGCCGCCGAAGATGCCACCGCCACCGGCCGCCGCGGCCGGGCGCTCCTGAAGCTGGCGCTCCAGCTCCTGGTTCTGGTTCTGCGAGGCGGCCAGCGCCTGCTCCAGCATGACGATGACCTGGGCCATCAGGTAGGGCGCCGCCGGCTGGCGGGCGATGGTGTCGCGGATGTGGGCTTCGGCCTGCGGGTCGCGCGGGCCGGACTGGGCCTCGGCCTGACGCAGCTTGGCGAAGAGGTCGTCAATGATCTGGCGTTCGGTCTGGTCCATGGCGGTGCTCGTGCTCTCGGTGGTTTGCGGGATGGTCCGGGCGTGCCCCGGCGCGTCGTCCGTGGGGCGGGCGGCGGCGTCCGGAGGGGGCCGGGAGGGTATGGGGAGTGTGGGAGAGGTCTGGGGATCGCGGGTCCATGGGAGCATTCAGTCCCTCCAAGTGCGGTCACGCCCGTCGGCGCAAGAGCAGGTGAAGAGATCCGACATCGCGACCACGTCTAAGTCGCCAGAGGGGCCCGGATCACAGGTCCCGGAGACGTGGGGAGGGCCGGGAAACCTGTCAAGAGAGGGGGGCGCCAGAAAAATAACGGAAAACAGCGCTGCGTTATTCCGGCCGGGTGCGCGCCTCGAAGCGGCGGCGGTCGCTCTTGTCGCTCAGCACGAAGGCGAAGGGGCGCAGCGCGTCGATGTGGCTGAGCGCGATGGCGATCAGGACAGTCATCGGCACCGCCAGCACGGTCCCGGCCGCCCCCCACAGCCAGCTCCACAGCAGCAGCGAACTGACGATCACCAGCGGGGAGATGGCGAGCTGCTTGCCCTCCAGCCGGGGGCCGATGAAGTTGCCCATCACCTGCTCGATCACCAGCAGCCCGCCGGCGACCATCAGGGCGGTGGACGAGCCACCCTGGGCCAGCGCCATCAGCACGGGCAGCGTGGCCGCTCCCACCGACCCGATCACCGGGATGTAGTTCAGCAGGAAGGCCAGGAAGCCCCACAGGAACAGGAAGTCGATCCCGAACAGCGACAGCCAGCCGATGTAGAGCGCCCCGGTGATCAGGCCCAGCGTCGTGCTGACCAGCAGGAAGCGGCGGAACTGCTGGGCGATGGCGGTGACCGCGGTGACGGTGGTGGCGCAGCGCTCCGGCCCCAGCGTCTTCACGATCTTCTCGCGCCAGACCGGCGCTTCGACCAGCATCAGCAGGGCGAGGAACAGCACGATGACCATCGTCGAGACGGCCTCCCGCGCCGCCGTCAGCACCGACGCGACGAGTCCGGACAGCGCCTCCGCCCCGCCTCCGCCCCCGTCGCTGCCGGAGCCGCCGCCTGAATCGCCGCCTGAATCGCCGAGGAACTGTTCGCGCAGCCCGTCGATCCAGCCGTTCGCCTGCCCCCACAGCCGTTGCAGCTCCTCGGCATGGCGCGGCACCTCGCCGGCCACGCGCTGGCCGATGAACCACAGGCCGCCGGCGAAGACGGCGAGCACCAGCAGCACCGTCAGCATCGCGGCGAGCGGGCCGAGCAGGGCCAGCCGCGGCGGCACCCGGTCGCGCACCCAGCGCCCGACTGGCGCCACGGCGACCGCCACGAAGAAGGCCCCGGCCAGCGGGATGAGCACCGGCGAGGCGGCGCCGAGGCCCCACAGGACGGCCAAGGCGGCCAGCAGGCCGACCAGCCAGAGGCCGAGCGTGATCCGGTCGATGGACCAGCGCCGATTGCCGTCCGTGTCCTCTCGCTGTGCCAAGGTGTCCGCTCCCCGCCGTTGCGCCCGTCGTTGCAATCCGCCGCCCGAGGGGCAGCATGAGCTTGACGCGGAACCGGCCGCGATGTTCCGCCGCGCCCCGTTCCCGGCGGGGGCGCAGAATTGCCGCCGGGGGGACGTTGCGGCGCAGCAGGCCCGGCACCAACTCACTGGGGCCGGCTCCGCCGGAGCGGGATTCAGCCTTGGGGACACACGCCATGGACCGCATCAACACGGCTTTCCTGTTCGACCTCGACGGCACGCTGATCGACAGCGTCTACCAGCATGTGCTGGCCTGGCAGGAGGCGCTGGACCATGAGGGGATCGAGCTGTCGGTCTGGCGCATCCACCGCAAGATCGGCATGAGCGGCGGCCTGTTCGCCAACATGCTGTTGCGCGAAACCGGCCTCGCCATCAGCCCGGAGCTTCTGGAAAGGCTGCGCCGCCGCCACGCCGAGGCGTTCCGCGGGCTTGCCGGGCGCGTCCGCCCGCTGCCCGGTGCGCAGGAGCTGCTGTCCCACCTGACGGCGGCGGGCATCCCCTGGGCCATCGCCACCAGCGGGCGGATCGAGACGGCGCGCTCCGGGCTGGAGGCTCTGGGCGTGGACCCGGACCGGGTGCCGGTGGTCACGCGCGATCAGGTGAAATACGCCAAGCCCGACCCCGACCTGTTCCTGGCGGCGGCGGAGCGGCTTGGCGTCCCCATCGAGTCGGCCATCGTGGTCGGCGACAGCGTGTGGGACATCCTGGCCGCGCGGCGCGCCCGCGCGCTCAGCATCGGGCTGCTGTCCGGCGGCTACGGGCAGGACGAGCTGGAGCGGGCCGGCGCCTTCCGCGTCTATGAGGACCCGGCCAGCCTGCTGGAGCATCTGGACGAGGTGGGAGGCCGACGCTGAGCGCCGACCGACGCCGCGCGCTGCTGATCGTCAACGGGAAGGCCCGCCAGGGGCAGCGCGCGCTCGACGACATCCGGGAGGAGGCCGCGAAGGCGGGCGTCACCCTGATCCGCGCCGAGTGCCGCGAGCGGGAGGACATCGCCGAGGCGATCCGCGACCATGCCGACTCGGTGGACATGGTCATCATCGGGGGCGGTGACGGCACGCTGAACGCCGCCGCCCCGGCGCTGGCCGACACCGGCCTGCCGCTCGCCATCCTGCCCATGGGCACGGCGAACGATCTGGCGCGCACGCTGGGAATCCCGCTGGATGTGCGGGAGGCGGCGAAGCTGGCCGTCAGCGGGCCGATTCGCCGGATCGACCTGGGCGAGGTCAACGGCGTGGCCTTCTTCAACGTCGCCAGCATCGGTCTCAGCGTCGAGCTGGCCCGCGAACTGACGCGCGAGATGAAGCGGCGCTGGGGCGTGTTCGGCTACGCCGTGGCGGCCTTCCGCGTGGCGCGGCGCATGGCGCCCTTCCGCGCCGAGATCCGCATCAACGGAAAGCGGCACCGGGTCAAGTCGGTGCAGATCGGCGTCGGCAACGGGCGTCATTACGGCGGCGGCATGACCGTGCAGGAGAACGCCGCCCCCGACGACGGGCAGCTGGACGTCTACAGCATCGACCTGCGCGGCTGGTGGGAGTGGCCCCTCCTCTACCCGGACTTCCGCCGCGGGCGGCATGGGCACTGGAAGAACGTTCATGCCTGGTACGGGCAGGAGGTGGAGATCACCACCCGCCACCGCCGCCCGGTGAACACCGACGGTGACATCACCACCCACACCCCGGCGCGCTTCCGCGTGCGGCCGGGAGCCGTCGCGGTCATCGCGCCGCCGCGGTGAGGCTTGCCCCCACCCCGGCCCTCCCCCGCTATCGCAGGGGAGGGAGCCTTTTGCAAAGCGGCGGCAGTTCCCTCCCCTGCGATAGCGGGGGAGGGTTAGGGTGGGGGCTCGTCTTCGTTCAGATTTTCGCAGTTCCGCCCCGCAACCCCGGCGCGACATTCCCCTCCATTCCAAGTGCGTTCGTGAAACAGTTCGCTGAGCGAACATAATCGCTTGCGGGCTAGTGGTATCTGGTATACCGTATCACCAATCCAAGCCGCTTCCCTTCTCCGGGGCAACGAAACCGCGGCCCAGACCCCTTCAGCCGGGGGCCCCTCCCACGCGAGGGGAAAGAAGAGTCAGGGACGGGAACAGCCATGCAGACGATGAGTTTCTCGGTCGCACCCCTGGATCAGGGGATGAGC
>NZ_JAEPIV010000013.1:0-170892 GCF_016632405.1 Azospirillum aestuarii
CCAGCACCTTCGTGATCGCCGCCGTCAGCGACGTCTTGCCGTGGTCGACGTGGCCGATCGTGCCAATGTTGCAGTGCGGCTTGTTCCGCTCAAACTTTGCCTTCGCCATCGCTTTGGTCTTTCGTTCCCGACGTTCCGGACGCACACAATGGCCCGGCCGAGACCGACATTTCCCTTAGCGCGGGGGGATTGGAGCGGGTGAGGGGAATCGAACCCCCGTCGTAAGCTTGGAAGGCTTCTGCTCTACCATTGAGCTACACCCGCCTGCCACGCCCCGCCCGGCGCTATCGACCGGGAACTGCGATCACGGACAAGCCGTGGAATGTAGTGGTGGAAGGGGCTGGATTCGAACCAGCGTACGCATACGCGGGCAGATTTACAGTCTGCTGCCTTTAACCACTCGGCCACCCTTCCTCAGGCCCGCTGCGGGACATGCCCGCCGCGGAGTTCGGCACTATGAGAATTTTTCAGGCCTTGTCAACACGTCTGAAGCAGTCCAAACCAGAAAACTGTGAATAACCGCGGCGGGCTTAGGCCTGCCCCCTCCAGCCGGACACCATGACCCGTTCGAAGAAGCCATCCGCGCCACACGGCCAGCCCCCTGCCCCGGCCTCCGCCCCACCGAGGGGCCACGCCCCGTCCCACCGCGAGTCGCGTGGCGACCGCTCCTCCTCCGGGCGGGGCGCGCAGGGCGTCCTGCTCTACGGCCTGCACCCGGTGTCGGCGGCCTGGCTGAACCCGGAGCGGCGCATCCACCGCCTGATCGCCACGGAGGCGGGCCGCGCCGCGCTGGAGCCGGTGCTGGCCCAGGCCAAGGCCCGCGGGCTGCAGCGGCCCGTCCTGATGCCGGCCGACCGCAACGACCTGGACCGCATGCTGCCGCCGGGCGCCGTGCACCAGGGCGTTGCGGTGGACGTCGCTCCCCTGGACGAGGTCGGGATCGACGACCTCTGCGTGGAGGCCGACTCGGACCCGTCGGCGCTCATCGTCGTCCTCGACCAGGTGACCGACCCGCACAATGTCGGCGCCATCCTGCGCTCCGCCTCGGCTTTCGGCGCCAAGGCGGTTGTGGTGACGGAGCGCAACGCGCCGGAGACCACCGGCGTCCTCGCCAAGAGCGCTTCGGGAGCCCTGGAGTCGGTGCCGCTGGTGCGCGTCACCAACCTCGCCCGCGCGCTGGCCGATCTCCAGCAGGCCGGCTTCTGGACCGTCGGCCTCGCCGAGTCGGGGCAGAGCACGCTCGCCCAGTGCAATCTGACGGGCCGCACCGCGCTGGTGCTGGGGGCGGAGGGCGCTGGGCTGCGCCGCCTGACTATGGAGCGCTGCGACATCGTCGCCCGCCTGCCGACCCAGGGCCCCGTGGGCAGCCTGAACGTCTCCAACGCCGCCGCCGTCGCCCTCTACGAAGTCGCCCGACTGCGCTGACGCGCCGCCGAACGCGCCGCACAGGTGAGGCTTGCTGCGGACCGCGGAGGACGCTAGTGTAAGCGCCCGCCGCGGTCTGGCCGGGCGGCACGCCGGTTTAGCTCAGTTGGTAGAGCAGCGGTTTTGTAAACCGAAGGTCGCGGGTTCGAGCCCTGCAACCGGCACCACCTTTTCCTCTCGCCAGACCGACGCCCGGCCCCACCCCATGACGCCCGCCCCCGACGGCCGCTCCCTGATCCCGACCGGTTCCGGCGTCATCGACGCGGAGCACGGCGCCATTCTCGATCTCCTGTCGGTGATGACCGCGGGCGGTCCGGTCGGGCTGGCGGAGTTGACCGCGCTCCGGCACGAGGTGGCCGAACATTTCGCCACGGAAACGGCGGAGATGGCCGTCCTGACCGCGGACCGGCGGGAGCGGCACGAGCATGCCCACCGCAGCTACCTCGCCGGCATCGACGCTCTGCTGGACACCGCGGGGCGTGGCGATCCGGTGACCGTCGACGATGCGAATCGGCTGATGCTGTGGTTCATCGTCCATTCCAACACCGCCGACACGGAGTTGGTGGAGGCCGGCCGGCGCGCCGGCGACGAGCCGCCGATGATCACCATGGACGATTGGCTCGACGGCCTGGACGAGGCCGACCGGGACGCCCTGCTCTCCTGAGGCGGCCGCGCCGCCCCTCTCCGGGGAACCGCGTCTCCGGGCTCCGGTTGGAGGAGGGACGATCCCTTCCCGCAACCGACCCAGGTTCCTTCATGGAAAAATCCGACACCCCCAACGCCGGGGCGCAGCGCCTGCGCGATGCCATCGACAAGGGCTTGACCGGCGACAAGATCCCCGCCGCCGACCCCGCTGCGGCGCCGCTGGGCACCGACGACGAGGCTGCGGGCACCCGTCCTCCCCCCGCCGCCAGCGCTCACGATCCAGCCCCTCCCGAAGCGCGCGCGCCATCGGGCCACTCCAAGGGCGCCGACGCCTTCCGCAAGGGCGATCTTCCCTTCGGCAAAGGCACCCGCGACGACGGGTGACCGCCGCCGCCGGAAAAATCTGTGCGAAAAAAAATGTCCCTCTTCCCGGTGGGAAGAGGGACATCGTCATGGCGTCGAATGGTGGCGGGGCGCCTGCCCCAGTTTTCCGAAACAAATGGGCCGTCTGATGGACCGTCCGGCACGTCGTCGGAATTGGTCGCCGATCAGAAATAACGCTCCGGCACGCGCAGCACGTCGTCCGGCATCACCGGCGTGGTGATCGGGGCACGGCGCAGTTCCTTCTTGGGATCGGCCCCGCGGGTGATGAGGACGTAGTCCTCCTTGGCGCGGTAGGTGTAGCCGCCGGCCATCGCCACGGCGGACAGGGCGGTCATGCCGTTCACATACTGGTACTGGCCGGGGTTGCGGACCTCGCCCAGGATGAAGAAGGGGCGGTGGTTCAGCACCTCGACGCTGACCTTGGCGTCGCGGACGTATCCCTGCGACAGGCGCTTGGCAATGTCGGTCTCCAACTCGCGCGGGGTGTGGCCGCGCGCCGTCACCTCGCCGATCAGAGGCATGGCGACCTTTCCCGAACCGTCGACGCGGAATTCGCCGGACAGCTGCTCCTCGCCAAAGACGATGACGCGCAGCGCGTCGCCGGCCCCCAGGCGGTAATCCGTCATCTGGGCGACGCCCGGCGGTTCGAGAGGGGCGTCCTGGCCACCGGCGCAGCCGACCATCGCGGCGGCGACCACGGTCATTCCGAGCGCGCGGAACACGTTACGTCGATTCATCCCTTACCCTTCCATGGCTCGTGAGGACATCGGGTCCGGCCGCCCTCGGACGGAGCGGCCGGACCCTGAGCGGTCACGGAGGGAGACTAGCAACTCGCACGCGCTTGGGAAAAAGTGGAGAGGAAGTAACGCCAACGGAGGAAAAGGATTCGCGTCACCGTATAGGCGGAAATGCAAAAGGGGCGCCCATCGGCGGATGGACGCCCCTCTGTGCATTTTCCAGACGATCTGATTACATCTGAGCGCCGACGCGCAGATAGACCAGATTGTCGGAGTAATCGAAGCCACTGAGGTTCGAGTTACGCTTTTCGTAAGTATAACCGCCATTCACGAAGATATAGCGGCTGAGCTGATAGCTGGCGCCGGCCCCCAACGTGTAGACGTCGTCGGTGCGGTCCACGCCGTTGAAATCGTCCTGGCGCCACTGGACGCGGGCGTTCAGCAGCAGGGTACGCAGCAGCTCGTGATCCACGCCGACAGCGGCCACGGTGCGGTTGTAGCTCGACGCGATCTGGCTGCCGCGGGCGTAGGTCGATTCCCGGACCTGACGGCTGAGCGAACCGGTAACCGAGGTGAGCTGGGTCACCGACCAGTTCAGGCGGCCGCCCACGGCCAGACCGCCGAAATCCTTCAGCGTCGGATCGTCGTAGGTCCGGCTCAGATAGCCGGCATAGATCTCGCCGTTGATCAGGCCGGTCAGGTCGGTGGACAGGCCGCCGACGACCTCGTAGCCCTCCGAGTCGCGGTTGACGCCGCCGAAGTCCTGGCTCAGCCGGTAATTAGTCCAGTTGTAGGAGCCCTGGACGAAGGCCTCGTAGCCCTGGATGAACTCGTAGCCGACGCGGGCGGTGCCCGTATAGCTCCAGCGGTCGCGGTCCTCCTGAGACTCCGTCTGCCCGTTGCTCAGTTCGGCGTCCTGGTAGGAGGTGTACTGGGCGCCGCCGGTCAGGCGGACACGGACGCGGTTGAAGCGCTGGTTGAAGGACGCCTCGCCGCCGTGGGTGAAGTAGTTCACCGGCTCCGCGAAGCGCGGCACGACGGTGCCGGTGGCCAGCGACACGTCGAAGTTCGGGTCGGATCGCCCTTCATGGTCGCGGCGGCTGAACAGCAGACCGCTGACCGAGGAGTCGCGGGTGATGTCGTAGCGGCCGTCCACCTGCGCCCGGTAATCGGCGTAGTTCTCCGACGAGTAGTCGAAGAAGCGCCCGATGTTGCCGGAGGCCGAGAAGTTCAGGGCGTGGTTGTTGAAATCCGAACGCACGTCGACGCGCGGCTGGGTGACCCAGATGAAGTCATCGCGGGTGTCGTTCTCGGTCGCGAAGACGTTGCTTTCATAGGTCAGGCCGGTCTCGATGCGCGGCAGGATAAGGAACGATCCGGCGCGGATGCCGAGCTGTTCGACCTCCGGACGGCGGCGCTCCAGCACGGATTCACCGGGCTGCAGTTCCTGGGCGCTCACCGGCGTGGCCGCGGGCAGCGCCGTCAGCACGGTGGACGCGAGCGCGAGGGCGAGGAAGGACAGGGAGCTGGGCTTCATGGGTCACCGCGCAAGGCTGAAATCAGTGGCTCGTATCGGGCGGCCGAATGGCCTCGGAATGTGCAATCGCCGCTCCGGCAGAAGCGGACAGTCGCTGCAAAGACAACTCATGGCGTGATGTCCGTGCAACAGTGAAGCCGTTCAGCCGTGGTTTTTGCCCGCGCCTGTGTTGTCGGCGCAACAAGACTTGCGTCAGACGGGCGCTCTATTGCCATACGCCCGCACCATTAGAGCTAAGGTCATACGACCGCAAACCCTGGCGGCCACTTCCTCGGGAACCAGCCTTCGGCGGCAACCGTTCACCCAGGGCGGCCCGGAACCGCCTGCAATCGGGATCATGAGGAAACGCCGAACATGACCAGACCCCTGACCACTCCCCCGCCACCCAAATCGCCCCGCCATCCTGGCGACGATGTCGTGATGCCGCCCTACACACCCGGGAGTGTCCCACCGCCGGACGGCGAGCTTCCGAAGTCCGACCGCGAAAGGACTCCGCCGCCGAACACCTACCCACCGAAACAAAATCCTTAATCGAAATATGGGCTCCCTTCTGGTATGACCAAAACACACCCGCATATGCAGATTGCAGCCTAGTCCCTCGGGAAAGATTTTTGAAACGCACGGCTCATCTTCGTTCGCGAGTGCTTTGCATTCCAAATAGTGAACACCTTTGGACTGTGGCCCTATGCCGCAGCGGCGAGCGTTGCCTATCGCGACTTCCATCCCTAGGCTTCAAAGCGAAGCCTGCTGCATTTGGCGCAAGCCCGGGAACATTCCCCGGGATCGGCGCCGAACCTGTCGCACGGTGTTTCGCCGACACCCGCCGCGACCGGAAACGGTCCGGCTCCGCAACGCTCGTGTGCGCCCATGGATCAGATTGCCCATTCTCCGACCGACGATTACCTGCTGACCGGGCAGGTCCACTATCGCCTTCGCCGGGCCCATCAGCGCGCGTCCTCCATCTTCATGGACATGATCGGCGACTCCCAGCTCACCCCCACCCAATGGGGCGCCCTGGTCACGTTGCGGGCCGAGGGATCGCTGTCGCAGAATCAGCTCGGCCGGCTGACCTTCATGGACCCGGCGACCACCCAGGGCGTGATCCTGCGCCTCGTGGAGCGCCAACTGGTGGAGCGTCAGCCCGACCCGCAGGACCGGCGGCGCACCAGCGTCAGCCTGACCCGCGCCGGACAATCGCTGGTCAGCACCCTGCTGGAGAACGCCACCCGGGCGCATCACCGCACGCTGGACCCGCTGACCCCGGAAGAGCAGGCGACCTTTCTCATGCTCCTCTCCCGCCTGATGTGAGGCCGGCGCTTCCGGCACCGGCAGGCGGAAAACAGGCCTGTTGAAAACCGGCCTGTTGAAAACCGGCATGGTGCGGCGCAACGGAACGGTGACTTTTGCGGTGGGTTTGCTATGAACGCAGACATTGCGTTCACGCTGCCGTTCCATGCGTTCACGCAGCCGCCAACCGCGCCGGGATACCGCCGACCATGAACCGCCGCCATCTCCTGCTTGCGCCGGGCGCAGCCGCCCTCGCCGCCCTTTGCTTCGCCGCGCCGATGTCCGTCGCCAAGGCGCAATCCGCCCCGGCCCAATCGGATGGCCAGCCAATTCGCGTCGGCGAGATCAACAGCTACACCGGCCTGCCGGCCTTCACGATTCCCTACCGCCAAGGCTGGCAGCTCGCGGTGGAGGAGGTGAACGCGGCGGGCGGCCTGCTCGGCGGGCGCAAGCTGGAGGTCGTCTCCCGCGACGACGCCGGCAAGCCGGACGACGCCGTGCGCGTCGCGCAGGAATTGCTGTCGAACGAGAAGGTCGAGCTGCTGGCCGGCACCTACTTCTCCCATGTCGGGCTGGCCGTGGCCGACTTCGCCGCGCGCAACAAGCTGCCCTTCGTGGCGGCGGAGCCGCTGACCGACGCCATCACCTGGACCAAGGGCAACCGCTACACCTTCCGCCTGCGCCCCAGCACCTACATGCAGGCGGCCATGCTGGTGGAGGAGGCGGCGAAGCTGCCGGCCAAGCGCTGGGCCACCGTCGCGCCCAATTACGAATACGGCCAGTCGGCGGTGCAGTGGTTCCGCCAGCTCCTCTCGGAGAAGCGCCCGGACGTGGAGTTCGTCGCCGAGCAGTGGCCGGCCCAGGGCAAGCTGGAGGCCGGGCCGACCGTGCAGGCGCTGGCCGCGGCGAAGCCGGACGCGATCTTCAACGTCACCTTCGGCGCCGATCTCGCCAAGTTCGTGCGCGAGGGCGAGGGCCGCGGCCTGTTCCGCAACCGCACCGTGGTCAGTCTGCTGACCGGCGAGCCGGAATATCTCGATCCGATGAAGGACGAGGCGCCGGAGGGCTGGATCGTCACCGGCTACCCTCAGGAGCAGATCGACACGCCGGAGCACAAGGCCTTCCGCGACGCCTATGTGAAGCGCTTCAACGAGCCGCCGCGCCAGGGCTCGGTCGTCGGCTACGCCACCTTCAAGGCCATAGCCGCCGCCGTGGAGAAGGCCGGCTCCACCGATCCGGAGAAGCTCGTGGACGCGCTGTCCGGCTTGGCCCTGTCCAGCCCCTTCGGCCCGATCACCTTCCGCGCGCTCGACCATCAGGCGACGATGGGCGCCTATGTCGGCAAGACCACGGTGAAGGACGGCCAGGGCGTGATGACCGGCTGGCGTTACGCCGACGGCGCGGACTATCTGCCGTCCGACGAGGCCGTCCGCAAAATGCGTCCGGAGTAAGGGCGGAGGGGCCGGCCTACTTGCCCCCACCCTTCCCACGGCTGCGCCGCGGGCCCCTTCCCTCCCCCGCTCCGCAGGAGAGGGAAATCTACTCCCCTCCCCTGCGAAGCGGGGGAGGGTTAGGGAGGGGGCAAGACCTCGCTTCCGCAGACCCTGCCGAAAGAGCCGATGTCCTTCTACCTCGTGCAATTCCTCAGCGGCCTCGCCACGGCGGCTACGCTGTTCCTGGTGTCGTCCGGGCTGACCATCGTGTTCGGCGTGACGCGGATCGTGAATTTCGCGCACGGCTCCTTCTACATGCTGGGCGCCTATCTCGGCTGGACGCTGGTGGAGCGCTGGGGGACCACGCCCCTGGGCTTCTGGGGTGCCGTGGCCGCGGCCTCGCTGGCGGTCGGGCTGCTCGGCGCGCTGATGGAGATCGGGCTGCTGCGCCGCCTCTACCGCTCGCCGGAGCTGTTCCAGCTTCTCGCCACCTTCGGCGTGGTGCTGGTGGTGCAGGACGCCGCCTCCTGGATCTGGGGATCGGAGGATCTGCTCGGCCGGCGGGCGCCGGAGCTGCGCGGCTCCGTGGACATACTGGACCAGCCCTTCCCCCTCTACGACCTCGTGCTGATCGGGCTGGGGCCGCTGGTGCTGGGCCTGCTCTGGCTGCTGTTCAACCGCACGCGCTGGGGCACGCTGGTGCGCGCGGCGACGCAGGACCGCGACATGGCCTCGGCGCTCGGCGTCGATCCGGCTCGGCTGTTCACCGGGGTGCTGTTCCTGGGATCGGCTCTGGCCGGGCTGGGCGGCGCGCTCCAGGTCCCGCGCGAGGCGGTGAACCTGCACATGGACATGGCCATCGTCGTGGAGGCCTTCGTCGTCGTCGTGGTCGGCGGCATGGGCAGCCTGACCGGCGCCTTCGTCGCCTCGCTGCTGATCGGGCAGTTGCAGGCCTTCGGCATCCTGGTCTTCCCGCAGATCACGCTGGTCCTGGTCTTCCTGTTCATGGCGGTGGTTCTGGTCATCCGCCCCTACGGCCTGCTCGGCCGCGCGGAGGACGCGCCGCCCACCGCCGCCAGCCCCGGCCCGCCGCTGGTCGCCGCGGCCGGCGCGGCGCGCTGGGCGCCCGCCCTGCTGCTCGCCCTGCTGGCGGCGGTGCCGCTGGTCGCCGGCGACTACGCGCTGATCGTGCTGACCGAGGTGGTGATCCTGGCGCTGCTGGCGGCCAGCCTGCATCTGCTGATCGGGCTGGGCGGCCTCGTCTCCTTCGGGCACGCCGCCTATTTCGGGCTGGGCGCTTACGGCGCGGCCCTGCTGGTCAAGCATCTGGCCGCACCGATGCCGCTGGCGCTGGCCGCCGCGCCGCTGGTCGCCGGGCTGGGGGCGCTGGCCGCAGGCTGGTTCTGCGTGCGGCGGTCGGGCCTCTACTTCGCCATGCTCACCCTGGCCTTCGCGCAGATCGTCTGGTCGGTGACCTTCCAATGGTACGGCGTCACCGGCGGCGACAACGGCATCCTCGGCGTCTGGCCGCCGGATTGGGCGGCGGGCAAGGCGGCCTATTACTGGCTGACCCTGGCGCTGGCCGGCGGCGCGCTGCTGCTGTTGCGCCGCGCCGCCTTCGCGCCCTTCGGCTACGCGCTGCGCGCCGGGCGCGATTCCGCGCTGCGCGCCGAATCGGTGGGCATCGACGTGCGCCGCCACCAGTGGCTGAGCTTCGCGCTGGCCGGCTCCGCCGCCGGTCTGGCGGGCGGGCTCTACGCCTTCGCCAAGGGTAGCGTCTTCCCCACCCTGATGGCAGTGCCGGTGTCGGTGGACGCGCTGGTCATGGTGCTGATGGGCGGCATCCAGACGCTGAGCGGCCCGGTGGTGGGCGCCGCCCTGTTCCACCTTCTGGAGACCGAGGCGATGAGCCGGACCGACTGGTGGCGGCTGGTCCTGGGCACCATCATCCTGGTGCTGGTTCTGGCCTTCCCCAAGGGCGTCGCCGGCTTCGTCCGCGACCTGTGGACCCGCGGGAGGGACGCATGAGCCGCCGTCTCGCCGTGGAGAATCTCCAGCGCGCCTTCGGCGGCGTGCAGGCCGTGCGCGGCGTGTCCTTCGCTCTGGACGCCGGGGAGATCCTGGCGCTGATCGGGCCGAACGGGGCCGGCAAGACGACCTGCTTCAACCTGCTGAACGGCCAGCTTCGGCCCGACGCGGGCACGGTGCGGCTGGACGGGGTGAACATCGTCGGCCTGCCGCCGCGCCGCATCTGGCGGTTGGGGGTCGGCCGCACCTTCCAGATCACCGCCACCTTCGCCTCGATGACGGTGCGCGAGAACGTGCAGATGGTGCTGCTTTCCGTCCACAGGCGGCTGTTCGGGCTGTGGACCCCGGCGGCCTCCGGGTTCCGAGACGAGGCGATGGCCCTGCTGGAGCGCGTCGGCATGGGCGCTCAGGCGGAGCGGCCCTGCGGCGTGCTGGCCTATGGCGACCTCAAGCGCGTCGAACTCGCCATGGCGCTGGCCGGCGATCCAAAAATCCTGTTGATGGACGAACCCACCGCTGGCATGGCCCCCGGCGAGCGGCAGGAGCTGATGGCCCTGACCTCCTCCCTCGTCCGCGAGCGCGGCCTCGCCGTCCTGTTCACGGAGCATGACATGGACGTCGTGTTCGGCCACGCCACCCGCATCATCGTCCTCGACCGCGGCCAGCTGATCGCCGAGGGCACGCCCGACGCCGTGCGCTCCGACCCGCGGGTGCAGGCCGTCTATCTGGGAGGTGCGGCATGACCGGCCAGCCTCTCCTGAGCGTTCGCGGGCTCCAGGCCTGGTACGGGCGGGCGCACATCCTGACCGGCGTCGATCTGGCGGTGGAGCGGGGCGAGGTGGTCGCCCTGATGGGCCGCAACGGCGCCGGCAAGACCACGACGATGAAGGCGATCATGGGTCTGCTCGACCGGCGCGCCGGGTCGGTCGCTTTCGACGGGCGCGAGGTGTCCGCCCTGCCGCCGCACCGCGTCGCGCGGCTCGGCCTTGGCTACGTGCCGGAGGACCGGCGCGTCTTTACCGACCTGACGGTGGAGGAGAATCTGGAGGTCGGCCGCCAGCCGCCCCGCGACGGCGCCCCGCACTGGACGCCGGAGCGGCTCTACGCCCTTTTCCCCAACCTCGCCGAGATGCGGGGCCGCCGCGGCGGACAGATGAGCGGCGGCGAGCAGCAGATGCTGACGCTCGCCCGCACGCTGATGGGCAACCCGTCGCTCCTGCTGCTCGACGAACCGTCGGAGGGGCTGGCCCCGCGCATCGTCCAGCAGATGGCCGACGCCCTGCGCGCCCTGAAGGCGGAAGGTCTGTCGATTCTCGTATCCGAACAGAATCTCGCCTTCGCCGCCGCGGTCGCCGACCGGGCGAGCGTCATCGAGAAGGGACAGATCCGCTTCGAAGGCCCGATGCGGAGTCTGCTGGAGGACGAGGCGGTGCGCCGGGCCTATCTGGCGGTGTGAGGCTGGCGGTATGAGGGCTGGTCACACCAGCATGTCGAGGACACGCTTGGTGTTGTCCTGCGCGGCCTGCATCACCTTGACGTTCGCGGCGAAGTCGGTCTGGGCCGAGGACAGGCTGACCACCACCGCCGGATCGAGGTTGCCGGCGGCGAGCTGCGCGCCCGCCTCGTCGGCGCGGGACTGGGCGCCCTGCAGCCCCGCCAGGGCGGAGGCCTGGGCGTCGGGCAGGGACGGCATCCGCGGTGCGCCGAGCGCGCTGATGTCCATGGTGGGAACCCTCGATTGACCGGTCGCCCATCCTACCCCTTCCGCGCGGGAAAAGCGACGGGGACGGGCCGGCTCGCTCAGCCCTCCGCCAGCCAGACGGCCAGACGGTCGAGAAGGACGCCGGCCTCCGCCGGGTCCTTGAGGCTCCATCCAGCGGCGCTGGGGGCCGGCGGGTCCATGACGCGGATGCCGACTCCCCGCCCCTCGCCACGCGCCGCCAGGGCACGGAAGGCGTCCTCGTCCGTCTCGTCGTCGCCGAGATAGAGCGGCAGCGTCTCCGGTCCCGCCAGCCCCAGGGTATCGAGCAGCGAGAGCACGGCCTTGCCCTTGTCCCAGGGGACGTTGGGCCGCAGCTCGTGAATCTCCTTGCCGCCGGTGATGCGCAGCTTCGGAAAGGCCGCCGCGACACCCTGCACCGCGTCGCCCACCGACGCCTTGCGGTCCGGGGCGACCCTGCGGGTGTGGATCGCGATGGCGAAGCGTTTGCGCTCCACCAACGCGCCCTCGACCCCATGCAGGCGGTGCAGCAGGTCCGCCTCCGCCGCGTCGAGGTCGCCCAGATACTCCTCGCCGATCCGGGTGCGCAGGCCGGGGCCACGGATGTCGAAGCCGTGGCTGCCGGCATAGATCAGATCATCGATCCCGACATGGCGGGCCACGTCGTCCAGGTCGCGCCCGCTGACCACCGCCACCGGGCAGAGCCCGGCCAGCCGGCGGATCACCGCGCGCACGGAGTCGTCGAGGATCGCCAGGTCGGGGCGCTCCACGATGGGCGTCAGCGTCCCGTCATAATCGAGGAAGACGGCGGGCCGCCGGTCGCCCAGCATCGCCGCGAAAGCGTCGAACCGGACGAGCGCCGACGGCTTGCCTTCGGTGGAAGCGGGGGGCTGCTGGTCGGTCACGGGCGGCTCTCCTTTATCGTCCTGATGCATCGTATGTGGGCGCTGTCGCGCCGGCGCACGATCGGAACAACGGGAAAGCGCCCCCCAGGGTCCGGATGGGGGTCTGGGTGCGGAGCCGGATGCGTTAACCAACGATGTTATCGCACCCGATACGATTGTGACTCTCTGGTCACAGCGACCCCGGAAAAAGCAACGGCCCCACCTGGGGGCCATTGCTTCGGGGTTTGCACCCACCTGAGATCTTTGTTAATTTTGCAGTGCAGCAAGAGATTGCTGCTTCGCCCTTCTTGGGCGTTTCCTCCCTAAACTCAGGCCGCTGTTCGTCAGCGGCCTTTTTTCTGCCAGAAACCTGTCCCCTCTGGCAATCCCTAACGAACTCCATACCCCAACAATTCCAGCGTCATAATCCGTAAATAATTAGGGGTTTTGACGACGCGGCAGCCTCTTGCGCCACAGTCCCCTCCGGGTTTTCCTGTCGGCCCACCGCCGCCCCTCCGCCGCAGCCCATCGGGTGCCGAATTGAGCCACGCACACAGCCCCGCCGCCGACCGGCCGCTGAAGGCGCTCGTCAACGCCACGCTCCACACCGGCGACTCGGTGCTGGCCGGCGCCGCCTTGCTGCTCGATGGCCCGGCCATCGCCGCCATCATCGCCCCCGAGGCGATTCCGCCGGAGGCCGAGGTGACGGATCTGGGCGGCGGCATCCTGGCCCCCGGCTTCATCGACCTGCAGGTGAATGGCGGCGGCGGCGCGCTGTTCAACGACACGCCCGACCTGCCGACGCTGCGCCGCATCGCCGAGGCGCACCGCCGGTTCGGCACCACCGGCCTGCTGCCCACCCTCATCACCGATTCGGCCGAGACGCGCGCCGCCGCCGTGGCCGCGGTGCGCGCCGGAATGGCGCAGGGGATGCCCGGCCTGCTCGGCATCCACCTGGAAGGCCCGCACATCGCGCCAGAACGCCGCGGCGTCCATGACGCGCGCTTCATCGCGCCCCCCGACGCCGGTGACCTCGCCCTGCTCGGCGGCTTGTCCGGCCTGCCGGCCCTGGTCACGCTGGCGCCGGAAGCGGTCCCGCCGGAGCAGATCCGCCGGCTGGCCGCCGCCGGCCTGCGCATCGCCGCCGGCCACAGCGCCGCGACCTGGGCGCAGGCGAAGGCCGGCTTCGCCGCCGGCATCACCGGGGTCACCCATCTGTTCAACGCCATGAGCCCGCTCGGCTCCCGCGAGCCCGGCATGGTGGGGGCGGCACTGGAGGAGGATGGGGTCTGGTGCGGCATCATCGTCGACGGGCACCATGTCCATGACGCTTCCGTCCGTCTGGCCTGGAAGGCGAAGGCCCGCGGCCGGCTGTTCCTGGTGACCGACGCGATGCCCCCGGTCGGTGCGACCCAACCCGGCGCCACCGAACCCGGCGCCACCCAGCCCGGCGGCTTCCAGCTCTACGGCGAGGACATCCGGGTGGAGGACGGGCGCTGCGTCACCGCCGACGGCACGCTGGCCGGTTCCGCCCTGGACATGGCGACGGCGGTTCGCAACGCCGTGGAGCGGGTCGGCATCCCGCTGGACGAGGCGCTGCGCATGGCCTCCGCCTATCCGGCCGATTTCATGGGCATGGCGGGACGGCGCGGCCGCATCCGGCCCGGTCTGGCCGCCGACCTCGTGCACCTCGACGAGCGGCTGCGGGTTCGGGCGACCTGGATCAGCGGCAAAATGGCCGTTTCGTGAAACACCCCCTGCACGCACGCGAAAATCTGTCGTATAGAGGCCGCAGAATTTCGACCCTCATACGCAGCATCGAGGAGACTTACCCATGGACATCGCCCTGATGGTTCTGGCCGTCGTGTTCTTCTTCTGGCAGACCGTTTCCGAGTGATCGGGGTCCGGGCATCCGGACAAGCGAAAGGGCGGCTCCCCGGCGGAGCCGCCCTTTCGCGTTTCCGGCCCGTCAATTCGGCCGCCGGCCGGAACCGTCAGTCGGCCAGCACGCCGCCATGGATCGGCGGGTGTTCCAGCCGGGCATGGGCGGAGGCGACGAGCCTCAACGTCTCCATGATCGTTCCGATCGCCTCGTTCAGGTCGGCCCGCCCGGCGGGCATCGGCATGCCAGACAGGACCGATTCCAGGTCGGCGGCGGCGTCCTGAAGAAGGACGCAGGCCTCCTCCAACTGACGTTTGGCCATTACGCCGTCCACAGAATCCGACGACGGTGCCTTCTGCATATTGCGATAGGCATTTTGATTTGCAGTTTGCAGCGAAGCCCCACGCCGCCCCTTCTGAAACCCCGATATGAAGCCGAACATGGGCCTTCTCCCTTCCGTGTCGGAGGGTATAGAGCAAAAGCCGCGCCAACTCGCGGGCATCGGCCAAAGGCATCACTGCATGGGCCAAAGCCATGCCGCGCCGCGCATACCGCTTTCGGCGCCATGGCGCGCCCGGAGGAAGCGGGTGCGCGGCGCCGGACTCAGCGCCCAGCGCCCCCACAGGGCCGGCACCGCCTCGTACAGCCCCGGCAGGTCCGACAGACCGCCGCCGACCACCACCGCGTCGGGGTCGAGCAGATTGATGACGGCGGCCAGCGCGCGGGCCAGCCCGTCGGCATGGCGGTCCAGCGTCGCCCGCGCCTGCGCGTCGCCGGAGCGGGCGCGCGCGGCGATCTCCGGCGGGGCCAGCGCTTCCCCCGTGCGCCAATGATGCAGACGGGCCAGACCCGCGCCGCACAGCAGAGTCTCGATGCAGCCCTCCCGCCCGCAGCCGCAGGGCAGCGGCGGGCCGTCCTCCGCCGTACGCCAGGGCAGCGGGTTGTGTCCCCACTCCCCGGCCAGGGCGTTGGCGCCGGGCAGGATGCGCCGGTCCGCGACGATCCCGCCGCCGACCCCGGTGCCCAGGATGATCCCGAAGACCAGCGGCGCCCCGGCGGCGGCCCCATCCACCGCCTCCGACAGGACGAAGGCGTTGGCGTCGTTGGCGATCCGCACCGGACGGCCCAGCGTTCGCGACAGGTCCGCGGCGAAGGGCCGCCCGTCCAGCCAAGGCAGGTTGACCGCGCGCACGGTGCCCGCGGCGGCGTCGACGATGCCGGGCAGGCACAGGCCGACCATGGCGTCCCGGCAGCCCGCACGCTCCTCCAGCGCCGCCACGGCGCCGGCCAGCGCCTCCAGCGTCTCCGCATAGCCGCGCGGCGTGTCGGCGCGGTGCCGCGCCCGCTCCGTCCCGTCGGGAGCCAGGAGGGTGGCGGCGATCTTCGTGCCGCCCAGATCGACGCCAATTCGCATCGGACCCATGCCCATGACGGACTCCCAGCGCGGGTGGACAGTGAACGGGGTGGAAAAGCAGCTCCCCCTATAGCGCAGCGCTCCGCCCGAATCAGCCATCCCGACGCGCACCTCCTCCATAAGAGGTGGCGGTCCCGTCCCTTTGCACCGTCGCAGGACGGCAGCGGACCACTAGAGTCAGGAGTGTCACGTCTCATCAATTGGATTGCGCGCGCCCCCATGGACCGTTCCGCTCCGAAAGCCACGCCATCCTCGAATCGCTCTGCGGCGAAGGCGAAGCCCCAACCACAGGCCGCCGGCCTGCGCCCCGACCAGACGGAGGTCTTCGACGGCCTTCTCCTGGCTCTGTTGGCGCGCAAGCGGCTGCTGGTGCTGGTCGGCGAGGCCGGGTCCGGACGAGCGGCGGTCTTCCACCAGCTCGTCGAGCAGGTCGGCTCCGACGGGGCGCTGGTGCTTCCGGTCGCCGCCAGCGCCGGGGCGCAGGTCGAGGATCTGGTCTCAGCCGCCGGTGACGCCGCTCTGCCCTCCGACAACGACGACCGCGATTTCGACACGCTGATCGAGGCGCTGGAGGAGCGGCTGGATCTCGCCGGCACCGGATTGCTGGCGGTGGAGAACGCAGGCGTCCTGGCCGCCCCGACTCTGGCCGACCTGATCGATCTCACCCGCTCCGAGACGCCGAGCGGGCGTTTCCTTCAGGTTCTTCTCTGCGGCACGCCGGAGATGGAGCGGACCCTGGCCCGTCCCGGATTGGCCGAGGCGGTGCGCGAGTTGGGCGTGATCTACCGCATGACGCCCGGCGCCGGCCCGTCCGTCGCGCCCACCGCCGCCATCCCGTCCGCGGGCCCGTCCGCCGGCCTCCCCACCGGCCCGGTAGCCGTCCCGCCGCGCGCCGCTCCCCCGCCGCCGCGCCGCGCGGCGGAGCGCGACGCCAACGATTGGCCCGCCAACGATTGGGACGCACCGGACGGCTGGACGATCCCGGAGACCGGCGGCCCGGTCGCCGACCTGCCCGTCAAGCGGCGCCCGCGCCGCCGCGCCGCGCTGGCCGGAGCGGCGATCACCACCCTGATCCTGCTGGGTGCCGCCGGGGCCGGCGTGACCCTGACGGTTCCCGGCGCCACGCCCGAACGGGCGCTCGATTACGCCCGGCAAGGTTGGGAGGATATCCGAACCTTCGTGACGGAGCGGGTGCACAATCCTTTTGCGGACGAGCCCAGCCTGGGCAGCCGCGGCCCCGACACGTTGGCGCTCGCCCGGCCGCAGAACCCCTACCTCGCCTCCCTCCCCGCCGAGGCGGGCGTGCCGGTCGCGAGCCCTTCGCCGACAAAGGCCGACGTCCCGCCGCCGCCCGCCGCCCGCACCGTGACGCCTCCGGCCCAGGAGGCCGCCCCAACGGCGCCTCCGCAAACGACCGTCGCCAAGCTCGATCCGGCACCGCTGGCGAAGCCGGAGCCGCCGCCCGTCGCTCCGGCGGTCCAGATGCCGAAACCGCCGGTGCCGGCGGCCGATCCGCTGGCCGCGGAGCACACCCAGCCGCCCAAGCCGCGGGCGACGGAATACCGCACGGAGCAGAGCGAAGGCCCGACCGGCTCCGCCACCCTGCCGCCGCTGGTCGATGAGCCGGCGCCCCAGATGGCGGCTCCGGCGATGCCCCAGCCCGCGGCTCCCACGGCGTCCACGCCCTTCTCCACCAGCGACAACGGCCTGAATCCGCGGGTCCGCACCCTGGTCGATCAGGCCCGCCGGCAAATCGCCGCCAAGCTCCTGACCACACCGCCGAACAACAACGCCTACGAGACGGTGTCGCGGCTGCGCGAGATCGCCCCGGCGACGCCGGAGATCCAGGACCTCCTGACGACCATGGAGGAGACCTACCGCCGCTGGGCATCGCTGGCGGAGCGCGACGGCAATTGGGACGAGGCGCGGCGCTTCTACGAGCGCGCCCTGATCGTCGCCCCGAACACCGGCGATCTGCGCGACCGCATCAAGGCGGCCGGCGAGGGGCGCGTGCTGCCCGCCACACCCACGGCCTCCGCGACCCCCGGCACCCCACCGGCGCCGCCGGCCACCGCCGAGGTCCGGCCCGGCCTGGACAGCCGTGACGGAGCCATCGCCCTGATGCGCCGCACCGACGAGTTGAAGCGCGCGCTGGACGGCGGCGCCGATCCGAACAAGCGGGTGGACAACGGCAAGACCCTGCTGATGCTGGCCTCCGAACAGGGGCTGACCGACGCGGTGCGGCTGCTCATCGACCGCCGGGCCAAGACGGAGCTGCGCACCGCCGACGGCGCCACCGCGGTGATGTACGCCGCCTGGGGCGGGCACGAGGCGGTGATCCACGCGCTGGCCGCCGCCGGGGCCGAACTCGACGCCACCAACGACGACGGCAAGACCGCCCTGATGGCCGCCGCGGCCCGCGGCCATGACGGTGTGGTGAAGATCCTGGTCGACCGCGGCGTGTCGGTGGACCGGGTTGCCAGCCATGGCTGGTCGGCCCTGATGTACGCGGCCAACAACGGCCACGACCGCGTGGCTCGGACGCTGGTGGAGCGCGGCGCCAACCCGTTCCGCATGGACACCGCCGGCAACTCCGCCCTCACCCTTGGCGCGCTGCAGGGCCACATGCAGGTGGTCGAGGCGCTGAAGCCGCATTGAGATGCGTCCCCCACTCCGGCTGGGCGCGGGGGACGCACAGCCCTACAGCGCCGCGAAGCGCGCCAGCATGGCGGCGTGGGAGCGGATGCCGTTGTGCAGGCACCTCACCTCGAACTTCTCGTTGGGCGAATGGATGCGGTCATCCTCCAGCCCGAAACCGACGAAGATCGAGTCGAAGCCCAGCGCCTGCCGGATGTAGCCGCCGACCGGGATCGACCCGCCGCTGCCGACCAGCGCCGGCTTGTTGGCGAAGACGTCGCCCAGGCCCGCCATGGCGGCGCGCAGATAGGGGCTGTCGGTCGGCACCTGGACGCCCGGCGAGCGGCCGAACACCTTGATCTCCCACCGCCCGTCCGCCGGCGTCCGCTCCTCCAGGAAGCTGCGGATGCCAGCCAGGATCTTCTCCGGGTCCTGGGCCGGCACGAGGCGGCAGGACAGCTTGGCCGACGCCTTGGAGGCGATGACCGTCTTGGAGCCTTCGCCGGTGTAGCCGCCCCAGATGCCGTTGATGTCGCAGGTCGGGCGCGACCACAGCCGTTCCAGCGCGCTGCGCCCGGCCTCGCCCGCCGGGGTCTTCAGCCCGACGCCGGCCAGGAAGGCGCTCTCGTCGAAGCCGAGGTCGCGCCACATCGCCTTTTCCTCATCCGTGGGCTCGGCCACGTCGTCATAGAAGCCGGGGAAGCGGACGCGCCCATCCTCGTCGTGGATCTGGCCGAGAATGCGGGTCAGCGCGTTGATCGGGTTCAGCACCGCGCCGCCGAACATGCCGGAATGCAGGTCGTGGCTCGGCCCATGCAGCGTCGCCTCGACATAGAGCAGGCCGCGCAGCCGGGTGGTGATGGCCGGCGTGTCGATGCTCCAGGAATTGGTGTCGGTGATGACGCAGACGTCGGCCTTCAGCTCCTCCGCGTTGGCCTTCAGGAAGGGCAGCAGGTTCGGGCTGCCGGTCTCCTCCTCGCCCTCCAGCAGGACGGTCACGCGGATCGGTAGGGTGCCGTGCACGGCGTGCCAGGCGCGGAACGCCTCGATGAAGGTCATCACCTGGCCCTTGTCGTCCACGGCGCCGCGGGCGACGATGCGGCGGCCATGCTCGGCCTCGACGATGGCCGGCTCGAAGGGCGGGCTGTTCCACAGCTCCAGCGGCTCCGCCGGCTGCACGTCGTAATGGCCGTAATAGAGGATGTGCGGCACATCCACGCCGCCCGGACCCGGATGGTGGGCGACGACCGCGGGATGGCCGGCCGTCTCGCGCACGGAGGCGTCGAAGCCCAGCCCGCTCAACTCGCGCACCAGCCAGTCGGCGGCGCGGCGCACGTCGCCCTTGTAGGCCGGGTCGGTGCTGACGCTGGGGATGCGCAACAGGTCGCACAGGCGGCCCAGGGAGTCTTCGAAACCGCGGTCAACCTGCTGGAGAACGGGGTCGGCTGACAGGACGCTCGACATTCGGAACTGCCTTCGGTGTGAATGACTGGCACCGATGGTAGCGCATCGCGGTTCCGCGCCAAGCTCCACAAAGCGCAGGGGTGCCATCCTCGCGAAGGCGGCGTTCCCGGCTCCCGCCACGGGAAGCACAGGATGGCGGAACCGCGGCTCCGCCTTCGCGAGGATACCCCCGGACGCAGGCGCGTCATACCGGCGGCGCCGGTATGACCCTCTCAATCAATGCTGACGCATTGATCTGCCGGGCCCGACGGTTGGAAAACGATGGAAGTGATCGTTTTCCAACCGTATCAGACGGTGAGATACCGCCGGACCTCGCTCTCCTCCAGCCCGTCGCGGCTGCCCGCCAGCATCACCTCGCCGCGTTCCATCACCGCCCAGTCGTCGGCCAGATCGCGGGCGAACTCGAAATACTGCTCGACCAGCAGGATCGCCATGGTGCCCTTGTCGCGCAGGTAGGAAATGGCCCGCCCGATGTCCTTGATGATGCTGGGCTGGATGCCCTCGGTCGGCTCGTCCAGCACCAGAAGCCGGGGCCGCGTCACCAGCGCCCGCCCGATGGCGAGCTGCTGCTGCTGCCCGCCCGACAGGTCGCCGCCGCGCCGGTCGAGCATGGATTTCAGCACCGGGAACAGCTCGAACACCTCGTCGGGGATCGAGCGGTCGGCGCGCTTCAGCGGCGCGTAACCGGTCAGCAGGTTTTCCCGCACCGTCAGCAGCGGGAAGATCTCGCGCCCCTGCGGGACATAGGCGATGCCGCGCCGCGCCCGTTCCGACGGGGCGAGCTTGGTGATGTCGCCGCCGTCCCAGGCGATGGTGCCGCCGGTCACCGGCTTCAGCCCGACGATGGCGCGCAGCAGCGAGGACTTGCCGACGCCGTTGCGCCCCAGCAGGCAGGTGACCTTCCCCACCTCCGCCGTCAGCGACACGCCGCGCAGCGCCTGCGCCGCGCCGTAATGGAGATCGACAGACCGTACGTCGAGCATGCTTGCTTTCTCCTGAATCCCTTCTCCCCTCTGGGGAGAAGGCTAGGATGAGGGGGGCGGCCGCAGGTCGGAAAAGCTCTGCAATGAGGCTGCGTTTCCGCCCTTCGGGCGCCCCCTCACCCTGACCCTCTCCCCAGAGGGGAGAGGGGAATGTGGTTCGGTCACCGGCCGAGATAGACGTCGATGACCTGCTTGTTGGCACTCACCGTGTCGAGCGAACCTTCGGCCAGCACCGAGCCCTCGTGCAGCACCGTGACCTTCACGCCCAGCTCGCGGACGAAGACCATGTCGTGCTCCACGACGATCACCGAATGCTTGCCGGCGATGTCCTTCAGCAGATGGGCGGTCTGTTCCGTTTCCGCGTCGGTCATACCGGCCACCGGCTCGTCGACCAGCAGCAGCTTCGGGTCCTGGGCCAGCAGCATGCCGATCTCCAGCCACTGCTTCTCGCCGTGCGACAGGCTGCCCGCCGGGCGGTCGCGCCGCGGCGACAGGCGGGTGATGTCGAGGATCTCCTCGATCCGCGCCCGATCCTCCCTTGTGGCCGAATAGGTCAGCGTCTTCAGCGGGCGGCGCGGCGCCTTCAGCGACAGTTCCAGATTGTCCCAGACCGTGTGCATCTCGAACACGGTGGGGCGCTGGAACTTGCGGCCGATGCCCAGGTTGGCGATGGCCGGCTCGCGCAGGCTGGTCAGGTCGGTGCGGCCCTCGAACAGGATGGTGCCGGTATCGGGCCGGGTCTTGCCGGTGATGACGTCCATCATGGTCGTCTTGCCGGCGCCGTTCGGCCCGATGATCGCCCGCATCTCGCCCGGCTCGATGACCAGCGACAGGCTGTTCAGCGCCCGGAACCCGTCGAAGCTGACCGACACGCCGTCCAGATACAGCAGGGTGTCTTCCGTGCTCATGTCTCTCAGACTCCCTTCTGGTCCGCCGGCTTGGCGGTGACCGTGGCGCGCGCCGGCAGCCGGTCGCGGAGCTGCGCCGCCAGACCCAGAATGCCCTTGGGCAGGAACAGCGTGACCAGCACGAACAGGCCGCCCAGCGCGAACAGCCACAGCTCCGGCAGCGCCGCCGTGAAGTAGCTCTTGCCGAAATTCACCAGCACCGCGCCCAGCACCGGCCCGGCCAGCGTGCCGCGCCCGCCGACGGCGACCCAGATCACCGCCTCGATGCTGCTGGCGGGGGAGAATTCCGACGGGTTGATGATGCCGACCTGCGGCACGTAAAGCGCGCCCGCCACGCCGGCCATGCAGGCCGACAGCGTCCAGGCGAACAGCTTGTAGCGGTCGGTCTCATAACCCAGGAAGCGCACCCGGCTCTCCGCGTCGCGCACGGCGATCAGCACCTTGCCCAGCTTGGACGCCACCACGGCCGACGCCAGGATGTAGCCCGCCGCCAGCGCCACCACCGTCGCGACGAACAGCCCGACGCGGGTCGAGGCGGCCTGGATGTCGAAGCCCAGGATCTCCTTGAAGTCGGTCAGGCCGTTGTTGCCGCCCAGCCCCATGTCGTTGCGGAAGAAGGCCAGCATCAGCGCGAAGGTCATCGCCTGCGTGATGATCGACAGATAGACGCCGGTGACGCGGGAGCGGAAGGCGAACCAGCCGAAGGCGAAGGCGAGCAGGCCCGGCACCAGCATCACCATGATCGCGGCGAACCAGAACTGGTCGAAGCCGTGCCAGTACCAGGGCAGCTCCGTCCAGTTCAGGAAGACCATGAAATCCGGCAGGTCGGCGTTGCCGTAGACCCCGCGCGAGCCGATCTGCCGCATCAGATACATGCCCATGGCGTAGCCGCCCAGCGTGAAGAAGGCGGCGTGGCCCAGCGACAGGATGCCGACGAAGCCCCAGACGAGGTCGAGCGACAGCGCCAGCAGGGCAAAGCACAGATACTTGCCGAGCAGCGCCACCGTGTGGGTGGACAGGTGCCACGGCGAATCCGGGGCGGTGCCCAGCGCCATGACCGGCACCGCCACGGCCAGCACCGCCAGGACGGTCAGCAGCACGCCGGCCTTCTTGTCGAGGCCCATCAGGAAGAAACGGGTCAGCATCGGATCAGGCCTCCACCGCCCGGCCCTTCAGCGCGAACAGGCCGCGCGGACGCCGTTGGATGAACAGGATGATGAAGATCAGCACCAGGATCTTGCCCAGCACCGCGCCCGCGTAGGGCTCCAGGAACTTGTTGACGCCGCCGAGCGCCAGCGCGCCGACCAGCGTGCCCCACAGGTTGCCGACGCCGCCGAACACCACGACCATGAAGCTGTCGATGATGTAGCCCTGGCCCAGGTTGGGGCTGACGTTGTCGATCTGGCTCAGCGCCACCCCGGCCAGCCCGGCGATGCCGGAGCCGAGCCCGAAGGTCAGCGCGTCCACCCGCGCCGTGCGGATGCCCATGGCGTTGGCCATGCTGCGGTTCTGGGTGACGGCGCGGATGCTCAGCCCGAACCATGTCTTGCGCAGCGCCACCAGCAGCGCGCCGAAGACGAGGAAGGCGAAGACGACGATCCACAGCCGCCCGTAGGTGATGGTCAGCCCGCCGAGTTCAAAGGCGCCGGACATCCAGGACGGGGCGCCGACCTCGCGGTTCGTCGGCCCGAAGATGGAGCGCACCGCCTGCTGGAGCGCCAGCGACAGGCCCCAGGTCGCCAGCAGCGTTTCCAGCGGGCGCCCGTAGAGCCAGCGGATCACGCTGCGCTCGATGGCGACGCCGACCGCGCCGGAGGCCAGGAAGGCGACGGGCAGCGCCACCAGGATGGAGAAGTCGAACAGGCCCGGCGCCCACTGGCGGAAGGCCTCCTGCACCAGGAAGGTGGCGTAGGCGCCGATCATCACCATCTCGCCATGCGCCATGTTGATGACGCCCATGACGCCGAAGGTGACGGCCAGCCCGATCGCCGCCAGCAGCAGCACCGAGCCGAGCGACAGGCCGTACCACAGATTCTGCGCGGCACCCCACAGGGCGAGCCGCTGCTCGACGGACGCGATGGCCTTCTTCGCGGCGTCCTTCACCGCGTCACTGCCGCTATTGGCAGCACCGTTCAGCAGGGCCAGCGCATCCTGGTCGCCGCGTTCCTGAAGCACCGCGACGGCGGCGATCCTGTCGGCGTCGGAAGCCTCCCCGGCCAGCAGGACGGCGGCCCGCGCCTGGGTCATCGCGCGGCGCACGCGCTCGTCGGTTTCCTTGGCCAGGGCCGTGTTGAGCGCGTCCAGCGCGTTGGCGTCGCGGCTCTTGAACACCGCCTCGGCGGCCTGCCGGCGCGTGCCGGCGTCGGGGCTCATCAGGGTGAGCGCGCCGAGCGTCGCGCTGATCGTACGGCGCAGGGCGTTGTTGATGCGGATCTTCTCGACCGCGTTGCGGTCCGCCTCGCCGATGGCCCCGCCGGTCAGCGGGTCGGTCAGGGCGTAGCCGTTGCCGGCGCGCTTGGCGACGACCACGGCGCCGTCCGATTTGCGGACATGCAGGTCGCCGGCCTGGAGAGCCTCGATCACCGGCACGACGGCGGGATCGCCCGTCTCGGCCAGCCCGGCGATGGCCTTTTCGGTCTCGGCGTAGTTGCCGGCGCCCAGGCCGCGGACCAGCGGGGTCAGATCGGCGGCGAAGGCGGTGGGTGCGGCCAACGCCAGAAACGCGGCCAGCAGCCAGCAGAATGCGCGGTGCATCGCGGTTCCTGTGATGTGTCGGAAGTCGTTGGGGCGTTTTGCGTGGGAAGGTGCTGCCCCCACCCTTCCCGCTTCGCGGGCCCCTTCCCTCCCCCGCTGGGCGGGAGAGGGAGCAATCCCCTCCCCTGCGAAGCTCTCGCGCAAACCAAAGGTTTGCGCTGACGCGACAGGCGGACCTCTGGTCCGCCGAGAGCGGGGGAGGGTCAGGGAGGGGGCACCACGCAGCCAGTCACCAAGAGGCGTTCAGACGGTCCTCATGACCCCTTGCCGCCGCACTTGCCGGTCTTCACGTTGAAGTTGCCGCAGGACATCGGGGCGCGCCAATCGGAGATCAGGTCCTTGCTGTCCGGCAGGAAGTCCGACCACTCGTCGCCGACCACGAGGCCCGGCGTCTTGGAGACGGTTTCGAACTGGCCGTTCTCCTGCACCTCGCCGATCAGCACCGGCTTGGTGATGTGGTGGTTCGGCAGCATGGCCGAATAGCCGCCGGTCAGGTTCGGGACGGACACGCCGACGAGGCTGTCGATCACCGCGTTGCTGTCGGTGGTGCCGGCCTTCTCGACCGCCTTCACCCACATGTTGAAGCCGATGTAGTGGGCCTCCATCGGGTCGTTGGTGACGCGCTTGTCGTTCTTGGTGTAGGCCTGCCACTTCTTGATGAAGTCGCTGTTCTCCGGCGTGTCCACCGACATGAAGTAGTTCCAGGCGGCGAGATGGCCGACCAGCGGCTTGGTGTCGATGCCGGCCAGCTCCTCCTCACCCACGGAGAAGGCGACGACCGGGATATCCTGCGCCTTGACGCCCTGGTTGCCCAGTTCTTTGTAGAAGGGGACGTTGGCGTCGCCGTTGATGGTCGAGACGACCGCGGTCTTCTTGCCGGCGGAGCCGAACTTCTTGATGTCGGCGACGATGTTCTGCCAGTCGGAATGGCCGAAGGGGGTGTAGTTGATCATGATGTCCTCGGACTTCACGCCCTTGGACTTCAGGTAGGTTTCCAGGATCTTGTTGGTCGTGCGCGGATAGACGTAGTCGGTGCCGGCCAGCACCCAGCGCTGCACGCCTTCCGTCGCCGCCAGATAGTCGACGGCGGGGATCGCCTGCTGGTTCGGGGCGGCGCCGGTGTAGAAGACGTTGCGCGAGGACTCCTCGCCCTCGTACTGCACCGGGTAGAACAGGATGCTGTTCAGCTCCTCGAACACCGGCAGGACGGACTTGCGGCTGACCGAGGTCCAGCAGCCGAACACCGCGGCCACCTTGTCCTTGCTGACCAGCTCGCGCGCCTTTTCGGCGAACAGGGGCCAGTTGGAGGCGGGATCGACGACGACCGGCTCAAGCTTCTTGCCGAGAACGCCGCCCTTCTTGTTCTGCTCTTCGATGAGCATCAGCATGACGTCCTTCAGCGTGGTCTCGCTGATCGCCATGGTGCCCGACAGGGAATGGAGGATGCCGACCTTGATGGTGTCCTGGGCTGACGCCGGGGCGGCGAAGCCCGCGGCGAACGTGACGGCAAGACCGGCGGCCGCCGCAAGGGTGCGACCGGTCCCGAAGCCCGACGTGAACCCCGACTTGAACATTGTGAATACCCCCCGTTCTTTGGTCTGGCGCCCGCCTCAGGCGCCCGGGGGTGTCCTTCGCAAATGTGATGCCACGACGCGGCGCGATGCCGCCGCCTCAGGGATTCCGCGGCGGCTCACGGCCAAGCATTCGCTTACGAATTATGCACGCCGCCACAATCCGCCCACGTTTTAGCCATAAATGCCGAAATGACTGAAAAATAGGCGATCACTCACACCGAAGACCGATGCCGTTCGATACAGACGGACAACACCTCATCCAAAGGTCGGGTCCACCAGTGGCGCGAGAATATTTCGACCTCGGAATAGCCTTGGAATCCGTTGGCTTCCACCCGGCCGCGGATCATCGGAATGTCGATCACCCCGTCGCCCATCATGCCGCGGTCCTCCAGCAGATCGGCGGTCGGCACCAGCCAGTCGCACACATGGAAGGCACAGAGGCGGCTCTTGCCCGCCCGGCGGATCTGCGCCTCCAGTTCCGGGTCCCACCAGACGTGGTAGACGTCCAACGCCACGCCCAGCGCGCCGGTTCCCTGCGGGTCCAGCCGGTCGCAGAGGTCGAGCGCGTGGCCCATCGTGTTCACGCAGGCACGGTCGGCGGCGTACATCGGGTGCAGCGGCTCGATGGCGAGCGGCATCCCGGCGCCGCGGGCGTGCTCCAGCAGCTCGGCGATGCCGTCCTCCACCTGGGCGCGGGCCAGCGCGATGTCCTTGGACGGCGGGGAGCCGGGGCGGGAGAATTGCGGCAGCCCGCCGACCACCAGCACGAGGCAGGGGGCGCCCAGCGCCACCGCCTCGTCCACCGCGCGGCGGTTGTCGTCGCGCACCTCGGCCCGGCGGTCGGGATCGGCGGGGAACATGCCGCCGCGGCAATAGCCGGACAGCTCCAGCCCCAGTTCCTTCACGGCCCGCACGGCGCGGTCCAGCCCCACGGCCGCCACTTGGTCCCGCCAGGGGGAGACGGCGCGGATGCCGTGGCGGGCGCAGGCGTCGAAGATCTGCAGCAGGTCGCCCTGCTTGCGCACCGTGGCCGTGTTGATGGACAGCCAGCGATGATCGCCGGAGAAGTCGCGCATGATTTGGAGTCCCTTATCAATCTCGTCCCTCTCCCCTCCGGAGAGAGGGTCAGGGTGAGGGGGTTGCGCTTGTGCCGAACCTGCCGCCACGCGCATCCTCCTCACCCGGCGCCTTCGGCGCCACCCTCTCCCCAGAGGGGAGAGGGAGTTACCCTCACACCGCCTCGATGCCGCGGACGGCCAGGATATCGGCCATGCGCCACACCGCCTCTTCCGGGTCGCGCAGCAGCCCGGCCTTGTCGGCCAGACGGAAGATCTCCGCCAGATGCAGGGTGGAGCGCGCGCTCTCCTGGCCGCCGATCATCGTGAAATGGTCCTGGTGGCCGTTCAGGTAGGCCATGAAGACCACCCCGGTCTTGTAGAAGCGGGTCGGCGCCTTGAAGATGTGGCGGGACAGCGGGACGGTCGGCTCCAGAATCTCATGGAAACGCCCTTCCTCGCCCGCGGCCAGCTCGGCCAAGGCCGCCGCCGCCGCCGGGGCGATGGCGTCGAAGATGCCCAGCAGCGCGTCGGAATGGCCCTCCGCGTCGCCGGCGATCAGCTCCGCGTAGTTGAAGTCGTCGCCGGTGTACATGCGCACGCCGGGGGCCAGACGGCGGCGCATGACGATCTCCTTGTCCTTGTCGAGCAGGGAGATCTTCACCCCGTCCACCTTGGACTGGAAGTCGTTGATGATGCCGACCGCCGTGTCGAGCGCCACCGGGAAGTCGTTCGTTCCCCAATAGCCGGCCAGCGCCGGGTCGAACATGTCGCCCAGCCAGTGGATGATCACCGGGCTGCGCACCTGGGAGAGGATGCGGCTGTAGACGCGGACGTAATCCTCCGGCCCCTTGGCCACGCGGGCGAGCGCACGGGACGCCATCAGGATCACTCGCCCACCGAGGTCCTCGACCGCGGCGACCTGCGTCTCATAGGCGCGGATCACGTCGTCGAGCGAGCGGGCGTCCTCCGGCGCCAGATGGTCGGTGCCCGCCCCGCAGGCAATCAGCGCGTTGCCGCGCGCCTTCGCCGCGATCAGGGAGCGCCGGATCAGCTCCAGCGAGGCGCTCCAGTCCAGCCCCATGCCGCGCTGCGCGGTGTCCATCGCCTCGGCCACGCCGAAGCCCAGGTCCCACAGATGCTCGCGGAAGGCGATGCTGCGGTCCCAGTCGATGGCCGGGGTCAGCCACGGGTCGTTGTCGGCCAGCGGGTCGGCCACCATGTGCGCGGCGGCATAGGCCACGCGGTTCAAGGGCCGGTCGGTGCGGGCGGGGAAGCCCCGAGCCGGGGCGACCTCGTAGGCCTCCAGCGAGCGGTCGGCGCGCGGCAGCTTGATGGTCGTTGCCATGGATGCGAACTCCGGTCAGGCGGTCAGAGAGGGAACGTCGACCCAGCGGCGCTCCTTCCAGCTCTTCAGCGCGGCCTCGACGAGCTGCACGCCCTTGGCGCCCTCGATCAGGCCATGGTCGAAGGGGGCGTCCTCGACGACGTGGCGGATGAAGGATTCCCACTGCGTCTTGAAGCCGTTGTCGGTCGGCTGGTTGTCGGGCACCGGCTGCCACGTCGCGTAGAAGTCCATGGTCTGCTTCTGGTCCGGGTTCCACACCGGGCGCGGCGTGCCCTGGCGCGGCTGGATCACGCAATCGCTCAAGCCCGCGACCGCCGAACCGTGCGTCCCGTCCACCTGGAAGGTCACCAGATCGTCGCGATACACCCGCGTCGCCCAGGAGGAGTTGATGTGGGCGATGACTCCACCCTCCAGCTCGAAGGTGGCGTAAGCCGCGTCGTCAGCGGTGGCCTGATAGCGCTTGCCCTGCTCGTCCCAGCGTTCCGGGATGTGGATGGCGCCGAGGCAGGAGACGCTCTTGACCTGCCCGAACAGGTTGTCGAGCACGTAGCGCCAGTGGCAGACCATGTCGAGGATGATGCCGCCTCCGTCCTCCTCCCGGTAGTTCCAGGAGGGGCGCTGCGCCGGCTGCCAGTCGCCCTCGAACACCCAATAGCCGAACTCGCCGCGCACCGAGAGGATTTTTCCGAAGAAGCCGCTGTCGCGCAGCATCTTCAGCTTCTGCAGGCCGGGCAGGAACAGCTTGTCCTGCACGGTGCCGTTCTTCACCCCGGCCTCCTCGGCCAGCCGGACGACGCGCAGCGCCTCCTCCAGGTTGGTAGCGATGGGCTTCTCGCAATAGACGTGCTTGCCGGCGCGGATCGCCGCCTCCAGCAGCGTCGGGCGCATCTGGGTGGTGCCGGCGTCGAAGAAGATCGTGTCGTCCGGGTTCGCCAGGGCCGCATCCAGATTGTCGGTCCAGCGCTCGACGCCGTGGCGCTGGGCCAACTCACGGATCTTCTCGGCGTTGCGCCCGACCAGGATGGGGTCCGGCATGACGCGGGACCCGTCGGACAGCGTGACGCCGCCCTGCGCCCGGATGGCGAGGATCGACCGGATCAGGTGCTGGTTCATGCCCATGCGGCCGGTCACGCCATGCATGATGATACCAAGGCGCTTCGTGCTCATGTCTGGGACTCCCTAGGGGATTATTCGTTCTGCAGAGGGGACAGGCGGTCCCACCGGGGCTGCGCCGCGCTGGCGAAGCCGGGGACGGCCAGGGTTTCGGTGGGCAGGCTGCCGCCCGCCGTGGCGAGGCGGACGGTGCCGTCCCGCCGGGTGTAGAAGCCGGGATGCGCGTCGAGGAAGGCGTCGGCCTCCGGCGCTCCGTCGAAGCCGTTTCCGTACTGGTGGCCGTTGCGCTCCGCGTCGGCGATGCCGAGCAGCGCGACCAGCGCCGTGTCCTGCTGCACCGCCAGCCCGGCCTGACAGGTCAGGTCCTCCGCCGCGACGAAGTGCGGCGCCCCCCAGGCGGCGCAACGCGCCCGGTTCAGGATGGCCTTGTAGAGCCCCTTGCAGGACTTGGACGATACGCCGCGGTAGCCGGCGGCGCGGGCGCGCGGGAAGGCGTCGTAGCCGTCGTCGGATTCGTCGATGATGAAGGGGATGCGCCCGGCCGCCGCGCCCAGCGGCGCCTCCAGCGCGCGCTCCCGCGCCACCGGCTGTTCGATGTAGAGCAAGCGTTGACGGAACCCGGCCAGCGCCGGGTCGCGCTCCAGCCCGGCCACGAAGGCGTCGAGCGCGAAGGCGCCCGCGTATTGTTCGTTGCCGTCCAGCGTGGCGCGGTAATCGCCCGCCGCCGCGTCGAGCACGCCGGCGATCTCGGTCAGACGCGCCAGATCGGCCACCGGATCGCCGCCCAGCTTGATCTTGAAGCGCGTCAGCCGCTCCCGCGCCAGCAGGTCGCGCAGGGCCTCCGGCTCGTCCAGCAGCCCGACCGTGTGGCGGAGCGCCACGGACGGCCGCGGCTCCAGCCCGGCGAGGAAGCCGTCCAGGTCGAAGCCCGCCAGATCCGGCGTCAGCCGCGCGTCGATCCCGGCCAAGTTCGCCCGCATGCCATTGAAGAAATCCGTATTCAGGACCCGCAGCAGCCCGTCCAGCACCGCCTTGTCGATCAGCGCCGGCCCGTAGGCGGCCGTCAGGTCGGGCAGCCCGGCGGCGCGGCAGGCCGCCCGCTGCGTCTCGTAGGCCACCGCGTGATGGCCGAAGGCGGTGTCCGCCCGATCCGTCCCATAGGCGTCGCGGGCGAGGCGCAGGGAGCGGCGCAGGCCGTCCACCGTCTCGTCCGGGCTGCGTTCCGGGCGTTTGTCGAACCACTTCGGCATCATCATCTCGGCGGTGCCGCCCCACGCCTCGCCGACGCCGTCCACATGGACCAGGGCGCGGACGAAGGCCTGGGGGGCCGCCTCCACCGTCACGCTGCCGAAGCGGAAGGGCTTCACGAAGCGGACGGGGCGTTCATAGAGGTCGATGGCGCGGATGGTGATGAGGGGTGCGGTGCCCCCACCCTTCCCGCTTCGCGGGCCCCTTCCCTCCCCCGCTGACGCAGGGGAGGGCGTTGATTCCCCTCCCCTGCGAAGCGGGGGAGGGTCAGGGAGGGGGCAGGACTCATCCATCACCACACGCCCCCTCAGTCCAGATGCCCTTGGGCGTTGAAATGCGCCCGGATGCGCTGGGTCAGCTCGATGAAGACCGGGTGGCCCATGACATCCAGCGAGCGCGGGCGGGGCAGCGGCACCTCGTAGGTCGCGGCGATGGCGCCGGGGCGTTCCGACATCACCATCACCCGGTCGGCCAGGAACACCGCCTCGGGGATCGAGTGGGTGATCAGCAGCACCGTCTTGCCCGTCTCGTGCTGGATGCGCTGCAGCTCGACGTTCATCTTCTCCCGCGTCATGGCGTCGAGCGCGCCGAACGGCTCGTCCATCAGCAGGATCTTCGGGTCGTGGACCAGCGCCCGGCAGAGCGAGGCGCGCTGCTGCATGCCGCCCGAAAGCTGCCAGGGGTACTTGTTCTCGAACCCCTCCAGCCCGGTCATGCGGATCAGCGCGCGGGCGCGCTCCAGGTACTTGTCGCGCGGCAGGCCGCGGACCTCGACCGGCATCATGATGTTGCGCAGCACCGTCCGCCAGGCGAGCAGCACCGGGCTTTGGAACACGATGCCCACGTCGTCGTGCGGCTCGGTCACCGTGGTGCCTTCGATGGTGATGGCGCCCTCGCTGACCGGCAGCAGGCCGGCGACCAGCTTCAGCAGAGTGGACTTGCCGCAACCGGACGGGCCGACGACGACCAGGAACTCCCCGTCCCGCACGTCGAAGGTGATCGGGCGCAGGGACGGCACCTCCCCGTCCCGGGTGCGGTAGGTTTTGGTCACCCCGTCGATCTGGATCAGGGTCTTTTGCGACAGGCGGGCCGTTTCGGCCGATCCGACGACTTTCAACTGGGGCTGAGCCATGTCCCTGCTCTCCTGTCCGTCCGGCCTCACTGGCCCGCCGCGGCGGGATCGGGGAGGAAGTCGCGGGTGTAGAAGGCCTTCGGGTTCTTCTTCGCCGCGGCGTCCAGACCGCCGTACTCGACCAGCAGGTCCACCGTCTCGGCCATGTTGGCGTCGGTGACGCGGAAGGGCCGCTGCCCCTTGGTCTCCGCCGTGCGGTAGAGCGGCGTGGTCAGCTCGAAGCCTTCCAGCAGGGTGGCTTCCTGGCCGCCCTTCGGGTTGGCCTTGAGAATGGCGGCCACCGCCTCCTTCGGGTTCTTCTCCGCCCCTTCGACCGCCTTGGTCGTCGCGGCCATGAAGCGCTTCACGAGGTCGGGCTTGTCCTTCAGCGTCTCGGTGTGGGCGATGATGCCGGAGGAGACCATGTTGACGCCGTAGTCGGAGAAGCGGATCGGAGTCACCGACTTGCCGGTGGCGTCCTTGATCTTCATGCTCTGGTCCATGACGTAGCCCAGCAGCAGGTCGGCCTGCCCGTTGATGACGGCGTTCAGCTTGGTCTGGGCGTCGCCCGACACGACGCGGAAGTCGCTGTCCTTCAGGCCGGTCTTCTTCAGGAACAGCGGCCAGATCTGGGACATGCTGTCGCCCGGCGTCATGGCGACGGTCTTGCCCTTGATGTCCTCGGGCTTGCGGATGTTCTTGTCGGTGAAGCCCATGGCCGACATCGGGCTGGTCTGGAGCAGGACGCCGGGCGAGGTGACCGGGGCGCCCTTCACCGCCGCCTTCATCATGGTCGGCACGTCGACGTAGCCGAAATCGACGGTCTTCGCGGCCACCGCCTGGGTCGTCACCGCCGACCCGCGGCCCTCCTGGATCTCCAGGTCGATGCCCTCGGCCTCGTACAGGCCCTTGTCCTTGCCGTAGTAGAAGGGGGCGTGCTCGCCATACACGTACCAGTTCAGCATCAGCACGACCTTGTCCGCGGCCTGGGCCGGAAGCGTCGTGGCGGTGAGGGCGCAGAGCGCCGCGAAGAGCGTCCGTTTCATCTCGTCTCCTCCCAAAGGATGTCCGGCCGAAAGGTGTCCGGCGTCGCTGTTGGTTTTGTTGTCGGCGTTACGGCGTCGGGATGTAGTTGTGGCGTTGGCTCGCGTGCCAGGGGATGGCGAGCCGTTCGATCACGTCGATGACCCAGAAAAGCACCACCCCGATCAGCGCCAGCACCACCAGGGCCGCGAACATCAGGGGAAGTTCGAAATTGCCGATGGAGCGCTGCAGGACGAAGCCGATGCCGGAATTCGCCCCCACGAACTCACCCACCACGGCGCCCACCACGGCCAGCGTGATCGACACCTTCAGGCCGGCGAAGATGGCCGGCATGGCGTGCGGCAGGCTGACCATGCGGAAGGTCTGAAGGCGCGTCGCCTTCATGGACTTGGCGAGGTCCATCATGTCGCTGTCGACCGACTTGAAGCCCTGCACCGCCGACACGACGATGGGGAAGAAAGCCAGCAGGAAGGCGGAGATCACCTTGGGCAGCAGCCCGAAGCCGAACCACACCACGAACAGCGGCGCGATGGCGACCTTCGGGATCGACTGCGAGAAGACCAGCAGCGGGTAGACGTAGGATTCCACTGTCTTCGACCCGGCGATCAGCATGGCGATGGGAATGCCGAACAGCACCGACAGGGCGAAGCCGCCCAAGGTCGCCAGCGTGGTCGGCACCGACGCCGCCAGGAGCTGGTCCCAATCCGCGGCGAGCGCCAAGGCCACGTCGCCCGGTTTCGGTATCAGATAGGGCGGGATCGCGAAGATCCGCACCGACAGGTCCCATAGGACGGTCAGGACCACCAGGAACAGCACCGGCCGGAACCAGCCGGAATTGAGCAGACGCAGCAGCGTGGCACCCGCCCCGCCCCGTCGCGCCGCCGTTCCCGAAGCGGGACCGCCACGGGACGCATTCCCGTGAGCCGCCGTATCGACAGCCATCGCTCCTCCTCCCCCGGTCGTTGCGGCGCCGACGTGAGGCGCTCTTTTAACCGGCTGGTTAAAAGTAAGCCCGGCGCGGCAAAGCGGTCAACCCTGCCAAAGGGGTAGGACAGATGGTCAGATATGCGGATTATTCATGATGAAACCAACCGCCGGATCACGCCCGCAGCGACGACAGGATCAGCTCCACCATATGGTCCAGCCGCTCCGCCTTGGCCTCCTCGGCCAGCAGGTCGCGGCCGAAGATGACCGACAGGGTGTGGACGTTGGACAGGTAGAAGTAGGACTGCCCGGCGATGGAAATGTAGAGCTGCACCGGGTCCACCCCGGCCCGGAAGATCCCGGTGGCGACGCCACGCGCCAGCACGTCGGCGATCATCTGCACGAAGGGCGAATGCATGGCATGCACCTTGTCGGAGGTCTTCAGTAGCTCCGCCCGGTGCAGGTTCTCGATGTTCAGCAACGCCATGAATTCGGGATGGTCGAGGAAATACTGCCAGGTGAAGTGGATCAGCCGGGCGATGGCGGCGGGCGGGTCCAGCGTTTCCAGGCTCAGCGTGCGTTCAGTGGCGCGGATGTGCGCATAGGCGCCCTCCAGCACGGCCAGATACAGGCTCTCCTTGTTGCCGACATGGTAGTAGAGCATGCGCTTGTTGGTGCCGGCGACCTCGGCGATCCGCTCCACGCGGGCGCCGCCCAGCCCGTAGCGCGCGAACTCCTCCGTAGCGGCGGCGAGGATGCGCGCGCGGGTGCCCTCCGGGTCGCGGGTGACCTTTGCGGGTTTGGCCGGCTTGGCTGCGGAAAGGCTCTTCTTTGGGTCGGTCAGCGTGTCCATCCAGGCCGGTCCTCGCTTGGCGCGGCCGGAGGGCGAGCCGCAATGCGTTCCAATGTGGGGCATATCAGCCGAAACGGAAAGACGAAGCGGCGTTACCGACTCAACAGCGTCGCGCCGCGCCAGATGCCGGGCTGCATCGCACCGGCGGAGTCGATGGCCGCGCCCGGACCGTCCTGGATGCCGCCGCGGAACTGACCGACATGACGGGTGCCGCCGCGCATCGACAGTTCGCCCGGCCCCGCCGGAAGCCGGTCCACCACCACGCCGTTGAACCGCTCTCCGTTGGTGAAGGCCAGTTCGCCGTGACCGTCGACGCGGCCCTGGCGCACCTCGCCCGCGTAGGAATCGCCGTTGGCGAAGCGGTAGACGCCCGGCCCGTTCGGCACGGCGTTCACGAAAGTCCCCTCGAAGCGGTCGCCGGATGGGAAGCCCAGAACGCCGTAACCGGACATCTGGTCGTTCTTCCACTCCCCCTCATAGACCTGACCGTTGGCGAAGCGGTAGACGCCGACGCCGTTCCGGCTGATCGTCCCCTGGAGGGAGAAGTTGCCCAGCCCGCGGTTCCACGCCCCCTCGTAGACATCGCCGTTGGGGAAGCGGTGCACCCCGTAGCCCGACTCCCCGCCGCGGGCCTGACCGGCGGCGCGGCGGGCGGCGGCCTGGGCCTCGCGCGCCTTCGCCTCCGCCCCACGCCCGGCGGTGGCCGAACGGGCGGCACGGGCGGCGGCGTTGCGGCCCGCCTGCACGGCGTCGCGGTAGGGTTCGGCCAGCCCGGCGAGAACCGGGTCCGTGCCGGTGGCGGTGCGCCCCGCGGCGCTCTCCCCACCTCCCTCGGGAAGGGCGGCCAACCGCGTCGGGCCGGTGGTGCCGGACAGCGCGCCGGCCACCGGATCGACGTCGTTGCGAACCACCGTGGGCGGCGGGTAGGCGCTGGGCGCCGCACCGCCCGCCGCACCGCCCGCCGCACCGCCCATGGACACCGCCTCTCCCGGCCGGCCCGCCAGAGTCCCGGTGGTGACATAGCCCTCCTGCCCAGACGAATCGCGCACCAGCACCCAGCCGGAGTCGGGGGCGGCCTGGAGCAGCGTCACTCGCTGCCCCTGCTCCAGATCGCGCAGGCTGCGGGCGCCCAGCACCGGACGGGCGAACAGATTGGCGTCGCGCGCCACCGTATAGACGCCGGGCGTCAGCGCAGCCGACTGGGACTGCTGCGGGGGCTGCGTCGGCGGCTGGGCGGAGGCCACCGGCACCTCCTCCGGCTTGGCGAGGTTGCTGGCGAAGGCGAAGCCGGACTTCCCGTCCTGCTCGACGCGCAGCCAGCCGCCGTTCCGCCGGGTCCGCCCGGTGACCGTGACCTCGCTGTCGTGGCGCAGCGTGCCGACGACCGCCGCCTTGGTGTCGGGACCGGCGCGCAGGTTGGTGTCGCGCGTCACCACCCGCTTCTCGTTCAGCGGGTCCACCTCGACCTCGGCGACCGCCGGGGCCGCCGGCTTCTCCTCCAACTTCTGCGGCAGCGGCTTGGGTTCGATTGGCTTGGGTTCGGGGGCCGTCGCCTCCACGGCGGGCGGCGCCTCCTCCGTCCGGGCGACGACGGGAGCGGACGGCGCGCGCGGGCCGGGCACCAGCACAAGATCGGTGCCCAGCCGGTCCTGGAGCCAGGGATGCTGCGTTCCGCGGGTGCGTCCGACGACGGTGCGGGCGACCTCGGCCAGCGCGTCGCGCAGCGGCACGCCGGGCTTGACCATCTCCTGCGCCAGGGCGGTCGAGAAGGCGTCGGCCCCCTTGCCGGACGGCGTGGCGGGCGGCGTGCCGGGCCGGTGCGAATAGACGACGAACAGATTGTCGAGCGCCGCCGGGGCCGCCAACGCCGGCTTGACGGAGCGCCCCTCCTCGCCCATCGCCGACGCCAGCTTGTCGGCCAGCGGGTGGGCAGGCACCGGGTCGAACACGGCGACGGCCTTGCGCCCGCTGCGCTGGATCTCCTTCAGCGCATAGTCCAGCTCGATGGTGTCGAAGATCACGTCGTATTCGGAGCCGGGCTTGGCGTCCACCGGGACCAGGAAGCCCTTGGCCGACAGGCTCAGCGCCACGCCGGAGTAATAGAGGAAGCCCAGGTCGGCCTGCCCCAGCGCGTCCTGGAACCGGCTCAGCGCCGCGACCATGCCGCGATGGTCGAGGTTCTCGGCGGCGGTGACGGTGAAGCCGGCGCGGCGCAGCGCGTCGGCGACGACCGCCGTGTTGGCGCCCACCCCGGCGGCCGGGCCGCCCTCCTGGTACTGCGCGTTGCCGATCACCAGCGCGACGCGCTTGTCGTCGGCGAACGCCATGGGGGCAAAGGCAACGTTCGCCGTCACCAGAACCAGCGCAACAGTCCAAACGGCGCTCCGGGGCCAGCGCAACACGTCGATACCCTCCACCTGATTTTCTCTTTGACCACCCCTTTAGGGAGTCTTAAGGCGTGCCGGCTGTAACGATTTTGGTCGAAGCCACCGCCGGCCTCATCATCGGACGGTCCGGTTCACGGATCGCCAAGCCTTTGAACGGTCAAGTCTAGCGCACCGGTCCGACGCCCTTTTCTGCAATTTCGGGGGCGGCGCGGTCCCATCCGCAGACGGTGCGTCCCACCAACGAACGCGGGCGGAGTCAGTTCAGGTCGCGGGCCACCCGCAGCCCGTCGGCGAAATAGCGCACGTCGGCGTCGTAGCCGATGCGGGCGGTGACGGCGATGGCGTCCTGCCCGTCCCGCCAGGAGCCGCCGCGCAACACCCGCTTGCGGCAATCGCCCTCCATCCAGGCGCTGCCGTCCGTCGGGGCGCCCTTGTAGCCGGGGTTCCAGCAGTCGGCAACCCACTCCGCCACGCCGCCGGCGGTGTCGTAGAGGCCGAAGGCGTTGGGCTGGAAACCGCCCACCGGCGCCGGCAAGGAGCGATCGGCGGCCCCGCCGCAATCGCGGCAGTTGGCCAGCCGCGCCCCCGGCGTCAGGCTGTCGCCCCAGGCGAAGCGAGCCGCACTGCCGCCGCGCGCCGCATACTCCCATTCGGCCTCGCTCGGCAGGCGGTAGCGCTGGCCGGTCTTGCGGCTGAGCCACTCGGTGTAGGCCAGCGCGTCCTCGACATGGATGTTGTGGACCGGCGTGTCGTCGGAGGGGTTGCGCATCCGCGGCATGGCGGTGCAGCCGCCCCCCTCCACGCAGGCCCGCCAGTTGGCGACCGTCACCTCATAGACGCCGATGGCGAAGGGCCGGGCGAAGGTGACGCGGCGGGGCGGGCGCTGGCTGGAGTCGCCGCGCTCGCTGCCCATGACGAAGCTGCCGGCGGGGATGCGCATCATCGGCGGGCAGTCCGGGCAATCCTGGAAGCTGCTGCCGTTGCCCTGCGCCCGCCCCTGCGAGCCCCCCGGCTGGGCCGGTGCTGCGAGCGCCAACCGCTGGCGATCCTCCGGCCCGGCGGGGCGCAGTGCGGGACCACGGACGAAGCCCTGCACGCCGCCTTGGCTGCCGTCATCCAGGGCCACCCGGTACCAATCGGCGTCGGCCACCCGGCCCAGCACCCGCACCGGACCATCCTTGGCGAGGGTGCCGACCCGCTCCGACCGCGCGTCCGGCCCTGCGCGCAGCTCGGCGTCGGCGACGGCCACATACATCCCCTCCCCGGCCGTGTCGAGCTGGAGTTCCGGTGGCGGCGTGGCTTTACCGTTGGACGCCCCGCTGCCCGCCCCATTGCCCGCCGCCCCACTGCTCCCCGCCCCTCCGGCCGGGGCGGCCGATGCGATCTTCGCCGATTCGGCGCGCAGCCGGTTCAGCCGGTCACGCGCCGGGGCGGCGAAGGGACCGGTGCCGAACAGACGCAGGAAGGCGTCCAGCGCGTCGGCGTCGCGGCTGTCGCGCACACGGCGCCACAGCGACTCCTCCAGATCGGCCTGCGGCGGAGCGGCGCCGGCCTCCTCGACCTCCAGCAGCGCGCTCATCGTCGTGCGCCCGCCGCGCCCGTCCTCGACCAGCACGCTGAACACCCCGGCGCGGCCTGCCGGCGCCCGTTCCGGGTCGAAGGTCAAGGCGGTCAGCCGCTCCGGCGCCAGCTTGTCGCCCGGCTTCAGCGGGGTGGCGCCGTCGCGGACCTTGCCGCGCTCCGGCACGGCGCTGACCGTGAAGGTCAGCGGGTCGCCGTCCGGGTCGGTGGGCACCTCCAGCCGCAGGCTGTTGACCACGGCGCGCACGCTGCGCTCCGCGACGGCGACCGGCGGGCGATTGCTCGGCTTGATGAGGATCGGAACGGCACCCCGCGCCACGCCGCCGCGCCCGTCCATCACCGCGAACTCGAAGCTGCCGGCGTCGCCCAGATGGGTGGCGTCGGCCCGGAAGGTCGCGGCGGTGAGCTGGTCGAGCGTCAGATAATCGCCGATCAGCACCACCCGGTCGCCGATGCGCACCCCGCCGCCGCGCGGCAGGCCGGTCACCTGGGCGAAGAGCTGGTCGCTGTCGGGATCGCTGGGCCGCGCGATGCCAAGCCCCTCCGTCCCGCCGCGATCGAACACCTCCAGCGTTTTGAAGGCGGCGAGCTGCGGCGGGCGGTTCTCCGGCAGCGGGTTGAAGTAGAAGGGGGCGGCCCCCAGCGAGCCATAGAGGAACGGCTCCTGCCGGCCCTGGGTGATCTGCATCACGTCGTCGCGCACCCGGCGGAAGAACAGGCTCAGTTCCAGCCCCGGCACGTCGAAGTTCTTCAGGAGGGAGGCGGTGTAGGGGCTGTGGTCGCCCTGCCCGTCCTCGGCCACCGCGTCGGCGCGGGTCGCCATGGCGACCAGCGTGTCGGTCGGCGTGTCATCGACGCGGGCGAAGCCGGAATGCACCTCCGTCCGCTTGGTCCCGGACCGCACCAGCCGGTCGGCGAAGGGGTTGTTGCGGCAGGCGTCCAGGATCAGGATGCCCAGCTTGCGCGCCTGGGCCAGCTCGCCCATCGGCAGGTTGAGCGGCAGCGCCTCGTAGACCAGATCGCGCTCGCGCTCCAGCCGGGCGTCGGCGGGGATGAGGAAGTTGGTGCCACCCACCTGCATGCCGTGGCCAGCGAAGTAGAGCAGCGCCACGTCGGCCTGCGCCGCCTGGATGCCGAAGCCGCGCAGCGCCTCCGCCATGCCGCGGTTGTCGAGGTCGTAACGCTCCTCCACCGCGAAGCCCAGCTTGCGCAGGGCCGCCGACATGGCGCGGGCGTCGTTGCGCGGGTTGGGCAGTTCGGTGGCGTGACGGTAGGCGCCGACGCCGATGACCAGCGCGATGCGCTGCTCCGGCGCGGGGGCCGCCAGACCGGGCACCGCCCACGCCGCCACGGCCAGCAGAAGGCCGGCGGTCACCGCCAAAACGAAGCGGCACGAGACGAAACGGCGAAGACGCGCAGCCATGGTCACCCCATGCCATGGTCACCGGACGGCGGAGCGAGGACGCTCCCACATTCCAATCCGTCCAGTATTTGGCCGCGCAACCCGGAACAAGAGGACAAATCCGGCTAACGGCTCACCACAGGCGGGGGCATGGTCCCCCGCAAGAAAGACGGAGCGCCCGGAGGGCGGGACCGGCGAATGCGCGATCCGGGGCGATGTTGTGCTTTCCCTTTGCCCGAAAGGTTTCTATATGACCCCTTCGACAACACAGGGATCATGCCATGCCGCCCGCCAAGCCGACGGTCGCCAAGATGACCGAAACCGAAATCGCCCGCGTGCAGACCTATCTGCGCAAGACGCTCGGCAACGACAAGATCATCATCCAGCCGCCCGAGAAGGCCGGCCAGTCCGCGGAGGTCATGCTGGGCGACGAGTTCGTCGGCACCCTGCACCGCGATGTGGACGAGGGTGAGGTTTCCTACGCCCTGCACGTCGTCATCCTGGAAGAAGACCTGCCGGCCGCCCCGACGGTCCGTCGCTGAGCCACGTCTTTCAGGCGTCTCTCCAGCGCGGTCCTCTCCCGCCCCGCGGCGGGAGGGGCGTCTGCGCGCGTCAGTAAATTAATGCCGCGGGTCAATTCGGGCGGCTGTGACGGCGCAACTCCGCGGCCAGCCCGGCCATCAGCGTCTCTCCGCCCGACAGGGTGAGACCGCGCACCAGAACCAGCGCCGGCAGATGGTTGCGGCGCAGCAGAAGCAGCCGGTAGCCGGCGCGCCGCCGACGCCCCTTCCCCGGTTTCCCGTCCTCATCCGCATCGACATCCCCACCGGCCAGCGCCAATTCCTTTTGGTGCTGCTGCGGAGTCATCGTCTGGATGCGGGCCACGAACAGCGGGCGTTTTCCCTGCGGCGGATAGAGAGCCACCCCGCGGATCGTGTTGTGGGGGACAAGCTGTCCATGGGCGGTCAATCCGTCCGGCGCCACGACCAGACGCACGGCGCTGCGCCGCGCCGCCCGCAGCAGCGTGATCACCCACATCAGCAGAAGCGGCACCGCGCACAGGACTCCCAGCCAGCGCAGCATCGAGGCCGTCGGCTCCAGCGTCAGTTCGCCCACCACGACGAAACCGGCCAGCAGCAGGGCGGCGTAGAGCAGGTGGGCGTAGCGCTGGGGCGGCACGCTGGACGGCGACGCCTCGAACACCGTCGCCTGCCCCTTGTCCTCACGGGAGATCTCGACCTCGGGCATCCCGTCCGCATCCTCTTCACGCCGCCGCACACCGCCCTAATACCCTCGACGCGCCCAACTTGCCAGAACAGCGGCTCCCGCCCGCCTGTCCGGCGTTCCGGGCACCTGTCCAGTCTTCCAGACAGGTGAGGTCCGGACGCCTTCCCCGAAAGCGCGGAAAACCGGCGCCGGAAACCCGCCCAAGCGCTGGCACGGGCATTGCTTTCCTTTGCAACGAAGCGTCCCGTGACCACGCCGTTCCCTGTGGCCATGGCGGCGATTCCTCCAAAGCATCTGGCCGGCCGCATCCAGCGGCCGGCACTTTTTCACAGGATGCGTTGGATTCAGGTGCTTGCCGGCGGTTCGGCCCCTTCGGTCGGGAAATCGGCGGGAAGGGTGATTTCCAGCATCTCCAGATCGTCCGAATGCGCGATCTCGGCATGCCGGATGCCCGGCGGCTGATGCACGCAGGAGCCGGCCTGCAGCAGCACCTCCCCCACGCCTTCGTAAGCGAACTTCACCCAGCCCTTCAGCACATAGACCATCTGGAAATCCAGCGCGTGCCGGTGCCAGCCGCCGTGCGACGGCTCGCCGGGGCGGGCGCGGATGACGTGGGCGTTCGCCTTGCCCGCCGTGGCGGCGCGGATGCCGAGGTCGCGGTATTCGAAGAAGGGCCGCAGCCCGTCGCGCTTGAAGTCCGCCGGATCGGGGTGGCTGACCGCGAAGGTCACCGAATCATTCGCGGGCGCGTCGTTTTTGGACATGCCGTTTCCTCCCATCGTCATTGATTGCTCCGAGTATGACCGAAAGCCGCGTATACGGCATATCCCCGCCGCGCACGGCGCCATTGCGGTCCATGCAGGGCGCCGCGCTATAGTGATGCCCGCCGCGCAAAAGACGTGGCCGCCAAAGAAGAAATGCCCGATCGGGAGGAAACCATGGACCACGCCGTCGCGGAGTCCGCCGGACAGCCGCCGCTGCCGCAGGACGTCGCCGTCAACCCCATCCGTTCCGCCGCGGACTGGCAGAGCCAGCGCGCCGCCTGCGCGGCCGATCCGGGAGCCTTCCACGGCACCATCGCGGCGGAGACAATCCATTGGTTCGACGGCGTCAACTGGCTGATGCGCGATGCCGACGGCGTCTGGCGAGGCTGGAACGCCGCGACGGGCGAGGCGGCGGAGCGGGCGGACTGGACGCCCTGGACCCTGGCCTTCGACGGGTCGGAAGCGCCCTTCTACCGCTGGTTCGCGGGCGGGCTGACCAACGCGGCTTTCAACGAGGTGGACCGCCACGTCCTGTCCGGCCATGGGGCGGAGACCGCCTACTGGTACGAGGGTGACCGCTGGGACGCCGCCGCCAACGGCGGGCGCGGCGGCCCGGTCCATCATGTCACGCTGACCCGGCGCGAGCTGCTGATCCGCTCCGCGCTTGCCGCCTTGGCTCTGCAAGGGCTCGGCCTCCGCCAGGGCGACCGGATCGCGCTGAACATGCCCAACATCCTCGACCAGATCGTCTGGACCGAGGGGGCGAAGCGCCTCGGCGTCATCTACACCGCCGTCTTCGGCGGATTCTCCGACAAGACGCTGTCCGACCGTATCGAGAACGCCGGTGCCCGCGTCGTCATCACCGCCGACGGCGCCAGCCGCAACGCCGAGATGGCCCCCTTCAAGGAAGCCTACAGCGACCCGGCGCTCGACCGCTTCGTCGCCCTGCCCGTAGCACTCAGCATCACTGAGGAGGTCCTGCGCGCCAAGCTGGGCGACACGGCCCTGATGGAACCGGTGCGCCACGGGCTGGAGGGCGAGATCACCGTCGCCCCCGCCGACGTGATGCGCGAGCTGGGCCGGGCGCTGGACCGCGCCGGGACGCTCGACGCCGCCACCGTGGCCGACCTGCGCGCCAGCGTCGCCGAGGCGCTGACCGCCGCCCCGCCGCGGGTCGAGGCGGTGATCGTCGTCCGCCACGCCGGCCTGCCCGACATCCCCTGGACCGAAGGACGCGACGTCTGGGCGCACGACCTGCTGGCGAAGGCCGAGGCGGAGCTGTGCGCCGCCGCCGGCCTGCCCGGCATGGAGGCGCTGCGCGCTCTGGACGACCGGGCGCTCTGCGCCGCCGTGGCGAAGGCCGTGCCCTGCCGGCCGGTGGATGCCGAGTATCCGCTGTTCATCATCTACACCTCCGGCTCCACCGGGAAACCGAAGGGTGTGGTGCATGTCCATGGCGGCTACGTCGCCGGACTCGCCCACACCATGAAGGTCAGCTTCGACGCGCTGCCGGGCCGCGACGCGATCTACGTCGTCGCCGATCCCGGCTGGATCACCGGGCAGAGCTACCTGATCACGGCCAGCCTCGCCGCCCGCATCCCCGGCATCGTGACGGAGGGAGCGCCCGTCTTCCCCAACGCCGGGCGCTTCGCCTCGATCATCGAGCGGCACAAGGTCACCATCTTCAAGGCGGGCGTGACCTTCCTGAAGACGGTCATGACCCACCCGGAGAACCGCGCCGACGTCGAGCGCTACGACCGCTCGTCCCTGCGGGTCGCCACCTTCTGCGCGGAGCCGACCAGCCCCGCCGTCCAGTCCTTCGGCATGGCGGTGATGACTCCGCAATACATCAACAGCTATTGGGCGACGGAGCATGGCGGCATCGTCTGGACCCACCCCTACGGCAACCCCGACCAGCCGTTGCGCGCCGACGCCCACACCTACCCGCTGCCCTGGGTTCTCGGCGACGTCTGGGTGACTGAAAGCGAGCCGGACGCCGCGGGCCGCGTCGCCTTCCGCCCCGCCGAGCCGGAGGAGAAGGGGGAGATCGTCGTCACCGCCCCCTATCCCTACCTGACCCGCACCATCTGGGGCGACGCCGACAATGTCGGCAAGCCGGGCTGGAAGGGCGATTTCGACCGCTTCGTGACGACCTATTTCGGGCGCTTCCGCGACGTGAATGGCCAGCCGGTCTGGGCCTATCTGCAGGGCGACTTCGCGCGGCGCTACGAGGACGGCAGCTTCAGCCTGCACGGCCGGTCCGACGACGTGATCAACGTGTCCGGCCACCGCATGGGGACGGAGGAGATCGAGGGCGCGATCCTGCGCGACAAGCAGATCAACCCCGACAGCCCGGTCGGCAACGTCATCGTGGTCGGCGCCCCCCACCGCGAGAAGGGCCTGACCCCCGTCGCCTTCATCCTGCCCGCCAAGGGCCGCGACATCACCGCCGATGACGAACGCCGGCTGAAGGATCTGGTCCGGCAGGAGAAGGGTGCGGTCGCCGTGCCCTCCGACATCCTCGCCGTTCCGGCCTTTCCCGAGACGCGCTCCGGCAAATACATGCGCCGCTTCCTGACGGCGATGATGAACGGGGAACCGCTGGGCGACACCTCCACCCTGCGCAACCCGGAGTGCCTGACCGACCTGGAGGCGCGCATCGCCGCCTGGAAGCGCGGCCAGCAGCGGGCCGAGGAGCAGACCCTCATCGAGCGGCAGCGCTTCCTGTCCGTCCAGTACGACCGGCTGGCCGACGGCGTGCGCATGGCGACCGTGACCATCGACAACCCGCCGGTCAACGCCCTGTCCGACCGGCTGCTCGACGAACTGGACACGCTGGTCGCCCATCTCGCCCGACGGGCGGACGTGCGCGCCGTGGTGATCACCGGCACGGGCCGCAACTTCGTGGCCGGCGCCGACATCCGCCAGCTTCTCGACGAGGTGCGGGACGAGGACGAGGCCCGCGCCCTGCCCGCCAAGGCCCACGCCGTCTTCCGCGCCATCGCGGCGCTGGACAAGCCGGTCTATGCCGCCATCCGCGGCGTGGCGCTCGGCGGCGGCTGCGAGCTGGCGATGGCCTGCCATGTGCGGGTGGCCGACCCCCGCGCCCGGCTGGGCCAGCCGGAGATCAACCTGTTCCTGCCGCCGGGCTATGGCGGCACGCAGCGTCTGCCGCGCCTGCTGCTGCGCAAGGACCCGGAGCGGGGGTACGGGCGGGCGCTGGAGATCCTGCTGTCCGGGCGCCAGATCGACGCGGAAACCGCGCTTGAGTATGGGCTGGTCGATGTGGTGGCGCGCGGCGCGGACGACGCGCTGACGTTGGCGAAGGCGATGGCTCGCGACGCCGCACTTGCCCCCTCCCTAACCCTCCCCCGCTTCGCAGGGGAGGGAACTCCGCCGCCCGCCGACAAAACCCTCCCCTGCGCAGCGGGGGAGGGAGGGACCCGCGAAGCGGGAGGGTGGGGGCAATGCGCCCGTCTGCTGAAACAAGCCCACAGCGTCGGCCGCGGCCCCGTCGCCGACACCATCGTCCAACTGGTCGACACCGGCCTGCGCGACGGCTTCGACGCCGGCACCAAAGCCGAAATCGCCGCCTTCGCCCGCTTCCTCCTGGATTCCGAGGACGGCGCCAAGAAGGGCATCGCCCTGTTCCTGGAAAAGAAGTCCCCGCCCCTGCCCGCCCGTCCACGGCGCGACAGCCGCGACGGCGTGCTGCCCATCGGCAGCCCCTTCGTCCCCGGCGCCACACCCCTGCCCCGCTGGCAGCTCGCCCAGGCCGTCGTCCGCGACCTGGAGACGGGAGCCGCCGCCCACGGCGACCCGGTACAGGCCGAAGCCGAGGTCGTCATCCCCGTTCCGGAGCCCGCCCCCAACCAGGCGCTCGTCTACGTCCTCGCCTCCGAGGTCAACTACAACGACGTCTGGGCGCTCACCGGCATCCCCATCTCCCTCTTCGACGAGCATGACGAGGACGTGCACGTCACCGGCTCCGGCGGCGTCGGCATGGTCGTGCGGATGGGCGAGGCGTTGCAGGCGCAGGGGCGGCTGGCGGTGGGCGATCTGGTCGCCGTCTATTCCGGCGTCTCCGACCTGCTGGACCCGGAGGCCGGGGCCGACCCCATGTTCACCGACTTCCACATCCAGGGCTACCAGTCGCCGGACGGCAGCCACCAGCAATTCATGCTGGCCGACGGGCCGCAGCTCTTCCCGCTGCCGCCCGGCCTCGCGCTGGAGGAGGCGGGCAGCTACATGCTCGCCGCCGGAACCGGCTACCGCGCGCTGTTCACGGCGCTCGACGTTCAACCCGGCAAGCGCCTGCTGGTGGAGGGAGCGGCCGGTGGCACCGGCGCCTGGACCGTCGAGCTGGCGCTGGCCCGGCGCATGAAGGTGACCGGCATGGTGTCGTCGGAGCGCCGCGCCGCCGCGATCCGCGCCCGCGGGGCGGAAGCGGTGGACCGCTCCGTCGCGGAGGCCGCCTTCACCCGCATCCCCGCCGATCCGGCGCAATGGGCGGCGTGGGAAGAGGCCGGACGCCCCTACCTCGACGCGCTGCGCGCCGCCAACGGCGGCCACCTCGTCGACTACGCGGTCAGCCACGCCGGGGAGACGACCTTCCCGCGCACCTTCCAGTCGTTGGCGGACGGCGGCGCGCTGACCTTCTTCGGCGCGTCCAGCGGCTACCACATGACCTTCCTCGGCAAGCCCGGTTCCGCCGAGCCCGCGGAGATGCTGCGCCGCGCCCGCCTGCGCCCCGGCGAGGCCGTGCTGGTCTTCTACGGCGCCGGGGCGGTGGGGCTGCGCGACGACATGGCGCTCTCGGCCATCGAGGCGGCGCGCGAGTCCGGCGCCCGCGTCTGCGTCGTCACCGACCGGGATTCCGAACGCGACTTCGTGCTGTCGCTGGGCTATGGCGAGGCGCTGGCCGGCGCCGTATCGCTGGCCGAGATCGCGCGCCGCGTGCCGCATTTCGACTGGCCCGAAACCATGCCGGACCTGCCCGACCCGCAGCGCGAGACCGCCGCCTTCAAGGAGGCCGTGCGCCTGTTCACCGAAGACACCTTCAAGCCGCTGGGCCAGGCGGTGGGCCGCATCCTGCGCTCCGCCGACAACCCGCGCGGCATGCCCGACGTGGTGGTGGAGCGGGCACGGCGCGACACGCTGGCCGTCTCGACCATGCTGGTCAAGCCGCACACGGGCCGCGTCGTCTATTGCGGCGATATGAGTGGTCGTCGCTACAGCTTCTACGCGCCGCAGGTGTGGATGCGCCAGCGCCGCATCCTGATGCCATCCGCGTCCATCATCGGTACGCATCTTTCGAACGCTGCGGAAATCGCAGGGCTGAACCGCGTCATTGCGTCGGGGGCGGTCCGTGTGCCAACGACATACCTCGGTAACTGGGACGAGCTGCCCACGCTCCATCAGGCCATGTGGGAGAACCGTCTGCCGGAAGCGACCGGCGGCGCCGCCAAGGCCGTCGTCAACCACGCGCTGCCGGAAGCGGGCCTGACCTCGCGCGACGAGCTGCTGATCGCCTGGGCGGGAGCACATCCCGGAAAGGCCACTGGAAAGGGACAATGAGGCTTATCATCAAGGACCTGTGCCACCGTTACGACGACCTCGTCGTGCTGGACGGCATCGACCTGACGGTGCAGGAGGGGGAGGTTCTGGCCGTCATCGGTCCGTCGGGCTGCGGCAAGTCCACCCTGCTCGGCATCGCCGGCGGCATCGTTGCACCGACCTCCGGCACCATCGCGGTGGCCGGCGAGGTGCCGGACGGCTGCCTGAACCCGATCACCTTCATCTTCCAGGACTTCGCCCTGCTGCCCTGGCGCAGCGTCGAGGACAACCTGTCGCTCGTCCTCGAACACCACCCGCTGTCGGCGGCGGAGCGGCGGGAGCGCATCGAGTCCGGCCTGCGCCGCATGGGTCTGTGGGACTTTCGCAAGGCGCTGCCCAAGCAGTTGTCCGGCGGCATGCGCCAGCGCGTCGGCATCGCCCGCGCGCTGGCCGTGCGCCCGGCCATGCTGCTGCTGGACGAGCCGCTGTCGGCGCTCGACGCCCAGACGCGCGAGCTGCTGATGGAGGACTTCCTCTCGCTCTGGCAGCGCGAGCGGACGACCGCCGTCTACGTCACCCACAATCTGGACGAGGCGCTGCGGCTGGCCGACCGGGTCGTCGTGCTCAGCCGCCGCCCCGGCCGCCTGCGCGAGATCGTGACCATCGAGGAGCCGCGCGACCAGCGGCTGGAGCCCTCCGCCCAGGCCCATCTGGCGGAGGTGCGCGACCGGCTGTGGCACCTGATCCGCGCCGAGGCCCAACTGGCCGACCGGGAGATCGCCGATGCCTGACACCAGTCTCCCGATGACCGAACGTTCCGCTGCACCGCCCCAACCCGTCCGCTTCCGCGGCGGCGGCTTCACGGTCAAGGGGCACCGCTGGGCGGCGCTGCTCGCCTTCGTGGTCCTGATCGCGGTGTGGGAATCCACCAACCGGTTCGGCCTCGTCAGCGAGCTGTTCCTGCCGCCGCCGAGCGCGGTCGCCTCGGCGCTGGCCGCCATGGCGCAGGACGGGTCGCTGTGGCAGCACCTGAAGGCGTCGCTGATGCGCATCGGCGTGGGCTGGGTCATGGGCACGGTGGCGGGCATGGCCGTGGGCTTCGCGATGGGCATCGGCTCGGTGGCGCGGGCGGTCGGCGTACCGCTGGTCTCGGCCTTCTTCCCGATCCCGAAGATCGCCCTGCTGCCGCTGTTCATCCTGTGGTTCGGCATCGGCGAGCCGTCGAAGTTCGCCACCATCGGCTTCGGCGTCTTCTTCCCCACCGTGATCGCCACCTACAGCGCCATCGATTCGGTGCCGCGCAACCTGATCCGCATGGCGCAGAGCTTCGGCCTGCCCTGGGCGTCGATCCTGCGCAAGATCGTGCTTCCCGGCGCCCTGCCCGGCATCCTCGCCGGCTTCCGCATCACCGCCTCCATCGCGCTGATCCTGGTGGTCGCGGCGGAAATGATCGGGGCGGAATATGGCATCGGCGCCTTCGTCCTGACCGCCGGCAACCTGATGCTGACCGACCAGCTTCTGGCCGGCGTGCTGGTTCTCTCGCTGCTCGGCCTGAGCATCGGGACCGTGCTGTCCATCCTGGAACGCCGCCTGCTGAAATGGCGGTGAGAAAAATGATGATTGAGAAAGGGAGACTGAGAATGACCGTCGTGCGTTGGAGCCGCCGTTTGGTTCTGGGTGCAATGGGTGCTGCGGCCCTGGCGCTGGCCGGGACACCCGCCGCCGAGGCGCAGGGGCTGGAGAAGACCTCCATCGGCGTGCTGGCGCTGGCCTCCTCCGGCCCGATCTTCATCGCCAAGTCCAAGGGCTATTTCGAGAAGGAAGGGCTGGACGTCGAACTGAAGATGTTCACCTCGGCCCAGCAGGTGCCGGTGGCGGTGGCCTCGGGCGATGTGGACTTTGGCGTCACCGGCCTGACGGCGGGCTTCTACAACCTCGCGGCCAAGGGTGCCGTCACGATGATCGCGGCGCAGAGCCGCGACGAACCGGGCTTCCAGCTCAGCGCCTATGTGGCGACCAAGGCGGCGCACGACGCCGGGCTGACCAAGCCGGCCGACCTCAAGGGCAAGCGCATCGCCATCACCACGGTGGGCTCGACCTTCCATTACATGGTCGGCCTGCTCGGCCAGAAGCACGGCTTCACGGTCAAGGACGTGACCATGGTGGCAATGCAGGACGTGCCGAAGATGGTCGCCGCCTTCAAGGGCGGTCAGGTGGACGCGGTGATCGCCCCGGTGACGGTGGCCCGCCAGCTTGCCGCCGAAGGCTCGGGCACCATCCTGGGCTGGGTCGGCGACGAGACGCCGTGGCAGCTCGGCGCCCTCTTCACCAGCCCGAAGACCGTCGCCCAGCGCCGCCCGCTGGCCGAGAAGTTCGTCGGCGCCTATCTGACCGCGCTGGCCGAGTATCATGCCGCCTTCAACGCCAAGGACGCTTCGGGCGCCGTGGTGAAGGGACCCGGCTATGACGAGCTGCTGGCGATCATCGCCGATGCGACCAAGCAGAAGCCCGAGGTCGTCGCCGCCGGCCTGCCCTACGTCGAGCCGAAGGGCAAGCTGCTGGTCGACGACATCGTCAATCAGGTGAAGTTCTGGCAGTCCGAAGGTCAGGTGGACAAGGCGTTGGACGCCAAGTCCGTGATGGACCTGACCTTCGTGAAATGAGCGGGAGACTTACCGCTTGCCCGGCCCGTAGACCTTTGGCTGGGAAAAGTTGATGTGGTCGAGAAGCTCCTGCGTCGGACAGCCGTCCACCGGGAGCTTCGCGGCCTTCTGGTAGGCGCGGATGGCGGAGCGGGTGTTGGGGCCGATCTTCCCGTCGATCACGCCGGGGCGGAAGCCCTGCTCGGTCAGGGTCTTCTGGATGCCTTCGACATAGGCGAAATACATGTCCGGCGTCATGCTGTCGGTCGGACAGGCGGCGTAGGCCGGGGTCGCGAAGGCCGTGGCGGCCAGGAAAGCGGCGAACAGGCTGCGGTTCATGGTCTCTCTCCGTTTCTTGTTGCGGAGATCAACAACGCAGAGGCCGCGTTTCTTCCCAAGGGATAAAAATAGGGGGGTACTTTGCCCCCACCCCGGCCCTCCCCCGCTGACGCAGGGGAGGGAGAACGGTCCCCTCCCCTGCGAAGCGGGGGAGGGTTAGGGTGGGGGCAAGACCCAGCCCCCACCCGCACTCACGCCGCGGCGTCGTCGCTCTGCCCCTTAAGCCGAGCGGCCAGAGCCGCTTCCAGGAACATGTCCAGGTCGCCGTCCAGCACCGCCTGGCTCTGCGAGGTTTCCACCTCGGTCCGCAGGTCCTTCACCATCTGGTAGGGATGCAGGACGTAGGAGCGGATCTGGTGGCCCCAGCCGATGTCGCTCTTGGTCGCCTCCAGCGCGGCGGCGGCGTCCTCGCGGATCTTCAGTTCCCGCTCGTACATGCGGGCGCGCAGCATGTCCCACGCCTTGGCGCGGTTCTTGTGCTGCGAGCGCTCCTGCTGGCAGGCCACCACGATGCCCGTGGGCAGGTGGGTGATGCGGATCGCCGAGTCCGTCTTGTTGACGTGCTGGCCACCGGCGCCCGACGCCCGGAAGGTATCGATGCGGCAGTCCTTCTCGTTGATCTCGATGTTGATCTTGTCGTCGATCACTGGAGACACCGAGACGGCGGCGAAGCTGGTCTGGCGGCGCGCCTGGCTGTCGAACGGGCTGATGCGCACCAGACGGTGCACCCCGGCCTCGGTCTTCAGCCAGCCATAGGCGTTGTGGCCGCTGATCTGCGCGGTGGCGGACTTGATGCCGGCCTCTTCGCCGGGGCTTTCTTCGAGCCACTGCGTCTTGTAGCCGTGCTGCTCCGCCCAGCGGAGGTACATGCGCATCAGCATCAGCGCCCAGTCCTGGGCCTCCGTGCCGCCGGCGCCCGCGTTCACCTCGATGAAGCAGTCGTTGGCGTCCGCCTCGCCCGAGAGCAGGCTCTCGATCTGGAGCTTGGCCGCGCGGTCGCGCAGAGCGTAGAGCTGAGCCTCGGCATCGGCGACCACGGTCGCGTCGCCCTCGGTTTCGCCCATCTCGATCAGCTCCAGGCTGTCGGACAGGTCGCGCTCCAGCGCGCGATAGCCGTTCACCGAGGTTTCGAGCTGGGTGCGCTCGCGCATAATGGTCTGCGCGCGGGACGGGTCGTCCCACAGCTTGGGGTCTTCGGCGTGGGCGTTCAGTTCGTCGAGACGACGCAGCGCGTTATCCCAGTCAAAGATGCCTCCTCAGCAGCGCCAGCGATTCTCTAATCTCGCCAGCGGCCGCTTCGATCTCGGCCCGCATCGCAGTGCCTCCTCGTCAGCCAGAGTTGAACCAGTGTCTTGGCCCTTATGTAGCGGGTTGGGAGCGGCGTTGCACCCTCTTATTCCACAGCCTCACCGGCTTCCGCGACGCTGGACCAGACCGGAACGGTAACCCGCCGGAGCGCGGCCCTGTCACCGGGACACCCCGCCAATCCACTCGGATGAAACCGTTTTTGCGGCGCAAAACCACTTTCGCGGCGCGAATAGGTGGCAGTTCCCCGTGATAGCGTCACCGACGTTCGTGCCCGTCACCCGGCGGGCGCGGCCTGTCGGCGCCCCGTTCTCCAGCAACACGCCCCTTTTCTCAACAACAAGAGCGGCCCCCCGATGAACTTCACCAGCCTGGGGTTCCTGCTGTTCATCACGGCCTTCACGGCGGGCTTCATGATGCTCGCCCGGACGCGGCTGTTCACGCCGCTGCTGCTGGTGTCCAGCTATGTCTTCTACGGCTTCTGGGATTACCGCTTCTGCCTGCTGCTCGCCGGAACGACGCTGCTCGACTTCTATTGCGGCCTGCGCATCGCCGACGCGCCGAACCGGGCCACCGCCCGCATCTTCATGCAGCTCAGCCTCGTCACCAATCTGGCAATCCTGTTCTTTTTCAAATACTTCAACTTCTTCATCGACAGCGCGCAGGTGGCGCTGGCCTCGCTCGGCCTCGACGTCGGGCACCGCACGCTGTCCATCATCCTGCCCGTCGGCATTTCCTTCTACACATTCCAGAATCTCAGCTACACGCTGGACCTCTATCTTGGTCATCTGGAGAAGCCGGAACGGTCGCTGCTGCGCTACGCGACCTTCGTCGCCTTCTTCCCGCAGCTCGTCGCCGGGCCGATCGTCCGGGCGCGCGACCTGCTGCCCCAAATCCAGAACGGCCCCCGCCACGACGTCAGCTTCGCCTTCCGCTTCGCCGGGCTGGAGAAGATCATCTGGGGCTATTTCCTCAAGCTCGGGCTGGCCGACAACGCCGCCGCCGTGGTCGACGCGCGCTTCGCCCAGCCGGAATTCTTCAACGCGCTGAACCACGTCATCGGGCTGATCTGCTTCTCGCTCCAGATCTACGGCGATTTCGCCGGCTATTCGCTGATCGCCATCGGTCTGGCGCAGATCTTCGGCTACACGCTCTGCCAGAACTTCGCCCGCCCCTACTTCGCCACGGGCATAAAGGACTTCTGGCGGCGCTGGCACATCTCGCTGTCCACATGGTTCCGCGACTACGTCTACATTCCCATGGGCGGCGGGCGCACCCACTGGCTGCGCATCCGCAACCTGACCATCGTGATGCTGGTGTCCGGCCTGTGGCACGGGGCCGCCTGGACCTTCGTCCTGTGGGGCGCCCTGCACGCCACCCTGATGGCGGCGGAGGACGGCGTGCGCTGGCTGGCCAGGCGCAGCCCGCTGCGGCTGAGCGGCGCGCCGCTGATGGTGGGGAAGCTGCTGACCGTCGGGCTGGTCTTCCTTCTGATCACGCTGACCTGGCTGCCCTTCCGCGCCGACGACATGCACACGGTGCGGACCATCCTGGGCATCATCGCCGAGGGCGATTTCAGCCTGCCGCGCGGCATGCAGCAGATGAGCTATCTGGTCCGCGTCGCCCTGTTCGGCCTCGTCGTGCTGATGATCGACGCGATGATCGAGTTCGGGGCCGGGCGCCGCTACGCCGGGGTGAACGTCGTGGTCCGCTCCGCCGGCTGCGCCACGCTGATCCTGATGCTCCTGCTCTTCGGCAATTTCGCCAACCGATCCTTCATCTATTTCCAGTTCTGAGGGAGCCCGAACCATGATCCGCCTTTTGGCCGTCGTCGGACTGATCCTGGGCATGGTGGTCGCCATGGACCGCGCGGTGGCGTCCTGGATGGGCGACACGCTCCTCCAGTCGTCGGACCGCTTCATGACCGTCTATCGCGACGGGCCGCCCGCCGACGTGGTGATCCTGGGCAACTCCCGCGCCGACAACCACTTCCCGGTGGAGGAGGTGCAGGCGCTGACCTGCGGGCGGGTGCTGAACCTGGGCATGGGCGGCGCCCCCACCACGGTGGGCGACCTGCTGTGGGAGGATTACCTGGACCGGCACGGCGCCCCCCGCCTGCTGCTGGTCGAGCCGACGAGCGTGGTCGACGATCCCAAGGCGCTCGCCGACCTGCCGCTGCTGGCCTACTACTCGGAGCGGGTGGACGGCTTCATCCGGCAGGTCGACGCCACCATGTGGGCCTCGAACAAGCTGTTCAACACGCTGATCTTCAACAACAATCAGACGATCCGGCTGGCCTTCGACGGGCTGCACCCGACCGGCGACCGGACGCTGACCGGCACCATGTCGCCCTTCCTCAAGGCCCAGCTCGAAAAGGCGCCGACGGAGCGGATGGAGGGCTTCCAGCCGAACTGGGACGCGCTGGACCGCATCATCGGCACGGCGCGGGAGAAGGGCACGCGGGTCGCCGTGGTCATCACGCCCTTCTTCCCCGGCTACATCGCGAAGGTGACCAACTTCGACGCCTTCTTCGAGGATCTGAAAGCCCGCCTGCCGCCCGACGTGCCGGTGATCGACACCCGCCGCGAGGTCGAGGACGAGGCCCATTTCGTGGACGCCCTGCACATCAACCAGGAGGGTGTCCGGCTGATGCTGGCGCGGATGGAGGACCGGCTGCGCCCGCTGGCCGACTGCCCCACCGATACGGCGCCCGCAGACGCCATCGCCCAGCTCCGCACGGACACCCACACCGCCGCGCGGCCCTGAAACTCCGCATAAAAGAAAAGCCCCGCCTCCCGAACCGGGAAGCGGGGCTTTTCCTTGTCGAAGGTCCGGTCAGTACAGGCCGCCGGTCCCCACCGTCGCCGCGGAGGGCGGGGCCGCCGGAGCACCCCAGCCGCTCGGCTGCTGCTGGGCCGCCGGGTCGCCGCCGGGCACCCCACCGGTCCAGCCGCCGTCCGCGGCGTGGGCCGAGCCGTCCAGCACCATTTGCGGCTGGTCGGGGTTCGGCTCCGTGCCGGGGATGAAGGCCTCCCAGATCGCCTTGCGCTCGCCGGGCTGGGCGAGGCGCCCGTTCTCCGGGTTGACGCGGACCAGGCGCAGGCCGCGCGGCACGCGGAAGGGCGTGGCCGGATGGTCCTTCAGCGCCACCTCCATCACGTCCTTGAACACCGGCACCGCCGCCGAGCCGCCGGTCTCCTTGGCGCCCAGCGAGCGCGGCTGGTCGAAGCCGATGTAGGTGCCGACCACGAGGTCGGGCGAGAAGCCCATGAACCACGCGTCGTGGCTGTCGTTGGTCGTGCCGGTCTTGCCGGCCAACGGCTTGCCCAGCGAGAGCAGCTTCGTCGCCGTGCCGCGCTGCACGACGCCCTCCAGCATGGACACCATCTGATAGACGGTGCGCGGGTCGTTCACCTGCTCCCGCGTGTCGGCGACGGCGGGAACGGTCAGCCCATCGCTCCAGGCCACCTGATTGCAGGAGGCGCAGGGGCGTGTGTCGTGGCGGAAGACGGTCTTGCCGTTGCGGTCCTGCACCCGGTCGATGAAGGTGGGGCTGACCCGCTTGCCGCCGTTGGCCAGCATGGCGTAGGCGGTGGCGAGGCGCAGCACGGTCGTCTCGCCCGCGCCGAGCGACATCGGCAGATAGGGCTGGAGGTTGTCGGTGATGCCGAAATTCTCGGACAGCGCCTTCACCTTGTCCATGCCGACGGCCTGGGCCAGACGGACGGTCATGACGTTCCGCGACTTCTCGATGCCGGCGCGCAGCGGCGTCGGGCCATAGAACTCGTGGCTGTAGTTCTCCGGCCGCCAGATCGGCTGGCCATGGCCGGGGTCATACTCGAACGGCGCGTCCATCACCAGCGAGGACGGGGTGAAGCCCTGGTTCAGCGCCGTGAGATAGACGAAGGGCTTGAAGGAGGAGCCCGGCTGCCGCATCGCCTGGGTGGCGCGGTTGAAGGAACTCATCTGCGGGGAAAAGCCGCCGACCATGGCGAGCACGCGGCCGGTGTGCGGGTCGAGCGCGACCAGACCACCCTGCACCGCCGGGACCTGACGCAGCGCGTAGGTGCCCGCCGGCGGTTCCTTGCCCTTGTCGTCCTTGCCGGCGGCCTCGACCAGGATCAGGTCGCCCAGCTTGGCGACGTCGGAGGGGCGGCGGATCTCCGGGCCGAGCCGGTTGTCGTCGCGCTGCGCCCGCGCCCAGCGCAGCTCGGCCAGCGGCACCCGGCCACGCGAGCCGTCCGGCAGGCCGATGTCGAGCGCCGCCGCCTCGTCGTCCTTCAGCACCACCGCCAGATGCCAGCCCTCGGACCCGGCGGGCGGCGCCATCGAGGCGAGTTTCTTCGCCCAGTTGTCGAAATTCTCCATCTTGCCGACCGGCCCGCGGTAACCGTGGCGGCGGTCGTACTGGACCAGCCCGGCGCGCAGCGCCCGGGTCGCCGCCTGCTGGAGCACCGGGTCCATCGAGGCGCGGACCGACAGGCCGCCCTCGTAGAGCGCCTGCTCGCCGTAGAGCTTCACCAGCTCGCGCCGGACCTCCTCGGCGAAATACTCCGACGTCACATACTCCTGCTCCTCGCGCTTGCGCACGACCAGGGGCTTGGACTGGGCGATTTTGGCCTCTTCCGGGGTGATGTGCCCGTCCTCGGCCATGCGCCCGATCACCCAGTTGCGCCGCGCCATGGCGGCGTCGCGCTGGCGTTCCGGGTGGTAGTTGCTGGGCGCCTTGGGCAGGGCCGCCAGATAGGCCGCCTCCTCGATGTCCAGCTCGTCCAGCGCCTTGTTGAAGTAGTTCAGCGCCGCCGCCGCCACGCCGTAGGAGCGGTATCCCAGGAAGATCTCGTTCAGGTACAGCTCGAGGATGCGGTCCTTGCTGAAGGCCCGCTCGATGCGGACCGCCAGGATCGCCTCCTTGATCTTGCGCGAGAAGGACACCTCGTTGGTCAGCAGCATGTTCTTGGCGACCTGCTGCGTGATCGTCGAGGCGCCCATCGGCCGGCGGTCGCGGCCGAGATTCTCCACGTTGGTCAGGATGGCGCGGGCGATGCCGACCGGGTCGATGCCCTTGTGGTCGTAGAAATTCTTGTCCTCGGCGGACAGGAAGGCGTTGGTCACGCGCTTCGGCATGGCGTCGATGGGGACGAACACGCGCTTTTCCGACGCGAACTCGGCCAGCAGGCGCCCGTCGCCCGCATGGACGCGGGTGGTCACCGGCGGTTCGTAGTTGGCGAGCTTGGTGTAGTCCGGCAGTTCGTGATCGTAATGGTCCAGCATGTAGACCAGCCCCCCCGCCCCGGCCAGGGCGAGGATCACGACGGCCATCAGGGCGGACAGAATAAAGCGCATGACGGTTCCCAGACAGGCATGGCGGCGGCCCCGCCGCCTTCATCCGGAACCGAGGCCGGGAAGACGCAGAACCGTCCGATGGGCGGCATCCTACACCGCGAGGGGCGGCAGTCCGACTCCCTCGCAGCCATGTCAGGAAAATGTGACGGCCACAAGGCGCATGCAAGAAAGTGGTGACCGGGCGATGCGTATGCCCGCCAGCCTCCACCCGCATGACTGATACCGGACGGTGGTGCCCAACGCTTCAAGCCTCAGCTCTTCTGCGCCCCGGTCAGCCATTTGAAATAGGCGTCGATGGTGCGGACCATGCCGCGGCCCAGCTTCTCCCGGTGGGCCGACTTGCTCAGCAGGCTCACGTCCTGGGGGCTCGACAGATAACCCATCTCGACCAGCGCCGACGGCATGTCCGGCGCGGTCAGGACGGCGAAGCCGGCCTGCCGGTGCGGCTTGTTGGGGATCAGCTTGACCTCGCGGCCGAGATGCTCCAGCGCCATGTTGGCGAAGCGCTTGGAGTGGTTCATCGTGTCGCGCTGGGCGAGGTCGATGAGGATCGAGGCCACCAGATCGTTCTCGGAGGACAGGTCCATGCCGGCCAGCGCGTCGGCCCGGTTCTCCTTGGCGGCCAGCATCTCCGCCTCGCGGTCGGACGCCCGGTCCGACAGGGTGTAGATGGACAGGCCGCGCATGTTGGCGGAGCCGATGCTGTCGGCGTGCAGCGACAGGAACAGGTCGGCGTTGACCTCCCGCGCGATGGCGACGCGGTCGCGCAGGCGGATGAACATGTCCTTGTCGCGGGTCAGCCGCACCCGGTAGCGGCCCGAGCCTTCCAACTGGCGCTTCAGCTCCCGCGCCATCGCCAGCGTGATGTCCTTCTCATAGACCCCGCCGACCCCGACCGCGCCGGGATCGACCCCGCCGTGGCCGGGATCGACGACGATCATCGGCTTTTCCGGAACCGGCGCCGCCCGCGGCGGGACCGGCGGCGGCAGGGCCGCGGCGACCGGCACGATGGGGTCCCTCTTCGCCGGCGGGCGGGCCGCCTCGCGGCTCACCGACGCGGTCCCGGTGGTCACGGCGACCGGGGCGGAGGCGGCGAATTGCGCCGGGGTGGTGCGGGCGATGTCGAGGACGAAGCGCGGCTTGAAGCCGTCGCGCGGCGGGATGAGGTAGGACTCGACCACCCGCGCCGGCCCGTCGGTCTCCACCACCAGGCGGGAGGCCCCGCCGTCGCGTCCCCCGCCGTCGCGCCCTTCGAAGCGGTAGCGGGCGACCACGCCCTTGCCCGCCATCACCGTGTTGCCGCCCGGCCAACTCACGTCCGGCAGATCGACCACGACGCGGTAGGGCGAGCCGTGCACCGACACGGTGAAGGGCACCGAGTCGGTGAGTTCCAGAACCAGCCGCGTCTTGTCGGGATGCAGGCCCAGCCGCGCGTTCAGGACGGACACCCGTTCCTGCACCGGCGGCGGAAAGGGAAGCGCCGCGGTGGTCTGGGCCTGCGCCGGGGCGCACGGCAGGACGGCCGCCCCCAGAAGGGCGCCCAGCGCAGCGACAATCGCGAGCAATCGGGGCATCCGTTCCACCAGAAACCGCAAACCGGCAAAGCCAGCGGTCAGCTATAGCGCAGCGAAATCAAGGCGCTCAACGGTGGTGTCCGGGTGCGTGGCGGAATTGTCGGCGAGGGTGCCGTTCATGCAACACCGCCCTGCCCCCGCAAGATGCCGCCGAACCGGATGCGGCGGACCGCAACTTTCGCCGAATTCCACGTTGTGCATGGTTTCGTGCTTGTCTATGGTAGCTCTGCGACATACCGCGACCCACCAGCCCACTCTTCCGAGAGGTTTCTCTCCGGGGTGACTGTGGGCGTCGCCCGCGGACCCCAACGGCCGAAATTTACATCATCGGGCGCGGTCCGGGGCGTGACGCTTCTGGGTTGCCGGTGGATTGGGACGAAACCTCGAAGCTGGTGCCGGCCGCAAGGCCGTAACCCGGAGGCCGAAGCCCGACCCGTCCTGGCTGCTTCGTCAGCGCCGTTCGACGGGTTAGGGGCCGGTTCCGCAGGCTTCGCTCACAACGATGACGCGCCCCGGCGGCTTGACCGTCGCGCGGGCGGCCTGGGGCGTCATGGGGATCTTGTATGGCCAAGCGCATGCTGGTGGACGCCACGCACCCGGAGGAAACCCGGGTTGCCGTGGTCAATGGGAACAGACTCGAAGACCTCGACTTCGAAATCGCCACCCGGAAGCAACTCAAGGGCAACATCTACCTTGCCAAGGTGACCCGGGTCGAGCCGTCGCTCCAGGCGGCCTTCGTGGAATATGGCGGGAACCGGCACGGCTTCCTGGCCTTCTCGGAAATCCATCCCGACTATTACCGCATCCCGATCGCCGACCGTGAGGCCCTGCTGGCCGAGGAACGCCGGTTGGAGGAGCAGGCCGAGGCCCGCGCCGAGGCCGCCGCCGACGGCGCCGTGATGGCCGAGCCGATCCGCCCGGAGCAGGTGGAGGAGGAAGTCTCCCCCATGCCCGGCTCCTACGCGGAGGCCGAGGGCGACGGTTTCGAGGGCGACGTCCCGGCCTTCGCCACGGACGCCGGTTCGGAGGGCGGTTCGGACGAGGCCGCGGATTCGGATGAGGCTCCGGAAGGCGCCGCCCAGGCCGAAAGCCCGGACGTCATCGGCGGGGACGAGGTCGAGGAGGCCCACCGCCGCCGCGCCCGCCCGCTGCGCAGCTACAAGATCCAGGAAGTCATCAAGCGCCGGCAGGTCATGCTGGTCCAGGTGACCAAGGAGGAGCGCGGCAACAAGGGCGCGGCGCTGACCACCTACCTGTCGCTGCCGGGCCGCTACTGCGTGCTGATGCCCAACACGGGCCGCGGCGGCGGGATCTCCCGCAAGATCACCAACCCCGCCGACCGCAAGCGCCTGAAGGAGATCCTGTCCGATCTCGACATTCCGGAAGGCATGGCGGTCATCCTGCGCACCGCGGGGCTGGAGCGCTCCAAGCAGGAGATCAAGCGCGACCTCGAATATCTGCTGCGCCTGTGGGACGACATCCGCGTCCAGACGCTGAAGTCGTCCGCGCCCTGCCTCATCTATGAGGAGGCGAACCTCATCAAGCGCTCGATCCGCGATCTCTACACCGACGACATCGACGAGATCTGGGTGGAGGGCAGCGCCGGCTTCAACACCGCGCGCGACTTCATGCGCATGATGATGCCGAGCCACACCAAGCGCGTCATGCAGTACCAGGACGACACGATCCCGCTGTTCCACCGCTATCAGGTGGAAACGCAGATCGACGCGATCCACAGCCCGGTCGTGCAGCTCCGCTCCGGCGGCTACATCGTCATCAACCCGACCGAGGCGCTGGTTTCCATCGACGTCAACTCGGGCAAGTCGACGCGCGAGCGCAACATCGAGGAAACGGCCTACAAGACCAACCTCGAAGCCGCCGACGAGGTGGCGCGCCAGCTTCGCCTGCGCGACCTCGCGGGCCTCATCGTGATCGATTTCATCGACATGGAGGAGCCCCGCAACAACGCCGCGGTGGAGCGCCGCCTGAAGGAGGCGATGAAGAACGACCGGGCTCGCATCCAGCTCGGCCGCATCTCCGCCTTCGGCCTGCTGGAGCTGTCGCGCCAGCGCCTGCGCCCGTCGCTGCTGGAAACCAACTTCGAGCGCTGCCCGCACTGCTCCGGCACCGGCGTCATCCGCTCGGTGGAGTCCGCCTCGCTGCACGTGCTGCGCGCCATCGAGGAGGAGGGCATCCGCAAGCGGTCGTCGGAGATCACCGTCTTCGTGCCGACCCGCATCGCGCTCTACATCCTCAACCAGAAGCGCGGCGAGCTGACCAAGATCGAGGACCGCTACCGGTTCCGCGTCATGGTCCAGGCCGACGACACGCTGATCGCGCCGGATCTGCGCCTTGAGCGCGTGAAGGCCCGCACCCCGGAAGACGATGTGCCGCTGGTCAGCGCCGAGCGCGCCCTGGCCGAGACCGACCGCATCCTGGCCGCCGAAGCCGAGGAGGCCGAGGAGGAGGCGCCCGTCGTGGAGGCCGTCGAGGCCGAGGTGACGGAACGCGCCGACGCCGCCGGGGAGAGCGAGGGCGACCGCCGCCGCCGCCGCCGCCGCCGCCGCGGCCGTGGGCGTGACCGCGAGGATGGCCGCGCGCCGTTCGGCGAGTCCGCCGAAGCGGCCGACGAGGCGGCCGAGGGTGACGAACTCGAAGCCGATGCCGCCGATGCCGACGAGACGGCGATCGATGAGGAAGCGATCGAGCGCGCCCAGATCGAGGCTCCGGAGTTCGTCATCAACGACGTCGATGTCGGCCCCGCCCACATCGAAGACGGGGACGACGAGGACGAGGACGCCGATCTGGCGGCGTCCGAGGCGGAAGACGGCACCGACGGGTTCGAGACCAACGGTGACGCCAATGGCGAGCGCAAGAAGCGCCGCCGCGGCAAGCGCGGTGGTCGCCGGCGGTCCCGCCAGCGCGAGGGGCTGGAAGCCGGCGAGGGCATGCCCTCCGACGGCGCCGAGGGCGAGGCGGAGGCCGAACCCTTCCCGACCGCCGTCGAGGCCGGCCGCGCCGTCAATCCGCCGGAACTGCCGGCGGACATGGAACCGGTCGAGTTCGACTGGGTCCTGACCAGCGCGGTGGCCGCCGAGTCCGCTCCGGAAACCACGGCGGACACCGCCGCGGAGATTCCGTCCGCGGCGCCTGTCGCCCCGGTGGCGGAGGAGGCTCCTGCCCGCAAGCCGCGTCGTGGCCGCGCCAAGGCGACCGCCGCGGAAGCTGCCGAGGCGGTGACGGCGGAGCCGGAAGCGGCCCCCGCCAAGCCGAAGCGCGCCGCGAAGAGCGCCAAGGCCACCCCGAAGGCTGCCCCCCAGGCCGTCGCGGCCAAGGCTTCGGACGAAGCGGCCGCCCAGGCGCCGGCCAAGCCGTCGCGCAGCCGCAAGGCGAAGGCCGAGGCTGTCGAGGCCGCTCCGGCCCCGGTTGCTGCGGCCCCGGTCGCCGAGGAGCCGAAGAAGCGCCCGGCGCGCAAGCGCAAGACCGCGGCGGACGCTCCCGCCGAGGCGGCGCCCGCTCCGGCCCCGGTTGCGGCCCCGGTCGCCGAGGAGCCGAAGAAGCGTCCGGCGCGCAAGCGCAAGACCGCGGCGGACGCCCCCGCCGAGGCGGCGCCCGCTCCGGCCCCGGCTGCGGCCCCGGTCAACGAGGCGCCCGCGGCCCCGGTCAACGAACCGGCGGCTGAACCGGCCAGCGCAAACCCCGCTCCGGGGGCCAAGGCGCGCCGGGGCTGGTGGAACCGCTAAGCGCGTTTCATCGCCGAGCAGACTGGAGAAGGCGCCGCGAGGCGCCTTTTCCTTTTCCTGAAACCGCGAAGGGTCCCGACCATGAGCAAGGCCTTCACCCGGGAAAACGACTCCGCCGGCGACGACGACGAGGCCGACGATCCCAAACCCTTGCCCAAGGGCGTGAAGAACTACATGACGCCCGAAGGCTTCCAGCGCATGCAGGAGGAGCTGCGCTCCCTGCTGCGCGTCGAACGCCCGAAGGTGGTCGAGGTGGTGTCCTGGGCCGCCGGCAACGGCGACCGCTCGGAAAACGGTGATTACATCTACGGCAAGAAGCGCCTGCGTGAGATCGACCGGCGCATCCGCTTCCTGACCAAGCGCCTGGAATCGGCGGAGGTGGTCGATTCCAGGCTCCAGAAGAACCGCGACCGCGTGTTCTTTGGCGCCACCGTCACCTACGCGCGGGAGGATGGGACGGAGAACACCATCACCATCGTCGGCGCCGACGAGGTGGACATGGACCGCGCCCATGTGAGTTGGATTTCGCCCATCGCCCGCGCCTTGCTGAAGGCGCAGGAGGGCGACGTGGTGGACCTGCACACCCCCGCCGGGCTGGAGCAGATCGAGGTCGTCACAATCCGCTATCCAGGCGACGCGGCGTGAAGAAGGCTGGGGCTACAGCAGCCCCAGCTCCCCCAGTTCGGTGCGCAGGCTGGCGGCGCCGGAGAAACGATGCGCCGTCATGCCGAGGTCGCGGGCGGCCTCGACGTTGGCGGGGCTGTCGTCGATGAAAAAGCAGTCCGCGGCCCGCAGACCGTAGCGATCCAGCAGAAGCTGGAAGATCGCCGGGTCCGGCTTCACCAGCCTCTCATCACCGGACACGATCACGCCGTCGAACAGGGTCAGGAAATCGAAGCGCTGGCGGGTCAGCGCCAGCTTGTCCGATGAGAAGTTGGTGATGGAATAGAGCGGCGTCCCGCGCTGCTTCAGCTCCGTGAGGATCTCCGGAGTTCCGGCGACGGGGCCGGGCACCATCTCCTCCCACCGCTCGTGATAGGCGCGGATCAGCTCGCGGCAATCGGGGAACTCGGCGGTCAGAAGGGCGACCGCCTCGTCCCACGGGCGGCCGCGATCCTGCTCCAGGTTCCAGGCGGGTGTGCAGACGTTGTCGAGGAAGTCCTCCATCAGGTCCTCGTACCCGTCGAACAGTTCGCGGTAGAGATGCCGCGGGTCCCATTCGATGAGCACCTGGCCGATGTCGAAGACGACGGTGGTCGGCTTGGTCATCGTCAACTCCCGTGTCAGCCTCAGCCCTTGCGGGCCGCGGCGACGAGTTCCTTCATCTGGTCCAGCTTGATGGCGCCGGGGACCAGCTCGTCGCCGATGACGAAGGCCGGGGTGCCGCGGATGCCCAGCTCCTCGGCCAGCGCCTGGTTGGCCGCGATGACCTTCAGCACCTCGGGGCTGTTCATGTCCTTCTTCAGCTTGTCGGTGTCGAGCCCGACCGACTTGGCCAGCCGCTGGATAACCTCGTCGTCGAGCTGGCCGCGGTGGGCCATCAGGGCGTTGTGGAATTCCAGATACTTGCCCTGCCCGCGCGACGCCAGGGCCGCCTTGGCCGCGCTCAGCGAGGCCGGGCTGAGGATCGGGAACTCCTTGAAGACGAAGCGCAGCTTGCCGTCGTCCTTGATCAGGCGCTCGGTGTCGGCCTGCACGGCCTTGCAGTATCCGCACTGGTAGTCGAAGAACTCGACCACCGTCACGTCGCCCTTGGGGTTGCCGGCGACCGGATCGGCGGGGTTCTGGAACAGCGCTGCCTTGTTGTCGGCCAGCGCCGCCTTGGCCTTCTGCTCCTCGGCCATCTTCTGGCGCTTCTGGAGCGAGTCCACGGCCTCCAGGATGATTTCTGGATTCTTGAGGATGTAGTCGCGCACCACCTCCTCGACGGCCTTGCGCTGCGCGTCGTCCATCGGGCTCTGCGCCTGGAGGGCGGGGGCCAGCAGCCCCGTCGGAAGGGCCAGCGCGGCGGCGAGCGCCAGGGCGGCGGGGCGGAAGCGGGTCATGACAAACTCTCTCGTGGGGAGCCAAAACGGCGCGAATCGGGGCGATACTGTGGACCGGGACGGCGGGGTCAGGCAAGACGGCTGTGCGCCGCGCGAACGGAGGACGCTCACTTGCCACCCGCCTGCCCGCGGATGTCCTGGGCGCGCAGCCAGCCGGGGGAACCAGCGGGCAGCAGCTTCTCCGCCCGCTCCGCCTGGAAACGGGCCATCGGCTTGTCGCCGCGGGCGAAGGCCTCCTCGGCGGTGGCGTAGGCAACCATGCCGGCGTTGCCCTTCATGCTCCAGGCCTGGGCCATCAGCCGCCACAGGAAGGCGGACTGCGCCTGGGTCTTGGACGCCACCTGAAGGTTGCGCAGCGCCTCGTCGGCCAGCCGGCCGTCGTTCTGCTCCATCAGCGAATGGGCCAGCGAGACGCGGATGCTGCCGGCGTCCGGCTCCAGCTCGATCGCCTTGCGGTAGGGGGCGGCGGCGTCCACCGCCCGCCCGTTCTGCAGCATCAGGTCGCCCTTCATCTCATAGAGGAAGGCGTTCCTCGGCTCCTGGGCGATCAGCCCGTCGACCAGCGGCAGGGCCTGCCGGACCTCGCCGCGCCGGAAGTAGGCGTAGGCCCGGCCGTAGCGCGCCACGAAGGACGGATCGTCCGCCTTGTAGCGGCGCAGCGCCCCGTTGGGGTCAAGATAAGCGTAGAGCTTGGCCTGGATGCGGCGGAACTCCTCGTTCCACTGCGCCGGCACCGGCTTCTTGCCGGCGCGCGACCGCTCCACGAAATTGCGCACCGTCTCGATGCGCTCGCGGGTCAGCGGGTGGGTGCGGCGGTAGCCGGCGTCGCGGTCCACCAGCAGCGGATCGTCGGCGGCGCCCAGCTTCTCCAGGAAGGTGACCAGCCCCTCCGCCGAGATGCCGGACTGCTCCATATAGGACAGGCCCGCCTGGTCGGCCGAGGACTCCTGGCTGCGCGAGAAGGACAGGAAGTTGCGCTCCGCCAGATGCTGGCCCAGCATGACACCCGCGGCACCGGCCCCGGCGTTGCCCGCGGCGATGCCGCCGACGATGCCGATGCCCATGCCGATCAGCGAGGACAGGAAGGCGTTCTCCATCGCCTCCGACCCGCGGACCAGATGGCCGCCGGCGATGTGGCCGGTCTCGTGGGCGATCACGCCGATCAGCTGGCCGGCGTCCTCCAGCCCGAGCAGCAGGCCGGTGTGCAGGAAGATGTTCTGCCCGCCCGCGACGAAGGCGTTCATGGTGTTGTCGTTGACCAGGACGATGTTCACCACGTCCGGATCGATGCCGGCGGCCTGGAAGATTGGCCGCGCCATGTCGCGGATGATATGTTCCGTCTCGGCGTCGCTCAGGAACTGCATCTCCTGGCGCCGCTGCGCGCCCGCGGGCGGCGACCACGACAGAACCATCACGGCAAACATGGCGATGACCGAAACCAGCCTGCTGGGCTTGCGCACCGTTTCTTCCTCCGCACACCGGGGCACCGGGCAGCCGGTCAAGATGCCGGTCCGGGCGCCCCATTCCACCCGCCGAATCTGGCAAGGGTTGGGCGCGATTGCCATAGCCGCATCGCTGGTGGGCGGTTGCGTCAACACGAAATACCGCACGGGCGCCCCGTCCCAGAGCTTCGTCGCGGCGGACGAGCCGCGCGCGGCGGAGATCGGGCGCGACATCATCGCCCAGGGCGGCAAGGCCGGTGACGCCGCCACCGCCATGGCGATGGCGATGGCCGTCACCCTGCCGTCGCGCGTCGGGATGACCGGTGGCGGCGTCTGCGTGGTGTTCGACGCGGCGAAGAAGGAAACCCGCACGCTCGACTTCCTGCCCCGACCCGCCGGCACCGGTGGGGCCGCCCTGCCCGGCTTCCTGCGCGGCGTCTACGCGCTCCAGGCCGCAACGGGGGCGATGCGCTGGGAGCAGACCGTGGTCCTGGCGGAGCAGCTCGCCCGCTCCACCCCGGTCAGCCGGGCGCTGGCCCGCGACCTCGCCGACTCCGGCGCCCGCCTGGCCGCCGATCCGGAGGCGCGCCGCGTCTTCCTGCCCAGCGGCGCGCCGCTGGCCGAGGGCGCGCCGCTGAGCCAGCCGGAGCTGGCCGCCACCCTATCGCAGGTGCGCCGCAGCGGCATCGCCGCGATGTATGGCGGGCCGCTGGGCGGCGCGGTGGCCCAGGCCGCCGCCATCGATCCGGCGACCGTCCGCGGTTTCCAGCCGCGCTGGACCGGCACTGCGGCCATTCCGCTGGGCATCGTGTCGATGCATTTCGCCCAGCTTCCCGAGACCGACAACGGCGCCGCGCTGACCGCCGCCTGGAACGCCGCCGCCGGCCTGCCGTCCGACCAGCGGGCGGCCCGCGTGGCCCAGGCGCTGGGCGCCACCGGCAGCGGCGCCTCCGCGCCCGGCGCCGGCCTCGTCGTGATCGACCATGAGGAGAACGGGGTCGCCTGCTCCTTCACCATGGGGGCGCCCTTCGGCAGCGGCCGCATGGTGCCGGGCACCGGCCTGCTGGCCGCCCGCGGGGTGGACGGCGCCGGCTTCGGCGCGCCCGCCCTGCTCACCAACGCCATCGTCGGACGCACCCAGTTCGCCGGGGCGGCCAGCGCCGCCGGCAACGACGGCCCCGCCGCCGCTCCCGCCGCCCTGCTGACCGCCGCCCTGCCCGCCGCGCTCGACAAGGAGCCGGGCGCCGCCATCCGGGTCAGCCGCGCCACGAACGGGCCGGGCCGGACCACCTTCGTCACCTGCCAGACCTCGATGGAGAGCGGCTGGAAGGAATGCCAGATCGCCGCCGACCCGCGCGCCCACGCCCTGGGCATCCTGGTCGAAACCGAGCGTTGACGCACAAAAGTCTGGAATCATGAGCAAAGCACCCAAAGTCTCCAAACGGGGCGCCATCCCGCCCTTCTTCGTCATGGAAGTGATGCGCGCCGCCGCCGAGCGCGAGGCCGCCGGCCTTGAGGTCCTGCACATGGAGGTCGGGCAGCCCTCGACCGGGGCGCCGAAGGGCGTGCTGGAGGCCGCCCACCGCATGCTCGACGCCGACGTGCTGGGCTACACCGGGGCGCTGGGCATTCCGGCGCTGCGGGCGGCCATCGCCGGCTGGTACCGCGACCGTTACGGGATCGACGTGCCGGAGCGGCGCGTGGTGGTCACCACCGGCTCCTCGGGGGCCTTCCAGCTCGGCTTCCTGGCGGCCTTCGATCCGGGCGACCGGGTGGCCATGGCCTCGCCCAGCTACCCGGCCTACCGCCACACGCTGACCGCCATCGGAGTCGAGCCGGTGGAACTGCCGACCGGGCCGGAGCACCGCTTCCAGCCGACCATCGAGCTTCTGGAACAGCTCGATCCGCCCATCCAGGGCCTGATCGTCGCCAGCCCGGCCAACCCGACCGGCACGATGCTGAGCCGCGAGGAGCTGACCGCGCTCGCCAACTGGTGCGACGCCAAGGGCGTGCGCCTTGTCTCCGACGAGATCTACCACGGCCTGACCTACGGGCCGGAGGCCGTCACCGCCGCCGAGGTCAGCGAGAGCGCGCTGGTGGTGAACAGCTTCTCAAAATATTTCTCGATGACCGGCTGGCGGCTCGGCTGGATGATCGTGCCGGACGACCTGATCCGTTCGGTCGAATGCCTCGCCCAGAACCTGTTCATCTCCGCCCCCAGCCTGTCGCAGGCCGCCGCGGTCGCCGCCTTCAGCTGCACCGAGGAGCTGGACGGCCACGTCGCCCGCTACGCCCGCAACCGCGAGCTTCTGCTGAGGGAGCTGCCGAAGGCCGGGTTCGACAAGCTGGCTCCGGCGGACGGCGCCTTCTACATCTACGCCGACGTGACGGAGATGACCGACGACAGCGAGGCCTTCTGCAAGCGCATCCTGGCGGAGACGGGCATCGCCTGCACCCCCGGCGTCGACTTCGACCCGGCCCGTGGCCTCCGCTTCGTGCGCTTCAGCTTCGCCGGTTCGGAGGAGACCATCGCCGAGGCGGCCCGGCGGCTGATCGCCTGGAAGAGGTAGGATAGCCCTTCGGTCCTCTCGCACTGAGCCCCCACCCCGACCCTCCCCCGCTGCGCAAGGGAGGGTGCCTTCTGCGAAGCGGCGGAAGTCCCCTCCCCTGCGATAGCGGGGGAGGGTTAGGGTGGGGGCCCAACGCGACCACTTTGCCAAGCCGCCGCCGGCGCGGAACTCAGTACGCGTACTCCTTGAACACCGGGTCCACGCTGCCCCCCCAGGGGCCGTTGAACTTCGCCAGAAGCTCGTCGGCCGGGGTCTGGCCGGACTCGGCGATGTCGAGCAGCGTGTTCAGGAAATGCGCCTCGTCGTCGCCCCAGTTGTCGTTGCGGGCGCGCCGCGCCAGACCGCCGCGGGCGATCTCCAGCACCTCAAGAGCGACCTCCCGCACCGTGCGGCCGCGGAAGGGGGTGCGCAGGGCGTGGCGCGGCACCTCGGCGCGCAGATGGGCGCGCTCCTCCGTCGTCCAGCCCTTCACGAGGTCCCAGGCGGCGTCCAGCGCCTGGCTGTCGTAGAGAAGCCCGACCCACAGGGCCGGCAGGGCGCACAGGCGCCGCCACGGGCCGCCGTCGGCGCCGCGCATCTCCAGATACTTCTTCAGACGCACCTCGGGGAAGGAGGTGGTCATGTGGTCGGCCCAGTCGGTGATCAGCGGGACCTCGCCCGGCAAAGCCGGCAGGCGGCCCTGCATGAAGTCACGGAAGGACTGGCCGGAGGCGTCGATGTACGCGCCGTCGCGGTAGACGAAGTACATCGGCACGTCGAGCAGGTAATCCACGTACCGCTCGAAGCCGAAGCCGTCCTCGAACACGAAGGGCAGGTCGCCGGTGCGGTCGGGGTCGGTGTCGGTCCAGATGTGGCTGCGGAAGCTCTGGAAGCCGTTCGGCTTGCCCTCGGTGAAGGGCGAGTTGGCGAACAACGCCGTGGCGATGGGCTGAAGCGCCAGGCTGACCCGGAACTTCTTCACCATGTCGGCTTCCGACGCGAAGTCCAGGTTCACCTGCACGGTGCAGGTGCGCATCATCATGTCCAGGCCGAGATTGCCGCGCTTGGGCATGTAGTCGCCCATGATCCTGTAGCGGCCCTTGGGCATCCAGGGGATCTCGTCGCGCCGCCATTTCGGCTGGAAACCGAGGCCCATCATGGCGATGCCCAGCTCGCCCCCGATCTCCTTCACCTGCTCGAGGTGGCGGTGCACCTCGGCGCAGGTCTGGTGCAGGGTCTCCAGCGGCGCGCCGGACAGCTCGACCTGCCCGCCCGGCTCCAGCGTGATGTTCGCCATGCCCTGGGTCAGGGCGATGAGGTTGCCCTTCTCCTCCACCGGGTCCCAGCCGAAGCGCTGCAGGCGGGTCAGCAGTTCGCCGATCCCATCCGGCCCCTCGTAAGGCAGCGGCCGGTGGTCGGAGACGCGGTAGGCGAATTTTTCGTGTTCGGTCCCGATGCGCCACTGGTCCGTCGGTTTGCTGCCGGATTCCAGATAGGCCGCCAGCTGGCGGCGGTCGGTGATCGGTTCACCACGCGTCTGCGGAGGTGCGGACATGGAAGCTCCCGCTTTCAAAAAGTCTAAACTGGCCAACGAGTCAAACGGCCCGCCTCGGAACAGCGGCGCGTCGAGCGGCCCTTACTCCCCAGCGGTGGGGTCGGCCGGCGCGCGGAAGGGCGGTCGGGTGTCGCCCCCGTCCGCCGTCCAGTCCCCCGCAAGGGCCTGCCAGCAGGCGAGCGCCGCGACCACCGCCGTGTCGGCCCGGAGAATGCGGGGCCCCAGACCGACGGGAACAACAAAGGGGAGTTTGCAAATTTCGTCAAGTTCGGACTGCGCAAAGCCGCCCTCCGGCCCGATCAGGAAGGCGGCGGGGCCGCGCGGACGGGCGCGGACGGCCTCCGCGATGGGGCGTACGTTCCCGGCCTCGGCGCACAGGTACAGTGTACGCTCCGCAGGCCAGCCGGCCAGCGCCTTGTCCAGCGGCAGCGGGTCGGCCATCTCCGGCACGGTCAGCCGCTCCGACTGTTCGGCGGCCTCGATGGCGTTGGCGCGCAGGCGGTCGGTGTTGACGCGGTTGGGGTCGGTGCGGCGGGTGAAGACCGGCCACAGGCGCGACACGCCCAGTTCGCTGGCCTTCTCCGCCACGAAGTCGATGCGCCCGCGCTTGATCGGGGCGAACAGCAGCCAGAGGTCGGGCCCGGCCGCCTGAAGACGCCGCTGTGCCGTCACGGTGAGCGAGCACCAGCCCTTGCCGAAGCCGTCGATGGCGGCCAGCCATTCGCCGTCCTGCCCGTTGAAGACGGCCACGACATCGCCCTTGTCGAGCCGCAGGACATGGCGCAGGAAATGCGCCCGCTCGTGATCGAGCCCCACCGCCTGCCCCTCGCCGAGGGGGCTGTCCACATAGAGGCGGGTCTTCGGTTGGTCTGACATGGCGCAAAGGTCTCCGGTGTGCGGCGCCGACTATAGCGATATCGGTCCGGGGCGGAAACGGCCCAGCCTTGCGAGGACCCACCCCCGCCGCTACCTTGCCCCCCGGCTTCTTCCACTCCCCATCCCCGAGTCCGCCATGACCAGCCCCGCCTCCCCCGCTCCCGGCGACTTCACCGACATCCGGCGCGGCGACTGGATCGACCGCTTCGCCCCGGCGGCAACTCGTCCCTATCTGCGGCTGGCGCGGCTGGACCGTCCCATCGGCACATGGCTGCTGCTGTTTCCCGGCTGGTGGAGCATCGCGCTGGCCGGACCGGGACCGCTGCCCGACCTCTGGCTGATGGCCTTGTTCGCGGTCGGCGCGGTGGTGATGCGCGGGGCCGGCTGCACGGTCAACGACATCCTCGACCGCGACTTCGACGCCATGGTGGAGCGCACGCGGACCCGCCCGATCCCCTCCGGGCAGGTGTCGGTGAAACAGGCGCTGGCCTTCCTCGCCGTCCAGCTCCTGATCGGGCTGGCGGTGCTGGTGCAATTCAACCCGCTCACCATCGGGCTTGGCGTGCTGTCGCTGGCGCTGGTCTTCACCTACCCGCTGATGAAGCGCATCACCTGGTGGCCGCAGGCCTTCCTGGGGCTGACCTTCAACTGGGGCGCCCTGATGGGCTGGACCGCGGTGCGCGGCGATCTGGAGTGGCCGGCGCTGGCCCTCTACGCCGCGGGGATCGTCTGGACGCTGGGCTACGACACCATCTACGCCCACCAGGACAAGGAGGACGACGCGCGAATCGGCGTGAAGTCCACCGCTCTGCGGCTGGGCGACCAGAGCAAGATCTGGATCTACGGCTTCTACACGCTGACCTTCGTGGGGATCGGCATCGCCGGGCGTCTGGCCGGGCTGGGCGGGCTGTTCCTGCCGCTGCTCTCGCTGGCCGCGCTGCAATTGTCCTGGCAGGTCGCGACCTGGAACCCCGACGATCAGACGGACTGCCTGAAGAAATTCAAGTCGAACCGCTGGTTCGGCTGGCTGGTTCTGGCGGCCTTCCTGGCCGGGAAGATCTAGGCGGAGGGAGATTTCAGCGCGTCAGCTCGGCGACGGTGCTGTCGGCGGAGCCCGGCTTGCGCGGCGGCAGGACCGCGCGGATGCCCTCGGTGGAGGCCACCATCTCGACGCCCTTTTGCGCGGCCGGCAGGGTCGGCTTGCGGGCCGGCAGCACGGCGGCGGTCTGGAGCGGAAGAACCGCCTTCGCGGCGGCGCCCTTGCCGGAGAGGGTGAGGGATGCGGTCAGCACCTGCGGCTTGCGGCCCGGAACGGCGACGGCGTGGCCTTTCAAGGAGGCTTCCATCAGGCGCGGCCCGGCGGCGGGCTTGGGCGCGGAGCGGCCCTGCGGGGCGACGGCGAAGGTGCTGCCGATGCCGGCACCTCGGGAGTCGGCCTGACGGATTTCCGCTTCCTCGCCGTCCGGCAGGATGAAGCCGTAGGTGGTGTAGACGCGCAGGCCGAGCTGGTCCGACGGCTCGTGCCAGACGCGGACGGCCGACCAGTCGTTGCGCGGCGACACATCGACCACGCGCATGTTGCGGCGCAGGCCACGGCCGTCGAGCCAGGAGTGATCGACCTCGATGGTGCGGCGGTCGACGATGTGGCTGACCAGGGAGACGTGGCCGCGGCCCAGCCGCTGCGACCGCTTGAAGACGAGGACGGAGCCGAGAGTCGGACGCTGGTCGCGCTCATATTGTTGGTTGGCGGCGGTGTTCCACCACGTCCAGGCATCGCCCCGGATGTCGAAATCCGATATGGAGCGCACTGTGCGGACGCAATCCCCGTCCTGGGCCTGGGCTTTGGATATGACAAACGGGCTGAGAGCGATGAACGCCGCGAACGAAGCGCAGAGTGCAATCCCTTTCGACCGCATATCGACCCCATGACCTTTGTTTTTCTCCTTTCGAACGGGTAACACGGGACAGCAGGTGTGTCTACTCCGTTTGAATTATGTAACCAAAACCGGTTGTGGATAGATCATCCACGCCCGCGCAGCTCCGGTGAGAGTCCCGTTATGAACAACTTTTCTCAAATCGACTTCATCCGCTCCAACACGGTCGTAACGCGGACTCCTTTGCTGCCCGAAATCGCCCTGCATCTGGCGACGGAAATCACGCCGCTGTGGGAAGCTACGGAGGATTCTTTGAAAGAGTCCAATGTACCGCCGCCCTATTGGGCCTTTGCTTGGCCGGGCGGTCAGGCGGTGGCGCGGCTCGTCCTCGACCGGCCGGAACTGGTGGCGGGCAAGTCGGTGCTGGATTTCGCCGCCGGCACCGGGCTGGTCGGCATCGCCGCGATGATGGCCGGGGCGGCGCGCGTGCAATCCTGCGACATCGACCGCTTCGCCCTGTCCGCCATCGCCCTGAACGCCGAATCCAACGGAGTCGATGTGAAGGCGGTCAGCGCCGATCTGGTGGACCGCCCCCTGCCCGGCATCGACGTCGTTCTGGCGGGCGACGTCTGCTACGAGAAGCCGATGGCCGACCGGGTGACCGCCTGGCTGCGCGCAATCGCCGCAACCGGCACGCTGGTCCTGCTGGGCGATCCGGGCCGCGCCTATGTCCCGCTCAGCGGAATTGAACGGGTCGCGCAGTACAGCGTCCCGACCTCCCTGGAGTTGGAAGACCGCGAAATGCGCGAAACGGTGATCTGGCGCCTGCTGCCGGAGGCTTGAGTCATGCCCACGACCGCCCCGCGCAAGGGCGCCACCCGGATGGCCGACATCCCGCCGGAGGTGCTGGCCGACCTGAACGCCGGCCGGCGCGAGACCGCCACGCTGGCCGAATCGCTCGCCATCGACTTCGCCGCCCTGCTGGCCGCCGCGGTTCCGGAGGCCGCGGACGCCGTTTCCTTCGACCCGAAGGACGGCGTGACCCGGCGCATGGCGACGGCGGGGAGCGCGGCCTTCGAGCGCCTTGGCCTGGGGGCCGTGGAGCGGCTGGCCGCACACCCGTCCGACACGGTGCGCGGCTGGGCCTGCTACGCGCTGGCGGCGGCCCCCGGCCTGACTCTGGCGGAGCGGCTGGAGCGCGTCCGCCCGCTGGCCGACGACGCGCATTTCGGCGTGCGCGAATGGGCGTGGCTGGCCCTGCGCCCCCACATCGCCACCGCCATCGACGACGCGCTGGCTCTGCTCACGCCCTGGACCTCCGAGCCGTCCGAACGGTTGCGCCGCTTCGCCAGCGAGGCCACGCGCCCCCGCGGCGTCTGGTGCGGCCACATCGGCATGTTGAAGACCGATCCGGCGCGCGGGTTGCCGGTGCTCGACCCGCTGCGGGCGGACGGCGCGCGCTACGTCCAGGATTCGGTCGCCAATTGGCTGAACGACGCGGCGAAGAGCCAGCCCGGCTGGGTGCAGGCCCTCTGCGCCCGCTGGGAAACGGACAGTCCCGATCCGGACGCCACCCGCCGCATCGTCCGCCGCGCCCTGCGCAGCGTGAAGGAACCCGCGTGAGGCGGCACCTCCCCCCTTGACGCGGCGCCGTCCAGGCCGATGCTAAGCGCCCTCTCTTGATCCGACCCCATCGCATCCGAACGGACCTTCGACCATGCCCTACACCTCGTTGCGCGACTTCATCGACCGGCTGGAGAAGGCCGGGCGGCTGGTGGTGGTCCGGGAGCCGGTGTCCACGGCGCTGGAGATGACCGAGATCCAGACCCGCCTGCTCGCCGAAGGCGGCCCGGCGGTGCTGTTCGAGAACGTCATCAAGGCCGACGGCACCCGCTCGGAGATGCCGGTGCTGGTCAACCTGTTCGGCACGGTGGAGCGCGTCGCCTGGGGCATGGACCGCGAACCGCACGAGTTGCGCGGCGTCGGCGAGACGCTGGCCTTCCTGAAGCAGCCGGAGCCGCCGGGCGGATTCCGAGAGGCGATGGAGTTGATCCCGCTCGCCAAGACCGTGCTGTCGATGAAGCCGAAGACGGTCGGCTCCGCTCCCTGCCAGGAGGTCGTGCTGACCGGCGACCAGATCGACCTCGGCCGCCTGCCGGTGCAGAGCTGCTGGCCGGGCGAGCCGGCGCCGCTGATCACCTGGCCGCTGGTCGTCACCAAGGGGCCCACGGCCAAGCGCGAGGACGACTTCAACCTCGGCATCTACCGGATGCAGGTGCTGGGGAAGAACAAGACGATCATGCGCTGGCTGAAGCACCGCGGCGGCGCGCAGCATCATCATCGCTGGGCCGCCAGCGGCAAGCGCGAGCCGCTGCCCTGCGCGGTGGTCCTGGGCGCCGATCCCGGCACCATCCTGGCCGCCGTCACGCCGGTGCCGGACACGCTGTCGGAATACCAGTTCGCAGGCCTGCTGCGCGGCAAGAAGGTCGAACTGGTGGACTGCAAGACCGTACCGCTGAAGGTGCCCGCCCAGGCCGAGATCATCCTGGAAGGCCATGTCAGCCTGGACGAATACGCCGACGAGGGCCCCTACGGCGACCACACCGGCTATTACAACTCGGTCGAGCCCTTCCCGGTCTTCACCATCACGGCGATGACCATGCGGCGCAACCCCATCTACCTCTCCACCTTCACCGGCCGGCCGCCCGACGAACCGTCGGTGCTGGGCGAGGCGCTGAACGAGGTCTTCATCCCCCTGCTGACCCAGCAATTCCCGGAGATCGTGGATTTCTGGCTGCCGCCGGAAGGCTGCTCCTACCGGATCGCGGTGGTCAGCATGAAGAAGGCCTATCCCGGCCACGCCAAGCGCGTGATGATGGGCGTGTGGTCCTTCCTGCGCCAGTTCATGTACACGAAATGGGTGATCGTCGTGGACGACGACATCGACGCGCGGAACTGGAAGGACGTGATGTGGGCGATGAGCACCCGCATGGACCCGGCCCGCGACATCACCGTGATCGAGGGCACCCCCATCGACTATCTGGACTTCGCCAGCCCCGAGTCGGGCCTGGGCGGCAAGGTCGGGCTGGACGCCACCAACAAGTGGCCGCCGGAGACCAAGCGCGAATGGGGCCAGAAGATCCGCATGGACCAGGGCGTGGTCGACGAGGTGTCGCGCAAATGGGCGTCCTACGGTCTTCCGGGCAGCGGGACCCCGATCTGGAAGTGAGGCGTTAAGGGACGGTCCGCTTTCGCCAAGGAGTCCCGCCATGCCCAGCGACGCCGCCCATCCCATCGCCAGCCCCATCGCCACCGTCCGCCTGATCTTCAGCGACGGCGGCGAAACCGCCGGGGACCTGTCGGTGGCCGAGCGGGCGGGAAGCAACCTGTTCGTAGCGTCGGACGAGGGCGCTCAGGTCGTCCATTTGGCGGCCGAGGAGGGCGGCACCGTCTACCGACAGGACGCCGTCTTTTTCTTGGCGGACTTCCTTGCCCTGCCGGAGACCGAACCGGGCAAGGACGAGGTGGACATCGAGGGCATGGCCATCGCCGACCGCTGGCTGTGGGTCACCGGCTCGCACGCGCTGGCCCGCAAGAAGCCGGATCGCGAGGAGAACAGCGCCGAGAAGGCGCTGGAGCGGCTGACCGAGGTGCGCTGCGACCCCAACCGCTTCCTGCTGGGCCGCATCCCGCTGATCACCGAGGCGGACGGGCGCCTCACCCCGGTCCGCCGCGACGGGAAACGGACGGCCGGTTGCCTGAAGTTCCGCAAGGGCGGCAACGCGCTGACCAAAGCGCTGGCGGAGGACGAGCATCTGGCCCGCTTCGTCGCCGTGCCCGCCAAGGAGAACGGCTTCGACGTGGAGGGGCTGGCCGCCCATGGCGACCGGGTCTGGCTGGGGCTGCGCGGCCCGGTGCTGCGCGGCTGGGCCTGCATCCTGGAATTGGCGGTGGAGGATCACCCGGATTACGGGGAGCGCCTGCGGCTGCGCCCCGTCGGGCCGAACGGCGAGAAGTACCGCAAGCATTTCGTCGATCTGGACGGGCTGGGCATCCGCGAACTGACCTTCGACGGGGAGGATCTGGTCATCCTGGCCGGGCCGACCATGGATCTGGACGGTCCCGTCGCCGTATGGCGCTGGACCGACGCCCTGTCCGTCACCCAGGAGACGGTCATCCCGCGCGACCGGCTGGTTCCTCTGCTGAACCTCCCGTACGGCAAGGGCGACGACCACGCGGAGGGCATCGCCTGCGTCCGCCGCGACGGCGCTCCGCCCGCCCTTCTGGTGGTCTATGACAGCCCGTCCAAGGCCCGCCTTCACGGCGCCGGGACCACCGCCGACCTGTTCACCCTGCCCTCCCGCTACGATCCGGCAAACGCCTTCCGGGCGTGAGGTTTTGTTCTCAATCAAGCAACAATCAGTGCATGAATAAGCGGATTATCCCAACCGAGGATATCGCTATTCTTGGCCTCAGACGACAACGGCCCCGGCGCGGGGCACCACGCTGAGACAAGGAAACCAAGCCATGAACGCCGCCATCGACAACCGCACCGCCCCCTACGCCGCCTTCCTGCTGCGCGTCAGCCTGGGCCTTCTGTTCATCGCCCATGGACTGATCCTGAAGGTCTTCACCTTCGGCATCGCCGGCACGGTCGGCTACTTCGAGAGCCTCGGCTATCCCGGCCTCTTCGCCTATCTGGTGATCCTCGGCGAGATCGGCGGCGGCCTGCTGCTGGTGGCCGGTGTCTTCACCCGCTGGATTTCGCTGGCCCTGCTGCCGATCATGATCGGCGCGACGCTCCAGCACACCGGCAACGGCTGGGTCTTCTCGGCCCAGGGCGGCGGCTGGGAGTTCCCGGTGTTCTGGACGGTGCTGCTCGGCGTGCAGGCCCTGCTGGGCGACGGCGCCTTCGCCCTGAAGCTGCCGACCGCCGGCCGCAGCACCCTGCAGAACCGGCTGGCCTGACCCTAAAGCAAGACCTGACAAGCGGCGCGCGGGTGGGCACCAAGCCCCCGCGCGCCGCCGCGTTTGCACCCGGACCGTGCCCGACCTGAGGCGATATGCCCCTTCCTCTTCTTCTCCGGGCTCCCATTTGCTAGACAAGCCGGAGACCTAGCGGAGACCGTAATGCCCGTTTCGACCACCTCGCAACCTGACGTGCTGACCCTGCTGGACGATTTGATCCGCAAGGCGAAGGGTGCCGGGGCCGATGCCGCCGACGCCGTGCTGTTCGACAGCGCCTCCCTGTCGCTGAGCCAGCGTTTCGGCAAGACGGAGAAGCTGGAGCGGTCCGAGTCGGGCGATCTGGGCCTGCGCGTCTTCATCGGCAAGCGGCAGGCCATCGTCTCTTCCACCGACCGCAGCGCCAAGGCGCTGGACGAGTTGGTGGAGCGCGCCGTCGCCATGGCCCGCGTGGTGCCGGAGGACCCCTTCTGCGGCCTCGCCGACCCGGAGCAGATCTACACCACCCTCCCCGACCTCGATGTGTGCGACCCGTCGGAGCCGTCGGCGGAGCTGCTGATCGAACGCGCCCGCATCGCCGAGGAGGCCGCGCTGGCGGTCGAAGGCGTCACCAATTCCGAGGGCGCCGACGCGGGGTGGAGCCGCTCCACCATCGCCATCGCCGCGTCCAACGGCTTCACCGGCCGCTATGGCGTGTCGCGGCAGTCCCTCTCGGCCTCGGTGCTGGCCGGGACCGGCACGGGGATGGAGCGCGACTACGATTATGACAGCAAGGTCTATGGCTCCGACCTGCGCGATCCGGCGTCGATCGGGCGCGAGGCCGGCGAGCGGGCCATCCGCCGCCTGAACCCGCGCCGGGTCAAGAGCTGCAAGGTGCCGGTGGTGTTCGACCCGCGCGTCTCCCGCGGGCTGCTGGGCCATCTGACCGGCTCGATCAGCGGGCCGAGCATCGCGCGCGGCACCAGCTTCCTCAAGGACAAGATGGGCCAGCGCATCTTCGCCGCCGGCATCACCATCGTCGACGACCCGCATGTGAAGCGCGGCCTGCGCTCCCGCCCCTTCGACGCGGAGGGCATCGCCACCACCCGCCGCAACCTGATCGAGGACGGGCACCTGACCACCTGGCTGCTCGACCTGCGCTCGGCCCGCCAGCTCGGCCTGTCGACGACCGGCCACGCCGCCCGCGGCACCTCCGGCCCGCCGGGTCCGGCCCCAGCCAACGTCTACATGGCGCCGGGGGCCAAGAGCCGCGACGAGCTGCTCGCCGAGATCCCCAACGGCTTCTACGTGACGGAGCTGATGGGCACCGGCGTCAACGGGGTGACCGGCGACTACAGCCGGGGTGCCGCCGGCTATTGGATCGAGAACGGCCAGATCGCCTACCCGGTCACCGAACTGACCATCGCCGGCAATCTCAAGGAGATGTTCCTGAACCTGGAGCCGGCCAGCGACCTGGAACTGCGCTTCGGCATGGACGCTCCGACCATCCGCATCGACGGGCTGACCGTAGCCGGCCTGTGACCGCAACAGGTGAGGCGCCTTTCGGCGCCTCGCTCCTCACCTGAACCGGCGGGTCCGTCGCCAGGACAGGGCATCAGACCGTCACGCTCATCGCCCCCCCGGCACCGCGCACCGACAGGTTGGGCAGGAAGTCCCGGAACAGCGACAGGCTCTTCAGGTCGGACACGTAGCCCGTGCCATCCCCGCCCATCGTCTTTCCACCGATGCTCTTCATCACGTCGGCGGTCTGCGCGTCCTGGGCCTCCAGCGCGTCCTTCAGGACAGAGGCCAAGGCGCTGCCGTAGCCCAGCCGCTCCATCGGCGCGCCGGTTTCCTTCGTCGTTTTCTCGTAGCTGTACTGGAGCGCCGCCCGCTGGACGGACCAGTTGACCGACTCCTTCTCCTCCTTGCTGGCCTCGTCGAGGAACTTCACCCCGGCGCGGTAGGCGGCGGCCTTGTCGGTGCCGAGGGGGTCGGCGGCGTCCATCGCCTCCTTCTGCTGACGGGCCATGATGGATTGCGCCGCCTCCTGCTCGTTCTTGGAGAAGGTCCCGTCCTTGTTGCTGGCGATGGCATGGAGGCTGCGCCGGTCGAAGCCGCCGAACAGCCGGTCCACGTCCTTTCCGGTCGGGTCGGAGTAGTTCACCCCCTTGCCTTCCTTCGCCATGGCCGTGTAGGTGGCGTCCAGCGAGTCACGGGCGTCCTGGATGACCTTCGCAAAGCCCTGGAGCCCCGGGGTCTGGGTGGTGGTCAGCACCGTGGTGGGCGGCGGCGGCAGGCCGGCGGCCTCGGCCTCCTCCTTGGCGGAGGGCTCGTAGCCTTTGCCCCCTGGGAAGCTCTTGTCGACTTCACCACGCCCGATGCCGGGAATGTTCACGTCCGCGGCGTACTGCGCGAGACCATTCGCGTAAAGCTTCCCCTCGAAGCCCAGGTCATACATAAGCTTGGCGGCGGCCTTTCCCTTCTCATTGTCCGGCGATAGCAGCCCACCCTCGCTGCCCTCCGCTTCCGCGCCGAAATCCAATTTTTCGAACGCCTCCTCTCCCTTCGTCGCGAAATACCTGAAGGCATTGCCCTTGATCTTGTTCGGGTCGCCACCGACGGTTTCCATCATCTCGCGGTCGATGTCCGCCGTCTCCGCGCGGAAGAGGGCATTGGCCGGAGCCATCGCCGCCTGGAACGCCTCGGTGTCCTCATCCTTCCCGAAGGCGTCGTAAGCGGCGGTCCGCGCCTCGTTCAGGGCCGACATGGCCTTGCCCATGCGTTCCGTCTTGGTCTTGAAGGCCTTTTCAGCCGCCCCGACCTTCTCCGCCCATTCCTTGTCCTCCTCATCCTGGGGCCGCTCCTTGATGAAGCGGTCCTTCACGGCGTTGGTCGCCATTTGGCGCAGCCCCAGCGCCACATCCTTCTCGGTCATCTTGCCGGTCTTGACGAAGTCCTCCAGCATAGCGCGGCCCTTGGAGCCGATGGATGCGAAGACCTTTCCCGCCACGCCGGTCAGCGACTTCGCCAAGCCGCTGAGTTCCACGCTGTCCTCGCCCTTCAAGGCGGCCAGGGCCGCGGCACCCGCGGAGGACCCGGCGTCGGAGGCCGCCTTCCAGGTTCCCTCCGCCTCGGCGGCCCCCCCGGCGGGCTTCCATTTGGTGGTGGTCGCGGTGGCGCTGGCCGTGGTGGCCGAGAACAGGGCGTTGATCGACGTGGACATGGCTTCCCCCTTGCGGTCCCGCCTGAGCCGCGGGGCCTTAATCCTTAGAGACCGAAGTAATTATTGAATGTTCCCAAAGTAATTTTCTCAAGAGACCCGTTAACGGACTCTTAAAACAGTAATCAGCGCGTCAGCACCGGCAAGATCCAGGGCGCCAGCGCGATCTCCACCGGGAGACGGGCGATCACGTCGCCGTCGCCCTGCACGGGTTCCCCCACCGGCCCATCGATGATCACCCGCCGGGCCGGCAGGATGCGGTAATCGGGAAAACGCGGCAACCGCCCGGCGGTGACGCCCCACAGGTAGCGCAGGGCGTTCCCCCGCCCCGCCCGCGGGAACAGGCAGACGTGCAGCCGCGGGTCGGTCAGCCGGGCGTCGGGCGCGCAGACGAAGCGCCCCCCATAGAAATGCCCCTTGGCGACGATGACGGAGGCGACCTCCATCGGCTCCGCACCGTCAACCGCCACCCGGTAGGGGCCGCCGCCGCCCGCGGCGATCCGGGCCAGCGTTTCCACCGCATAGGCGCCCTTGCCGATCAGCCGCTTCAGCCGCGTGTCCACCCCCTCCACGACGCGGGCGTCCAGGCCGGCGCCGGCCATCATGGCGAAGGCGCGGCCATTCGCCACACCCAGATGCACGGGCGTCGCCCGCCCCTCCGCCAGCACCCGCGCCACGCCCTCCGCATCCAGGGGCAGGTCCAGTTCATGGGCCAGCACGTTGGCGGTTCCCAGCGGCACGATGCCCAAGGGAATCGCCGCACCTCCACCGCCGCGCGTTCCCAGCCCGTTGACCACCTCGTTGATGGTGCCGTCGCCACCCGCGGCGACCACCGCGTCGAAGGCGCCGGGCGCCACCGCGCGGGCCATCGCCTCGGCGTCGCCGCGCCCGCCGGTGGCCCGAAGCGTCACCGCGGCCCCATGGCGCCGCTCCAGCAGTTCCAGCACCGCGCCCAGGCGGCGCGCCCGCCGGGCGCCGGCCACCGGGTTGTGGATCACCAGAAGTCGCCGCCGGGTCGCCGCGGCCGGCCCGGATGTTTCAGGCACCGATTCGCCCCTATCCGTCACGCCACCCCCAATGTGACCATCCTGTTTCAGTTTTAATAAAGTCATTTATCGCCTTTGTTTCACTATCAAGAAGTCTCATCAAAATCATCACCCCCAACAGATGCGGGCGGCCGAAATCATTGTCAAGAGAATGCCCCGCGGATATACGGAAGACGTTTCAACGAACCCTTGCCGGCATGGCGATGGAGCGGGGCATGAGCGCATCACGCGACGTCAAGCAATACCGCAGCATCTGGATCTCCGACGTCCATCTGGGCACGCGGGGATGCAAGGCGGAGTATCTTCTCGATTTCCTGAAGCACAACGAGTCCGACCACCTCTATCTCGTCGGCGACATCGTGGACGGCTGGCGTCTGCGCAAGACGTGGTACTGGCCGCAAGCGCACAACGACGTGGTGCAGAAGATCCTGCGCCGGGCGCGCAAGGGCGTGCAGGTCTATTACATTCCCGGCAACCACGACGAGGCCGCCCGCGACTACGCCGGCTTGCAGTTCGGCGGCGTCCAGGTGGTGGAGGAGATGATCCACGTCACCGCCGACGGGCGGCAACTCCTGGTCACCCACGGCGACCGCTTCGACGTGGTGGTGAAATACGCCCGCTGGCTGGCCTTCATCGGCGACAACGCCTACGTGGTCCTGCTCCAGGCCAACACGCTGTTCAACTGGGTCCGGCGCAAGCTGGGCTTCCCCTACTGGTCGCTGTCCGCCTTCCTGAAGCACAAGGCGAAGACCGCGGTGGAGTTCATCGGCAACTACGAGACCGCTCTCGGCGACGAGGCCCGGCGCCGCAAGGTGGACGGGGTCGTCTGCGGTCATATCCACACCGCGGAAATCCGCGACATGGAAGGAATCCTCTATTGCAACGACGGCGACTGGGTCGAGTCCTGCACCGCCTTGGTCGAGCATCCCTGCGGCCGGCTGGAGATCATCGATTGGGCGGCGGACATCCGCCGGCGCGCCGCAACGACGCTGCCCGCCCGCATCCCGGCCAAGGAGAAGCCGGAGAATGTGAAGGAGAAGGCGGCGGCGTGAACATCCTGATCGTCTCCGACGCCTGGCTGCCCCAGGTCAACGGCGTGGTGCGCACCATCGGCACCGTCCGCGCGGAGCTGGAGGCCATGGGCCACAGGGTGGAGGTGATCGGCCCCGACCGTTTCCGCACCGTGCCCATGCCCACCTATCCGGAAATCCGGCTGGCGCTGGGCGCGGGGCGGCGGCTGCACGCGATGATCGACGCGCTGCGCCCCGACTGCATCCACATCGCCACCGAGGGGCCGCTGGGTTTCGCCGCCCGGCGCTACTGCCTCGGCCGCGGCCGGCCCTTCACCACCGCCTACCATACCCGCTTTCCCGAGTATGTGCGTGACCGGGCGCCGGTGCCGCTGGCGCTCAGCTACGCGGTGGTGCGCCGTTTCCACAAGCCGTCCTCGGCGGTGATGGTGGCGACGCCATCCATCGAGAGCGACCTCGCCGCCCGCGGCTTCACCAACATCCGGCGCTGGACCCGCGGCGTGGACACCGAGCTGTTCCGCCCCCGCACCAAGAGCTTCCTGGCGCTGCCCCGCCCCATCGCCCTCTATGTCGGGCGCGTGGCGGTGGAAAAGAACCTGGAGGATTTCCTCAGGCTCGACCTGCCGGGCAGCAAGGTGGTTGTCGGCGACGGCCCGGCCCGCGCCGACCTTCAGCACAGGTATCCGGAGGTCCATTGGGCCGGTGCCCGCCATGGCGAGGAACTGGCCCAGCATTACGCGGCGGCGGACGTCTTCGTCTTCCCGTCGCGCACCGACACCTTCGGTCTGGTGCTGCTGGAGGCGCTGGCCTCGGGCGTGCCGGTGGCCGCCTACCCGGTGCCCGGCCCCCTGGACGTGGTCGACGGCTCCGGTGTCGGCTGCCTGGACGAGGATCTCAAGGGGGCGGTCGAACGCGCCCTGGCCATCCCGCCGGAACACTGCCGGGACCATGCCCTGAACTTCTCCTGGCGGCGCTCCGCCGAGCAGTTCCTGGCGAACCTCCGGCCCTTCGCCTGAACGGGGAGGGAAGCCGGGCCGGCGCGCTGCAGGCCCGTCCCCCCTGCGATCACGCGGCGCGGATGCGCTGCATGAACAGGTCCACGCTCTCACGCAGGCGGTCGGACTCGCGGTGCAGGTTGCCGGCGCTCCCCAACACCTCCTCGGCAAGGCTGCCGGTCTCCGACGCCCCCCTGGTCACCGCCCCGATGGTGTCGGTCACGCTGCGGGTTCCGCGGGCGGCCTCCTGGACGTTGCGGACGATCTCCTGGGTGGCGCTGGTCTGCTGCTCCACCGCCGCGGCGACCGTGATGACGATGTCGTTGATGCTGCCGATGGTGGCGCCGATGCCGTTCAGCGCCTCGGCGGAGCCGCGCGCCACCTCCTGGATGCCGGTGATCTGGGCGGAGATGTCCTCGGTCGCCTTGGCCGTCTGGTTGGCGAGATTCTTGACCTCCTGCGCCACCACGGCGAAGCCTTTGCCGGCCTCGCCGGCGCGGGCCGCCTCGATCGTGGCGTTCAGCGCCAGCAGGTTGGTCTGACCGGCGATGCTGTTGATGAGCTGAAGCACCGCGCCGATCTTCTGCGCGGCGTCGACCAGCCCGTTCACCGTGGCGTTGGTCCGCTCCGCCTCGGCCACCGCGCCGCGGGCGATCTGCGAGGACTGGGCGACCTGCCGGCTGATTTCGCCGATGGAGCTGGTGAGTTGCTCGGACGCGGCGGCGACCGTCTGCACGTTGGCGGACGCCTGCTCGGCGGCGACGGCGACGGCGAGCGACTGGCGGTTGGCGGCGGCGGCGATCTGCGCCATGCGCTGGGCGTTGCCCTTCATCTCGTCCGACGCGGCCACCGTGTTGTCGGCGATGCCGCGGACGCTGCTTTCCAGGCTGTCGGCGAGTTGGTTCAGAATGGCGCGCTTGCTTTCCTGCTCGGCCGCCGCGTAGGTCTCCAGCAGCACCTCGAGGTCGAGCCAGGTGACGCGGCCCAGCGTGTCGCGCAGAGCCGCCCGCTCCGCCGCCTTTCGCGATCCGAACAGCGACCGGCGCCCCTCCGCCGCGTCCAGACCCAGTTCGCGGACGATGCCGCTGGACACCGTGTGATGGCAGATGGCGACCGCGTAGCCCGGCACGCCGTGGTCGTAGAAGGCCTTGGCCAGCCGATGGGCGGACTCCAGGAAGCCCGGACCGAGATCGCCCGAGACCACACGGGTCCAGTGGGACACGCGCGCGGCGTGCACGTCCGGCAAGGTGAGGGCGTCGCGGATTTCCGGCCACGCCGCGAAAGCGCCGTGCCATTGCTCCAGCAGAACGGGCAGGCGGTGCTGCGCGAAATCCCGGTTGGCGCGCAGACGCGCGATGTCCGCTTCGGTGATGTTGAAGGCCCGGAGCCGGTTTTCCTGGCCGCCACGTTCCTGTACGCCCGCCATGATATTATCACCCTGAAATGTTGAAGGCCGGCGCATTGCCCGCCTTCTTCGAAGCTGCCAACGTTTCTACGTCATCAGGATAGCAGCGGATTGCTTCAAAATTATCATAATGGGTCTCAAATTCGTCATACCCTGGTATGCGCGCCGCACCCATACGGCCATCAGCCTTCCGCTGAGTGTTAGCGCAAAGCCTTACCTCTGCCACCGCCCTCCGTGCTAACGTGGAGGGGACCGCGGCCGGGAAACCGGGCCGCGTTGGTTTTGTCGGATGGCGTTTCGACCCGCATGCTTCAATCACTTTACCGCGGCCTGACGACCCTCGCCGGGCCGGCGGTTCGTCTGTATCTCGAGCGGCGGCTGGCCGCCGGCAAGGAGGACTCCGCCCGCCGGGGGGAACGGTTCGGCACGGCCGCGCGCCCGCGCCCGCCCGGACGGCTCGCCTGGATTCACGCGGCCAGCGTCGGGGAGGCCAACTCCGTCCTCGTCCTCATCGACCGGCTGCTCGACGAGACGCCGGACCTGACGGTCCTGATGACCACTGGCACGGTCACCTCGGCGGAATTGATGGCCCGCCGCCTGCCGGAGCGCGCCTTTCATCAGTATGTGCCGGTGGATTTGCCCGCCGCGGTGGACCGCTTCCTCGACCATTGGCGACCCGATCTGGTGCTGTGGACGGAATCGGAGATCTGGCCCAACCTGCTGGCCGCGGTGCGGGCGCGGGGCATTCCGGCGGCCCTGGTCAACGCGCGCATGTCGGAACGCTCCTTCTCCCGCTGGCGCTGCGCGTCGGGCCTGATCACGCCGCTGCTTTCCACCTTCCAGGTCACGCTGGCCCAGTCGGACGGCGACGCCGACCGTCTGCGCCGGCTGGGCGCGCGTGGCGTCGTCAGCGTCGGCAACCTGAAATTCTCCGCCGAGCCGCCGCCCGCCGACCCCACGGCGCTGGAAACGCTGCGCGCGGCCTGTGCCGGGCGCCCCGTCTGGCTGCTCGCCAGCACCCACCCCGGCGAGGACGAACTGGCCGCCGCCGTGCACGAGGCACTGGCCCCGCGCCTGCCCGGCCTGCTGACCATGCTGCTTCCCCGCCACGCCCATCGCGGCCCCGACATTGCGGAGCTTTTGCGCGGACGCGGCCTGACGGTCTCGCGCCGCGGCGAGGGCACGCTGCCCGCCGCCACCGATGCCGTGCACATCGCCGACACGATGGGCGAGGTCGGGCTCTTTTACCGGTTGGCGCCGGTGGTGTGCATGGGTGGGTCCTTCGTGCCGCACGGCGGCCAGAACCCGGTGGAGCCGGCCCTGCTCGGCTGCGCGGTCCTCTACGGCCCGCACATGTGGAACTTCGCGGAGATCACCCGCCAGCTCGAAGCCGCCGGGGGCGCCCTGCCGGTGGCCGGAGCGGAGGCGCTGCCCGACGCGGTCGGCCGCCTGCTGACCGACGCATCCGCCCGCGCCTGCGTCGCCGCCGGGGCGACCGCGGTGACCGAGGGCAACCGGCGGATCGTGGACCGCGCGCTGGCGGCGCTTTCCCCCGTCCTGGGCGTGGGCAGCGTCCGGCCCGCGGCATGAGGACTCCCGGCTTCTGGTACGGGTCCGGCGGGTTCGCCGGGGCGGCCCTGGGCTGGGTGCTCGCCCCGCTGGGCGCGCTCTACGGGCTGGCCGGGCAACTGCGCATGGCGTCGGGGAATCCGGAACGGGCCGCCGTCCCGGTCCTCTGCGTCGGCAATCTGGTGGCGGGCGGGGCCGGCAAGACGCCGATCTGCATCGCCCTGGCCGAGTCCCTGCGCGCCCGCGGCGTCGCCCCCGCCTTCCTCACCCGCGGCCATGGCGGACGGGAGCGCGGCCCGCTGGCCGTCGACCTCGGCACCCACGACTCCGCCGCGGTGGGCGACGAGGCGCTGCTGCTGGCCGCCCATGGTCCCTGCTGGGTGGCGCGCGACCGCGCCGCCGGGGCGCGGGCGGCGGTCGCCGCAGGTGCCTCCGTCCTGGTGATGGACGACGGCTTCCAGAATCCCGGCCTCGCCAAGGATCTGTCGCTGATCGTGGTGGACGGGGCGGTGGGCTTCGGCAACGGCCATCTCGTCCCGGCCGGCCCGCTGCGCGAGCCGGTGACCCGAGGGCTGGCCCGCGCCGGGGCCGTCGTGGTGCTGGGCGAGGACCGCGCCGGGGTGGAGCGCCGCCTGGCCGGCGCCCTGCCCGTCCTGCACGCCCGGCTGGAACCGGCCGAGGACGCCCGCGCCCTGGCCGGTCGGACGGTCCTGGCCTTCGCCGGAATCGGGCGGCCCGAGAAGTTCTTTGCCACGCTGGAGGCGCTGGGCGCCCGCGTGGTCGAGCGCGTCGCCTTCGCCGACCATCACCCCTACCGCCCCGAAGAGGTGATGGCGCTGGTCGACCGCGCCGACGCGCTGGGCGCCCTGCCGGTCACCACCGTGAAGGACGCCGTCCGCCTGCCGGACCCTCTGCGCGCCCTGGTCCGGGCGGTGCCGGTGCGCGCCGTCTGGCGGGAGCCCGCCGCCCTCGACCGCCTGCTCACCCCCCTCCTGACCGCGCTTCCGACTGGAGTTCCCCATGGCTAAGCCGCGCGGCCCCCTGGTGTCCTGGCTGACCCGCCGGGTCGGCTACCCGCTGGAGGCCGTCCTCGTCCACGGCTTTTGCGGCCTGTTCCGCGCCCTGCCGCTCGACCGCGCCTCGGCGCTCGGCGGCTGGATCGGACGGACCGTCGGCCCGCGCCTTCGCGGCACCCGCACCGCCCGCCGCAACCTGGAGCGCGCCTTCCCGGAAAAATCCCGCGCGGAGATCGACGCGATCGTCCTTGGCATGTGGGACAATCTGGGCCGTGTCATCGCCGAGTATCCGCATCTCGACGCCATCGGCGAGTACGGCCCCGGCGGCCGGACCGAGGTGATCGGGAGCGAGCACATCGACGCCCTGCGCGACGACGGGCGGGCCGGCATCCTGGTGTCCGGCCATTTCGCCAACTGGGAGGTGAAGCCCGTCTGCTCCCGCAAGATGGGAATGGAACTGGCGGTGGTCTACCGCGCGCCCAACAACCCCTATGTCGGCCGGCTGCTGACCGAGTTGCGGGGGGCCGCCGGCGGCACGCACATTCCGAAGGGGCCGGAGGGTGCGCGCACGCTTCTGCGCACCCTGACCAAGGGCGGGCATGTCGGCATGCTGATCGACCAGAAGATGAACGACGGCATGCCGGTCCCCTTCTTCGGGCGCGACGCCATGACCGCCCCGGCGGCGGCGCAGCTCGCCCTGCGGCTGGGCATCCCGCTGGTGCCGGCGCGGACGGAACGGCTGGACGGCGCGCGCTTCCGCATCACCGTCCTGCCGCCGGTGGAACCGCCGAACACCGGTGACCGCAACGCTGATGTGCGCATTTTGATGGAGCGCCTGAACGGTCTGTTGGAGCAATGGATTCGCGAGCGCCCGGCCGAATGGCTCTGGCTGCACCGGCGCTGGCCCGACTGACGGAGAAAGTCCCATGTCCCTGCCGCTCGACCCGCACCTGCTTCAGCTCTACCTCGTCGCGGCGCTGGTCCTGACGCTGGCGCCGGGACCGGATTCCCTGCTCGTCCTGTCGCGCAGCGTGATGGACGGGCGCAACGCCGGGGTGGTCGCCACCGCCGGCATCACGCTGGGCAACCTGATCCACGCGCTGCTCGCCGCCGCCGGCATCTCGGCGCTGGTCGCCGCCTCGCCGACCCTGTTCGACGTGCTGCGCTACGCCGGCGGCGCCTATCTGGGCTGGATCGGAGGGCGGGCGCTGTGGAGCGCCCTGCGGAGCGGCTTCGGCCGCGGCGGCCGCGCGGAGGAAGCCACGGCCAAGCCCGAGTCGGCCCCGGCGCACCGCGTCTTCCTCCAGGCGTTGCTGACCAACCTGCTGAATCCGAAGGTCATCCTGTTCTATCTCGCCTTCGTGCCGCAATTCGTCGCACCGGCGCTCGGCCACGTCGCGCTGCAGATCTTCCTGCTGGGCGCGATCCTCGGCGGGATCGGCGGCCTCTACCTGCTGGGGGTCGCGGCCCTCAGCGCCGGTGCCGCGCGGCGCGCGCTGTCCAGCGCGCGGGTGCGCGCGGTTCTGGACGGCGTCGCCGGGGTGCTGTTCCTGGGTTTCGCGCTGCGCCTGCTGCTGTCCGACCGGCGCATCGCCTGAGGGCAAATCCGTCAGGCGGGAAAAGACGTTGCAGAGTCTGTGGACGAGCGTGGCCGGGGGTGTCATAGTGCCGCCCGCGTTTAACCGGCCAGCCCGTCCGGCCGAATGGCTTACCGACCGCGAGCGACGATGAGCGAGAAGATCTCCCTGATCACCTGGATGGCGAACATCCACATCCGGTTTGTCACCTGGCGCCGGGGCAACAAGGTCGGCACCGACCGCTTCGGCAATACCTATTACCGCTGCCCGAGCAAGATCGCCGGCGTCAAGGAACGCCGCTGGGTGATCTATGCCGGGGAACCGGATGCCTCCAAGGTGCCGCCGGAATGGCATTCCTGGCTCCACCACACCACCAAGGAGCCGCTGCCGGAAGGCAACAGCGCCTTCCACAAGCCGTGGCAGAAGGAGCATCTGCCGAACCTGTCCGGCTCGCTCCAGGCCTACCGGCCGCCCGGGCATCAGTATGCGGGCGGGCAGCGCGTGCGCGCCACCGGCGATTACGAACCCTGGACTCCGGGCTGAGACGCCCGCGCGGTCCCTTAGGAATTTCTCATGCGCCGCAATGTGATTGAAACCGTGCTCGGCGGGGTCGTCCTCGCCGTGGCCGGCTTTTTTCTGGCTTTCGCCTACACCAGCGCCGATTTGCGCAAGGTGAGCGGCTACGCCCTCACCGCCAATTTCACCAGCATCTCCGGCCTGCAGAGCGGGGCGGACGTGCGGATCAGCGGCGTGAAGGTGGGATCGGTCACCGAACTGACGCTCGACCCGAAGAGCTATCAGGCGGTCGTGCACATGTCGATCCACCCGGACATCAAGCTGCCCAAGGACACCGCGGCGGTCATCGCCTCGGAAAGCCTGCTGGGCGGCAAGTTCCTGTCGCTGGAGCCTGGCGGCGAAGAGGACATGCTCAAGCCGGACGGCCGCGTCGAATACACGCAGAGCACCCCCGGCATCGAGCAGCTTCTGGGTCAGGTCATCTTCTCGCTGCAGAACATGAGCAAACCGGGCCAGGAGGGCGGCGAACCGCCCAAGCTGTAAGCGAAGCGCACAAGACACGACGAACGAAGGGGCCTCACGGCCCCTTTTTTCGTTTGGGTCACCCACTTTTCCCCACCCCCCTTCGGAACAGCCGCGGCCACGCTGCCGTTTCCTCTCCCAGACCCATCACGGCACACATCACGCCAGACCCATCACAGAGGAGATCAGCGATGAAAGCCCGTTTCCTGGTTCTCGGCCTCGCCCTGCTCGCCGCCGCCTGCGGCGTCAACACCGAGGAGAAGGCCGCCAGCGGCGCGCTGGGCGGGGCTGCGGCGGGCGCCGTGATCGGCGGCCCGGTCGGCGCGGTGGTCGGCGGTGCCGCGGGGGCCGGGGCCGGCACTGCCACCCAGAAGGTCGAGGAGAAGAACGGCACCAGTGGCCCGTCCACCAACGCCCCCTATGGCGGCAGCCGCCCCAGCGGCAGCATCACCCAGTAAAGCGGGTCCAGTAAAGCCGGCCCAACAAAGCCGGCACGGAGTAGACGGGGCGCCGCTTCCGGGATAGAAGGCTGTCGGGTTCCGGCCCACGCCGTTCGACATCACGGAAGCGATCCCCAGTGACGACGATCCCAGTGACGACTCCGAAAAGCCTCATCGGCCCGATCGTTGGCAAACGCGCTCGCGGCGCGGCCCTGGCGGCCGCGCTGCTCTGCCTTCCTGCCGTGAGCCTGACCAGCCCGGCCGCCGCCGCTCCGGTGCCGGAGGATATGGTCAGCCGCCCCGCCGCCAAGCTGCAGGGGCTGGACAAGATCACCGCCCGCACCTCGACCTTCACCATCGCGGTCGGCGAGACCAGGGCGCTCGGCAGCCTGCGCATCACCTTGCGCGCCTGCAAGGAGAACCCGCCGATCGAGACGCCGGAAACCGCCGCCTTCCTCGAAGTGATCGAGAACAAGCCCGGCGAGCAGGCCGAACCGGTGTTCAGCGGCTGGATGTTCGCCTCCAGCCCCGCCCTGTCGGCGATGGAGCACCCGATCTACGATGTCTGGGTTCTGTCCTGCGAGGGCGACTGAGGCGAAGCGAGAGCGACGCCCTCAGCCCTCCGCGCCGAACAACCCCGTGATGGCCGTCTCCTGGTCGACGCCGCAGAAGTCCGTCGGCACAGCCAGGGCGGCCGCCAGCCGGCGGCGGTACTCGGCGCGCGGGATCTCCATAGCGCCGAACTGGCTCAGATGCTCCGTCACGAATTGCGCGTCCAGCAGCGTGTAACTCGCCGCCCGCAGTCGGGCGACCAGATGCACCAGCGCCACCTTGCTGGCGTCGGTGACGCGGCTGAACATGCTTTCCCCGAAGAAGGCGCCGCCCAGCGCGACGCCGTAGAGGCCGCCGACGAGTTGGCCGCCGCTCCAGCATTCCACGCTGTGGGCGCAGCCACGCTCGTGCAATTCGGTGTAGAGCCGCAGGATGTCGCCGTTGATCCAGGTCTTCGGGCGGTCCGGCGTCGGTTCGGCGCAGGCCTCGATCACCGCGCGGAAGGCCGTGTCGAAGCGCAACTCGAACGGGCCGCGCCGCACCGTCTTGCGCAGCTTGCGCGGGACGTGGAAGCCCTCCAGCGGCAAGACGCCGCGCCGCTCCGGATCGAACCAGTACAGCTCCTCGGAGTCGGCGTTCTCCGCCATCGGGAAAATGCCGGCGGCGTAGGCGCGCAGAAGCAGCGATGCGGACAGCTCGATCATCGCGGACACTATAGCCGTTTGCCCCCTCACCCCCGCAACGTTATCTCAGCGCACCACTTCCGCGCGACAGGTGGTTCCCACCATGGTATGCAACGGAAAGAGGTGTTCATCGCAGGAGTTCCAACATGAAGACGGTTCTGTCAGCCATCATCGTATCGGTGGTTGCGTTTCTCTCGATGACCGGCGCGTCATGGGCGCAGCGCAAGGCGGAGCCCGGCACTTTCGATTACTATGTGCTCAGCCTGTCCTGGTCGCCCACCCACTGCGCCAAGAATCAGGGCGACGCCGATCCCGACCAGTGCGGGGTGGAGCGCAAGTTCGGCTTCATCGTCCACGGCCTGTGGCCGCAATACAGCAACGGCGGCTATCCGGCCACCTGCACCCGCGACCGCACGGTCCCCCGCGCCGTGGTGGACGCCACCATGCCGGTGATGCCCAGCGTCGGGCTGATCGTGCATCAATGGACGAAGCACGGCACCTGCAGCGGCCTGCCCGTCACCGACTATTTCGCGCAGGTCCGCAAGGCCTTCGCCAAGGTGAAGATCCCCGAGGCGCTGCAGGCCCCGAAGTCCGATCTGTCAATCCCGGCGACCCAGGTGGAACGCCTGTTCGTCCAGGCCAATCCGGGGCTGGAACCGGAGTCGGTGGCGCTGATCTGCGCCAAGCGCGACGTGGCCGAGGTGCGGCTGTGCCTGAACAAGGACCTGTCCTTCATGCCCTGCGGCGCCAAGGTGGTGGACCGCTGCCGCCGCGACGCGCTGCTGACCGCGGCGCCGTGACGGTGGGGTGCGGGATTCTCGGGGGACAACAGGGTTTTCACGGATTGCGCGGATTTTGACACGGATTTCGCGGATTTTCTCTATTCGCGCCTAGCGCGGGCCTGTTCGATCAGCGAGGGCTGAGCAAGCCCAAAGAAATCCGTGTCATCCGTGCTCAAATCCGCGCAATCCGTGAAGACTTGGTTGCCCGCAAGAATCCCGCGCTCACACGAACGAAAAGAGCCCGTCCTCCCCATCGGGAAGAAGGGCTCTTTTTCATTCAGCCAAACAAACGATTACTTCTTCATGCCCATCAGCTGCTCGAGCCAGTGAATGTCGTAGTTGCCGTCGATGAAGGCCTGCTGCGCGATGATGCGCTGGTGCAGGGGCAGCGTGGTGTCGACGCCGCCGATCACATATTCCTCGATGGTCCGGCGCAGCCGCATCAGGCACTCGTTGCGGGTGGTGCCGTGGACGACCAGCTTGGCGATCAGGCTGTCGTAATGCGGCGGGATGCGGTAGCCGTCGTAGAGCGCCGAGTCGACACGCACGCCCAGGCCGCCCGGCGCGTGGTAGCCGTCGATCTTCCCCGGCGACGGGATGAAGGTCTCCGGATGCTCCGCGTTCACACGGCACTCGATCGAATGGCCCTGGAACCGGATGTCCGCCTGGCCGTAGCCGAGCGGGGCGCCGGTCGCCACGCGGATCTGCTCGCGCACCAGATCGATGCCGGTGATCATCTCGGTGATCGTGTGCTCGACCTGCAGGCGGGTGTTCATCTCGATGAAGTAGAACTGCCCGTCCTCGAACAGGAACTCCATGGTGCCGACGCCGCGGTAGCCGATGGCCGCCGCCGTCCTGGCCGCCAGATCGCCGATGAAGGCGCGCTGCTCGGCGTTCAGAGCCGGCGACGGGGCTTCCTCGATGACCTTCTGGTGACGGCGCTGCACGGAGCAGTCGCGCTCGCCGAAATGCACGCAGTTGCCGTGCTCGTCGCCGAGAAGCTGGATCTCGATGTGCCGGGGCTTGCCGAGATACTTCTCGATGTAGACCTCGTCGTTGCCGAAGGCGGCGCGCGCCTCGCCACGGGCGAGCTGGTAGGCTTCCTTGAGCTGGTCGGGGTTGCGGGCGACCTTCATGCCCTTGCCGCCGCCGCCCGCCGCCGCCTTGATGAGGATCGGATAGCCGGTCTCGCGGCCGATCTTCTCCGCCTCCTCCAGCGTCGGCACCGGGCCGTCGGAGCCGGGAACCACCGGCAGCCCCTGCTCCATCACCGTCTTCTTCGCGGTGACCTTGTCGCCCATGATGCGGATGTGCTCCGCGGTCGGGCCGATGAAGGTGAAGCCGTGCTCCTCCACCATCTCCGCGAACTGGGCGTTCTCCGACAGGAAGCCGATGCCGGGATGGATCGCGTCCGCCCCGGTGATCGACGCCGCCGACAGGATCGCCGGAATGTTCAGGTAGCTTTCGCGGGCCGACGCGGGGCCGATGCACACGCTCTCGTCCGCGAGGCGGACGTGCATGGCATCGGCATCGGCGGTGGAATGCACCGCCACGGTCTGGATGCCCATTTCGCGGCAGGCGCGGTGGATGCGCAGAGCAATCTCACCGCGGTTCGCGATCAGGACCTTCTCGAACATCGCCAAGGGATGATCCCCGCTCACTCGATGATCATAAGGACTTCGCCGAACTCCACCGGCTGGCTGTCGGAGATCAGGATCTCGACGACCGTGCCGCCCCGCGGGGCCTTGATGGGGTTCATGACCTTCATCGCCTCGATGATGAGGACGGTCTGGCCGGCCTTCACCGTGTCGCCGACGCGCACGAAGGGCGTGCCGCCCGGTTCCGCCGCGGCGTAGGCCGTGCCGACCATCGGCGAGGTGACCGCGCCCGGATGGCTGGCGGGCTTGCCCGCGGGGGCGGCGGCCGGGGCCGTGACGAGGGCGGGAGCGGCGACCGGAGCGTGCACGGCCACCGCCTGGGCGGCCGTCGGGCGGGTGACGCGAATCCGCTTCTCGCCCTCGGCAAACTCGATCTCGCTCAAGCCCGTCTCACGCAGGAGATCCGCGAGCTTGCGGACCAGATCGCCGTCGATGTCGAAGCTTGCCATGGTGTTCGTTTTTCCCGTGTTCCTTAGTCGCGCTCGAGGATATTCGCCATGGCGTCCAGCGCCAGCAGATACCCGTGAGGGCCGAAGCCGCAGATCATCCCCTTGGCCACCGCGGAAATGTGCGAATGGTGGCGGATGGCCTCACGCTTGTAGATGTTGGAGAGATGCACCTCGACGATCGGCAGCTCGGACAGGATCAGCGCGTCCATGATGGCGACGGAGGTGTGGCTGTAGGCGCCGGCGTTGATGACGATGCCGTCATGCTCCGTCCGCGCCTGCTGAATCCAGGAAACGAGTTCGCCCTCGTGGTTCGACTGCCGGAAATCGATGGCCAGCCCGAGCTGTTCGGCGCGTTCCTGGCACGCGCCTTCCAGGTCGTCAAGCGTCATGGAGCCATAAATGTGCGGTTCGCGCACGCCCAGCATGTTCAGGTTCGGTCCGTTCAGGACCAGAACGGAAGCGTCGATGGCCACGGGCCACGCCCCTTTTCCAAGATCGAGTCCGCGCGTTTATAGCACTTTGCGTCGCGCTGGCAATGCCGCATGGCGCAAACGTTACGCCCATTCGGCGTGTTCTGCCCCCTTCGACGCCAAACGCCTCACGGCGCGGCGGACAGATGGCGGCGCAGAATCTCCTCGAACGCGCCGCCATCCTTCAATTTCCTCAATCCGGCGTTGAAGGCGACCAGGATCGCCGCCGCCTCCGGCAACGAACGGGAGAGAATCAGGTGGTGCCCGGCGCGGGCGTAGGGCAAGGAGGCGACACGGATCTCGTCCCCGGCCATCGCCTTCGCCACCGCGCTCCGCCCGGTGAATTCGTCGATGACGAAGGCGTCCACACGGCCCGAAGCGACCATCCGAACGCAGGCCGCCAGATCCGCCGGGCTTTCCCGCGGCAGCGCGTAGCTGCCCGGCGCGCAGACCGTGCGGCCGCGGAAATCCTCCGGGGAGCGGAACACCATGCCGCTGTGGGTGGACAGATGGACGAGCTGCCGCACCTCCAGCAGCGGGTCGGAGAACAGCATCTCCATCGCGCGGTCCGGCGTGCGGGCATAGGGAAAGGTGTCGAGGAACCTGCCCGCCAGCACGCCGTCGTAGCCGCGGCGCCAGGGCATGAAGCGCACGCCGTAACGCAACCCGACCTCGTCGAAGGCGCGGCGCACGATCTCGGTCAGCAGGCCGCCCTCCGGCACATCCGCCCCGGTGAAAGGGGCGAAATCGTTGCCGGTGACCAGATCCAGGGCCGAGTCGAGCGGGGCCGCCCGAACGGGTCCGAACGCCGCCAGCAGGAGGAGCAGGGCCAGAAGACACCGCCGCCCCGCCATCGCCCGCCCCACGATGTTCTCCTGCGAACGCCCGCTCACTCCGCCGGGGCGCGGTTGCGCCGCCCGGCGGGGTCGGTGAACAGGTCGTTGATGCGCTGGACATGCTCCGCCACCGCCTCGCGGATGGAGAAGATGCGCTTTTCGGCACCGCTGCTCCAGCCCACCGGCTTCTTGCGGAAGATCGAGCGGAAGAAGCGGGTGTTGCGCAGGAAGCCCTGCTGGAGGTTGAGGTCCACGTCGCCGTAACGCTCCGGCAGGCTGCGGGCGACCCGGCGGGCCATGAAGGAGCGCAGCCAGAAATGGCCGGCGCCGAACAGGCCGGCCAACACCACCAGCGCCACCAGCACCCCGACCGGCAGGCCGCCGGCCCAGGCCGGCTGCGACTGGGTCAGCCAGGTGAGGAAGGCCGACACCGTGTCCCCGCCGGCGAGGCTGGCGATCCCGCCGAACAGCGCGGCCAGCAGGGCCAGCCACACCGCGTCGCCGATCAGCACCAGCTTGCGCCAGCGCTTCATCGCCGCGGCGAGCTGCGGGACGATCTCGCCCTTCAGCTCCTTCACGAGGCTGTCGATCATGCCGACGATGCGGTAGGCGCGGGCGACCTCCACCTCGTTGATGCGCACCTGGAGTTCGGCGAGGTCGGCGTCGCGCCGCGCCTCGTAGCGGGCGCGCACCGCGTCGTCGGCTATGGCGACCGCCGACGTGCTGTCGTAGAGCGCGTAGAAGCGGCCCGACACCAGACCGGCCTGGGCGATGGCGCGCTGCCACGCGCCGAACACCGCCTCCAGATTGTCTTCCTTCGCCGTGGTGTCGATCTGGTTGAGGATGTAGCAGACCTTGCGGGCGTCGGCGCGGTCCACCGTCTTCGCCACCAGATGCTTCAGCGTGTCCTGCATCGCCCCCGGTTCCGGGTGGCGTCCGTCGAAGAAGACCAGCACGAGATCGGACAGCTCGACGATGTGGTCGACCAGCCGCAGCACCGAGCGGCGCTGGTCGTCGGCGTCGAAGCCCGGCGAGTCGATGAAGATCTTGCCGCGCGCCCGGTCGCCGGACAGCGTCTTGAGCTGCAGGTAGTTGTCGATGCGCTTGCCCTCGCCCGCCGCGACCTTCTCGATCTCGTCGGCGATCCGGTAGAAGGGAAAGCGTGGGTCGGCGTTCAGCGCGGTGCCCGGCAGGGCCTCCCGCCGGGTTTCCGGGCCGTGGCAGATCACCGTGAATTTGTCGTCCACCGCCTGGTTGCCGGTGCTCTGCAGCGGCGCGCCGAGATAGCCGTTGAGGAAGGTGGACTTGCCCGCGGAGAAGGTGCCCAGCACCGCGATCATCGGCCACCATGGGATGCGCGTGGTCAGCGACTCGTGCGGCCCCAGCAGGCCCAGCCGGACTAGGACCCGGTCGAAATTGCGGAAGGTCGGGATGACCGGGAGAAGGTTCGGGTTTTCCGCGCGGAGATGCGCGTCCAGGGCGGCGAGGCGCTGCTGGAGGGCTTGCCTGGGGGTCATGGCCGGCCGGGTCCCGTCTGCTGTGAAATGGGTGACGTCTCGTGTCGGGGGCATTCTCTAGCACGAGGCGCCGTTGCGATGGACAGCGAAATCGCCGTGGCCGGAAACGCCGCAACGGCCGCGCGACAGGGCATGGAGCCGACCACGCGATCCGACGAATGCGCCGTCTGTGACCTTCTTCGGTTGCATGGATCGATGTCGGTGGCTGAGACGTTGCTTTCGGCATGGATGCCGAAAACGACACCGACTCCTTGCGCCTGACCGCGGAGGAGCTTGCCTTCCTTCTCAGCGATCCGCAGAGCCGCGCGGACCGGGAGGAACGCAACGCCCGCGCCAACCGGACCCGCACCGAACGGCGCCGCAACGATCCCGCCTATGCGGAGCGGCTGCGCAACGAGGATCGCTTGCGCCAGCGTCGGCACCGCGCCAAGGCGGCCATCGGCCAGCCCGAACGGGAACCGGACCCGCCCGTTCCCCTGCCCGCCCTGTCGGCGGCGGACGCCCTGCGCCGTCTGGAAGCCCATCTGGACGCCGCCGCCACCCCGCAGGCGGCCCAACTGCGCCGCCGTCCGGAAGCCTTGCGGCGCTACGCCGCGGCGTTCGAGCTGTACCGCGCCCTGTCGGACCGGGGGGAGCGCCCGACGCGGGGCGCCCTCGCCGCCGCCTTCGCCGCGAGGCTCGGCCTCGCCCTTACCCCGTCGCAGATCCAGAAGCTGCGTGATCAGGTCGAAGGATTTGCCCGTCCCGGCGGCCCCTGGCACGCCGGCTGACCGGCGGAGCGGCAAGGCCGATACAGCCGGTCACGCAGACAGGCCGATGCGGCCTCTGTTCGGCTCGCGAACGGCTGTTAACTCGTTATTAACCATGAATTAAGGCGCCGTTAAGCCTTTTCGAAGGCTCCGCCGGGCATCGGAAACCACATCGCCGCGCTGCGTGACCGGCTGTATCGGGCTTAGCCACCGCCTTACAGGTCGGTCGGCGCGTTCGGCACCGGGGGTTCGGACTTCGGGGGTTCGGCCGGTGCCGGATTGAGTGGTGCCGGACGGGAACGGTCGAGCCGGCGGATGACAATGTCGCCCTCCGGCGTGACTTCGGGGGGAGCGAACAGCGGCACCTGCCGCACCCACCCCTCCAAAGCCTTCATCAGAAGCTCCACCCCCTGGCGGGCCTGCTCGCCCGGCGTGGAGGGCGCGCCGGGAGGAGGCGGTGCGGCGCCGGGTGGGGGCGGCGTGTCGGCGGCCCCACCCGGCCCAGCCCACAGGGCGCCGGCAAGGACCAGGGGCACCATGAATTTCACGGAGTTGAGGCGGCGCGCGGTCATGGGTTCGTCACTCCCGGTTGGTGTGATGGCCTACCCTGACAAACGTCCGCGCCGCCCTTTCCATCGCACGCCTTTTTTCAGAAAGGGCCGGTCAGAACTCCTTCCAATCGTCCTCGTCGGCGGAAGCGCGCTGGAGGGTCGCCGAGGCCGCCTTGCCCGCCGCCGGACGGGCCGGAGGCGCCGCCTTGCGGGCGGCGGGCTTGGCCGGCGCCGGCTTGGTCGGGGCGATGCTGCGCCGCAGAGCCGGAGCCCCGCCGCCCTGATGACCGGCGGGAGCCGCCATGAAGGCCGCGGCGTCCAGCTTGAAGAAGCTGACCAGCGACCGCAGGTCCGTCGCCTGATTGGCGAGCGACTGCGCGGCCGCGGTGGTTTCCTCGACCAGCGCGGCGTTCTTCTGGGTCATCTCGTCCATCTGCGAGACGGTGGCGTTGATCTCGTCGAGCGCCGCCGCCTGCTCGCTCGACGCCGAGGCCATCTCGGCGATCAGCCCGGCGACCTGCTGGACGCCCGACACGATGCCCTCCAGCGCGTCGCCGGCCTTCTTGACCAGCTCCACCCCGTCCTTCACCTGGCTGTCGCTGTCGAGGATCAGGCCCTTGATCTCCTTGGACGCCTGGGCGGAGCGCTGGGCGAGGTTGCGCACCTCCTGCGCCACCACGGCGAAGCCGCGCCCGGCGTCGCCGGCCCGCGCCGCCTCGACCGCCGCGTTCAGCGCCAGCAGGTTGGTCTGGAAGGCGATCTCGTCGATCACCCCGATAATGTCGGTGATCTTGCGGCTCGACGCCTCGATGCGCTTCATCGCGTCGATCGCCGAGTCCGCCACCGTCCCGCCGGACTCCGCGGCGGTGCGGGCGTCGGCGGCCATGCCGTTGGCGCGCTGGGCGTTGTCGGCGTTGGAGCGTACGGTCGCCCCCAGCTCCTCCATGCTCGCCGCCGTCTCCTCCAGCGACGATGCCTGCTGTTCCGTCCGCTCGGCGAGGTCGCTCGACCCCAGCGAGACCTCGGACGCCGCGCCGGAAATCGCGTCGGTGGCGCGCAGGATCTGGCCGACGATCTCCGACAGCTTGGCGGAGGTGGTGTTGACGTCGGTCTTCAGCGTCTGGAAGGCGCCCTGATAGTCGCGCTCCACCCGCTTGTTGAGGTCGCCCTGGGCGAGCGCGCTGAGCACCGCGCCGAGGTCGGCGATGACCGCCTCCACCGTGTCGGTCAGGCGGTTGATGCCCGCCGACATCGTCCGGTAGAAGCCGTCCTTGCCGGTCAGGTCGAGGCGGCGCGACAGGTCGCCCTTCGACACGCCGTCGATCAGCGCGGCGATCTCCTCGCCGATCGCCGTCTCGCGGGCGCGCTGCGCCTCGTCGGCGCGGCGTTCGGCCTCCAGGCGCTCGCGCTCGGCCTCGTCCATCGCCTTCTTCTGGATGGCGTTGTCCTTGAACACCTGCACCGCCTGGGCCATCCGCCCGATCTCGTCGCGGTTGGCCAGCGCCGGGATGGTCACCGTCAGGTCGCCGTCGGCGAGGTTCGTCATCGTCTCGGTCATCGACACGACCGGCTTCACGATGGACCGCGCCACCGCCCAGGCCAGAAGCAGGCCGAACAGGAAGGCGCCGGCCGCGATCGTCATGTTGGCCGACAGGGTGCGGTCCATGCTGCCGGTGGTGTCGGCCAGCACGGCGTCACGCTCCTTGCCCTCGATCGCGACGGTGCGGTCGGAAAGGTCGGCGAACTCGACGCCGCGGGCGCCCATCACGTCGACCAGCCGGGTGTTTTCCAGCATGACCGTGGCGGTCTCGCGGAACAGGGAGACGTAGCGGTCGGCGAGCTGGTCGGCGGCCTGCGCCGCGGCCCGGCGCGCCGGGTTGCTCAGCCGCTCGGTCGCCCGGCGAATGGCCTCGCCGAAGGCGTCGTCGCGGGCCGACACCTCCGCGATGATCGACTCGTTCGGGCTGGTGAAGAAGCGCGACGCGGCCAGCCGCGCCATCAGGAACTGTTCCTGGGCAAGGGCGGCGTTGGCCGCCGCCTCGTGCTCGCCGTCGGCGATCAGGGCGGAGACGAGTTGCGACACCGTCTCCCGCGCCTTCTCGCCCGCCGGGACGAGCTGCTCGGCGTAGAGGCGGTCGCGGCGCAGGCGAAGCTCCGCCAGCGTGTTGAAGTCGGCCACGTAGCTGGCGAAAATCTGGTTCATCCGCTCCAGCAGGGCGCGACGCTCACCGGTCGTTCCGTCGAGCGCGCCCCGCAGGTCCTTCACGAGGGTCGCCTGGACGGCGCGCACCTGGTCCGCCACCTTCGGGTCGCCGAACGTGTTGAAGGTCAAGGCGAGGCGACGCATCTGGGCGACCTGCGCGTCGATGGCGCTGACCTGGATCGAGTGATTGCTCACCGATGCGTAGGATTCGAAGCCGTCGCGCGCCACCCCGAGCCCCCGCACGCCGATGGCGACGACCACCGCCAGCAGCAGCAGAACCACCAGGAAACCGAAGTAAATGCGGGTTCCGACCTTGAAGCGCCCCGCCAGACTGCTTGTCTGCATCGACCTGATCCTTTGATTGCGATCCGGCGGCGCAGGGGAGCGTCGCCGCCGATCATCGCCGCCTACCGGCCCCGCCGGCCCGATGCTGCCGGCCCGGCGCTGCCCGTGGCGCGAACTCTATCCCATGCGACCTATCCGAATTTGATTATCAAAGTGTTTCCACACCAACCCGCGGACTCAGAATCCCCATAATTCGACATATTCGGTACGTTCGCCGCCGCCATTCCCCCCGTTTGTTTCCCTGCCGCCGCGGGCACCGGCCACGCAACCGGCACGCGCGCTGCCGAAAGAACACCGCAATCAGCGTTTTCAGCATCCCGGTGTGACAAGGGCGCCAGAGACTCCATATGCCATTATGCCTGTCCAAGTCATGGCACCGGCGCAGTAATTTCACAGATTCCGCTTGCCTGTCGGATAGTTCTGTGTGAACAATCCTACCGACATTCTCAAATCCTACATATTTATTCGCAAGCATTGGAGTCCCGGGTCCATGAGCGAACCTGCGGTACGCAAAAGAGGGCGACGCGGATCACCCGAGTCCTGGTCGGTCGACGCTCATGTCGGACAGCGCGTACGCATGCGCCGCACCTTACTGGGCATGAGCCAGGAGAGGCTGGGCGAAGCCATCGGCCTGACCTTTCAACAGGTCCAGAAGTACGAGCGAGGCTCCAACCGTATTTCCGCCGGAACGCTATATCGCCTAGGACAGGTACTTGACGTTCCCGTCAGCTTTTTCTTCGATTGCTACGACGACCCGCAGGCCCCCGCCGCAAAGGCGACCGCAGCGGACAACGCCCGGCTCAGCGACAGCTCGATCAGCCGCCGCGAGGCGCGCATGCTTCGCTTGTGGCGGGCGGCACCGGAGGGGGTGGGCGACGAGCTTCTGTCGCTCCTGAGTTCCCTGTCGCCCCACCTGCATGACACACGGGATGACGAGGGTGGCGGGTCAACGGACATCGTCTCCTCGACCGCCGCGCCAACGAAGGCTTTCCCGCGGGAGGGGATCGTCCTGACGGTCCCGGCAGCGTCGAAGGCCGTCCCCGCGGCGCCAGTCGGCAAGGCGGTTCTGCCAGTCGGAAAGGCGGTTCTGAAGGCCGCCGTCAAGCCCCGTGCCAAGGCCGAGACGGCAACCGGCGGCAAGCGGCGGCGTCACGGTGCCGTCTGGGACCCGGCGGACATTTACCGCGCTGGGAAGGCGCCCACCGGCAAACCCAGCAAGGCGCCCCCCTGACGGTGAAACGACGACGGGGCGGCGCCATCGGACGCCACCCCGCCTAGCGGTGGATTGCAAAAAAAGCCCTGGATCAGAAGCGCAGGATCGCCGCGGTCGAAGCCCCGGACGGCAATTCCTCTTTGGTCACCACATGCACCTCGCCGCCGCGCAGGAGCGTTTCCGTGGCGGCCTCCTCGACGAGGTCGATGGCGCCGTCCGTCTCGTGGTGCAACGGGAAGGCCCGGTGATAGTCCTCCCGGAAGTGGCCCCAGACCTTGCCGTTCTCGGCCACCAGAAGAACCCCGACCCGCCCCTCGCGCGCCGCAACCATCACGTCCTCGGCCCGCGTCGTCGTCCGCTCCGCCGTGTTGCGGTCTCCGTAGAGGGCGTTGAACCGTTCCACCGCCGTCCGCCGGGTCGATTCGAACATCGGCCGGACCACCGCGTACGCGCGGCGGTGCAGGTCTTCGATCTCCAGGGCGTCGGGGTTCGTCACGACCCCCTCCTCCAACACCCCCCGAAGATGCGCGTCCTTGCGGAGATGCCCCTGGATCTCCTCGTCGGCCACCAGAACCAGCGGACCGCTGAACGGTTTCAGGTGATCGCGCACGCGGCCGGCGACCCGCCCGAGATACTCGATGAGATGGGCCTTGCGCAGCCCCTCGGGGTCCTCGCCGAAGTTGTGCGTCTTGACCATCGACACGCCGCCGCGGTCCGTGCGGTCGGCATGGCGGGCCGGCGGGGCGGAATGCAGGTTGTTCTCGTAATTGGTTTCGGCGTGGATTTCCGCGACACCCTGCGGCAGGTCGGCGTCCTCCTCCGCGATGCCGTGGCGGGTCGCACAGAACAGGCGGGTCCGTCCGGCGGTGACGGCCAGGATCATGAAGGCCCCATCGTCCGCCAGCAGCGGCAGCAGCGGCCGCAGCGTGAAGCGGGAGTTGACGGCCACCTCCTCCGGCAACTCGACGGGCACGCGGTGGATGGCCGACACCCCTTTGGCCAGGAAGATGGCCAGACCGCGGTCCATGTGGCGCCAGAACTCGCTCTGCTCCAGCAGGTCGGAGGCCGGCTTGAGGAACGCCTCGGCGTCGGGCCGGCGCAGGCCGTGTTTCTCGCACAGCTGGTCCTGGGCTTTGGCGAGCAGGTTGCGCAGCCGGATCACGTCTTGGCGGATGTCGCGCCCGGCGATGTGGGTGGGCAGGAAGATGGACACCGCCGGGGCGGCATCGACGGTCAGGAGCCGTTCCAGATCGTGTTTGCAGAACATCGCCTTCGTCGCCCTCCGTGTTGCTCGTTCGGGGAATTCCGATAGGAGCAACCGGCACGTCGGGCCATGGTTCCGGGGTGCCTACCGACTGGGCAGGCGCCCGGAACAGGGCGTACGGCAAGTCAGCCTATGACGCCCGCGACGCGGACCTCGGCCCACGACAGGGCGAACGTCACCAGGTGCGGACCGGCCCGGTGTCGATGTGCACGAAGCCGCTGCGCGGATAGTAGCCGACGCCGCCGGCCTCCATGCCGCGGGCCGCGGTGGCGATGGCCTTCAGCTCGACATCCGGCAGCATCACGTCGATGGCCATGCCACGGGTGTGGTAGCTTTCCTTCGCGACCCCGCGCGAGCGGCGGCGGGCCATGGCGTTGGTGCGGCGCGACCGGTAGCCGCAAATGACCCGGAAGGGCTCGTCGCTGTCCAGCGTCTGGTGCAGGCGGGCCAGCACGTCGAACAGGCGCGGGTCGTAGCGGCCGACCTGCTTGGCGCGATGATCGCGCAGCAGCACGTCCAGCTTCTTCAGCGCGTCCGGACGATAGGCGCCATCGGCCCAATAGACGCCGCTGAACTGTTCGTTGGTGTTGATGTTGTGCAGGGACAGGCGGCGGAGGCCGCCGGCCAAGGGGGCCGCAAGGGCCGGTGCGGCGGGCACCAGGGCCGGAACGGCCAAGGCGGTCAGGGTCGCGGCGGCGAAGGTCAGAAACCCACGGCGGCCGGTCTCGCGCCCATTCATCGGCGCGGCACGGTCGTCATTCCCCAAAAGCATCACTCCCTATGCATTTTGGTGATCGGGCCGCACCGTTCCAGCGCCGGACGACCCCCTATGGATTGTTCGGCTAGGACCAAAATATTGCGGTCATAGCGAACGACTATTTCCTATAGGCTAGGGCTTGACCGGGATCAACCCGAAAATGGCCCGATTCCGTCACAAATCGGCCCCGCACCGCGACCGGCACCGGCCCTGCCGAACGGTCGTCCCTTGGCCGGAGGCCGTACGCCGATTTCCCGAGCCTGCGGACGCGCGTCCCCGCCTCGCCGGACGGGGGTTGACGTACTACATTCGATAGCAAGGACGGGGCATCGGACCACCTGCCAGCGGACCACCTGCCAGCCGAGGACGGATCATGCACACACCCCAGACGCTTACCGACCAACGACGCCGCCCGGCGCCGGTCCTGGCCGCGCTGACGCTGGCGCTGTCCGTGATCGCCGGCACGGCCGCCACCCGGACCACCGCCGAGGCGGCCTCCTATCACGACACGCTGACCGGCTGGGCCGACCGGCTGGACGCCGCCGCCACGCTGCTGGAGGCGGAGGCGGAGCGCCCCGTCACCCGCATCGGGTCCGGGCCGCTTCTCAAGAAAGGCAGCAGCGGCGAGCGCGTGGAGCGGTTGACGTTACGTTTGGCCGAGCTGGGCTTCCTCGACCGGGCGCGCCAAGGCGAATTGTTCGATGAGGGGGTGGACACCGCGGTACGAGCCTTCCAGTTCAGCCAGCGCATGAAGGTGGACGGGCTGGTCGGCGGCGGCACGCGGGTGGCGCTGGACCGCAGCCCGCAGGAGGCGGCCGCCCAGATGAGGCGCAGCGCGCTGTCCATGCGCGCCTTCCGCGACACCGCGCCGGACACCGTGATTCTGGTGAACCTGCCCAGCCAGACCACCACGCTGGTCCGCGACGGGGAGGAGGCGCTGACCATGCGCTCCATCGTCGGGCGCCCGTCGCGCGAGACTCCGCTGCTCCAGGACCAGATCACCCACGTGATCGTCAACCCGACCTGGACCGTGCCCCCCACCGTCCTTAGGGAGGACAAGCTTCCCCTGCTGCGGGCCAAGGGCACGCCGGGCATCGCGAACGCGGTGGTCTATCTGGATGGTACCCCGGTGGAGCCGGCGATCGTGGACTGGCGCAACGTCTCGCCGCGCCGCGTGCGGATCGTCCAGCAGCCCGGCGACCACAACGCGCTGGGCCGCTACCGTTTCAACATGACCAACCCCTACAACATTTACCTGCACGGCACCAACGAGCCGCGGCTGTTCGACCGCGAGATCCGCACCGTCAGTTCCGGTTGCGTCCGACTGGAGGACGCGCGCGGCATGGCCGAGGCGCTGCTGGCGACCGAGCATGTTTCCACGGCGCGGCTCAACCGCATGCTGGACCGGCAGGAGCCGCAGTGGGTCAGGTTGACCCAGCCGGTGCCGGTCCGCTTCGTCTACTGGACCGCGACGGTAGACGACCGCGACGCCGTCCGCCTGCATCCCGACATCTACGACCTGAACGAGGACCCCGTCCCCACGGCCGCGCCGGACCCGACCGGCCCAACCTCGGCCGACCCGATGCCCCCGGCCCAGAGGGCCTGAACCCAAGAGAAACCGCTCAAAGAAAAAGCCCCCGCCGATCGGCGGGGGCTTCGTTATCAGGTGGCCCGCAACTCGGTGTCGGACCCGGAGGCGCGCCAGACCTTGGAGGCGGTCGGGCCGGTGTCGCCCGTGGCTTCCACATACTTCACCGGGTCGCCGGCCTTGAGCTGGTCCATATCGACGTTCAGACAGCTGTTCCGGTGGAAATAGAGCTGCGTCCCGGTGTTGGTCGTGATGAAGCCGTGGTCCTCGTTCGGGTTGAGCTGCGACACACGGCCGGGTTGCTCCGGATCATGGACCTTCACGTCGCGGCGCATCTTCTCCTTGTATTCCTTCAGCTGCCGCTCCGCGGCTTCGAAGGCGTCGCGGATCGACGTGCGGGCGTCGGGGTTGGCGTAGCGCTCCTTCGCCTTGTTCGGCTTGCGGCTGACCACGATGTCCTGGCCCGGCACCATCAGCTCGATGTGGACGTCGAAGACGTTGCCGGTCTTGTGCTGGCGGTGCTGGGCTTCCACGGCGACCCGCATGCCGACCAGACGGTCGAACAGCTTTTCCGTCTTCTCCGCCCGTTCGCGGATGTAGGCTTCCAACTCCGGCTGGGAGTCCATGTTGTGGAAGGCGATTTCCAGGTTCGTGTCCATGGGGGTCCTCTTCAAGCACGGCATGAGCAAAGCGGCGTGGCGCGGGCCGCGGTCAGGAGTCGCGGGATCGACCGGGAATGCGGAACTCCTCGCCCTGATCGGCGATGCCCGGCATCTCGCCCTGGTTTTCCATGCTCAGCACGGGTTCGACCGGCTCGGTCCGCTCGGCGGTGTCGTCGGGGCCACGGGCCGGGTTCGGGCGCAAGGTGTCCCGGTAATTGTCCTCGATGGCGATTTCCTCGCGGGCCAACGTCCAATGATCCGCGGCGCGATCCTCCGGACGGCCTTCGCGCTCCCAGATCTGGTGAGCGCGCGCTCTGATCCGGCTTTCCAAATCATCCGCCATCCGGGCTGCCTCCATTCGGTTCTCGTTCCGCGCCCGCCATGCCCTCCCGCGGGATGAGGCGTCAGACCGGGCGCGCTTCCCGTCAACCGCGCCGGAACACCGAAGGTTCCTCGCCAAGGGATAGGCCAAGGGATGGCCGGAGCGGCGACACCGACGGGAGCCGCGCCGTTTGAATTAATCCCGAAGGGGTGGTATTCGACGCGGGCGACGATCCGGAGGAGACACGTGTGAACCGGCCTGACCACGGACGCTCCCTCACGTCCTGCCTCTTCACGGGCATGCGCCGCTTCCGCTCCTCCCTGCTTGCGCTGCCGCTGGCCGTGGGAGCGCTGGCGGCTCTCCCCGACACCGCCGCCCGCGCCGCCGATGGACCGTCGCTGCTGCAACTCGGCCTTTTCCAGAAGGAGGGGGATGCCTGGTGGGCATGGGACAGCCTGCGCCGCCGCTCGCCCGATCTGGCGGATGGGCTCAGCCCGGCGGTCGTTCCGCTCGACGCGCGGCGCCAGGGCGAGGGCGTCGCCCTGCGGGCCACCGCACCGACGGGGCTCGACGTGGCGTCGCTGTGCCGCCGCATGCTCGGCGCCGGGTTCGGCTGCCTCGTCCTCGATGCGCCGCCCCCGCCCTCGCCGGCCCAATCAGCGCCCCAGGCACCGGCCCAGGCGCCGGAGATCAAGCCGCACTCCGACAGCGCGCAACTCGCCCCGCCGCGCCCCGGCAACGAGGCCAAGCCGGACGTCGCCATCACCTACCCGCCGGAAGCCGCCCGGACCATGGCCGCCATCGAGAAAACAGGGCGCCGCAAGGGCCGGCTGGGCGCGGTGATCCCCGATACGGCGCTGGACGTCATGCCGGCGACGCTGAAGGAGGAGGGCTGGAACCTCTGCGCCCTCACCTTCGACGACGGGCCGCACCGGGTGGTCACCCGCCAGATCCTGGACGTGCTGAACCGCGAGAAGATTCCCGCAACCTATTTTCCGGTCGCCAGCGTCGCCGAGAACCAGGGCGAGGTGATCCGCGACTTCATCGCCGCCGGGCACGAGATCGGCAACCACAGCCTGACCCACGCCGACCTGCGCGCCATGGACCCCGAGGCGCAGCGGCACGAGATCGCCGAGGCCAACCGCATCCTGCGTGGGTTCGGCGCCAACCCGGTGCTGTTCCGCCCACCCTATGGACGCTACACGCCGGATCTGCTGGCCATCGCCCGCGAGGAGAGCATGAGCCCGGTCCTGTGGACCGTGGACACCCGCGACTGGCAGGTCCGCGACCCCGACCGCATCGTGCAGCATGTGAAGACCGAGGCGGGGACCGGCAGCGTGCTTCTGCTGCACTCCACCTATCCGTCCACCCTCAACGCCCTGCCCCGCGTGATCGCCGCGATGCGCGCGAAGGGCTGCGAGTTCGTCACCCTGTCGGAGTGGATCGAGCGGATGCACCAGATCGCCACGCCGGCCACGGCGATGGTCCCCACTCTGGTGAAGGCTGGGGCAAAGACCGTCGACACGCCTCTCCGCGCCGCCAACTGAGCGGCGCGGGCCGCCGAAGCCGGGTCGGGTCCTTACTTTCCGGTCTTCTGCTTGCGGATCTGCAGATATTTGCGGATGGTCGCCTCGACCTCCGGCGGCAGCATGTTCCAGGCGCCGGACACCGATCCACCCTTGACCTCCTCGATGGTCACGGTGGCGGCGAAGCTGAACTTGCCGCAGGCGTCGTCGACCCGCACGGTGATGCGCGCGGTCTGGCTGGGAATCAGGGACCCGTCGAAGCCGGTCGCCACGAAGCCTTTGTGGCTGACCCCGGCCAAGGGAAAGCTCTTGCCGTCGAACTCGATCACGTTCGACGGGCCGGCGGACGCGTTGGGCCGGCGCGGCGCCGCCCTCTTCTCGTCCTTGACGGTCACCTTCAGAAAATCGAACAACCCCATGCACAGCCCCCGCCGAACAGCGCCGTCCATCGCCACGGCGTCATCACTTTATGCGCGGACTTGCAAATGGGGCAACCGTGATTTCCCCGGCCGGCGGCGCTTCAACCCTGTGGCGAAGCCGTTCTACCGCGCCGTTCCGATCCGGCGGCCAGCGCATCCTGCGCCCTCCGGATGCACAGCAGGGCGAAGGGAAGCAGAACCACCAGCACCGCCGCCATGCCAACCGCCACCGTCAGCACCCCCGCCATGTCGGCTCCGCCCAGATGGGTGGCGAAGGTCAGCAGCAGATGGAGGATCAACGCGGACAGCATCGCCGCCGCCAACGCCGGACCGGCAAATCCTTGCACGCGCCGGCACCGTGGCTCACCGGTCTCCGCGCGCCACGACCATCGCGGACGCGCCGCCGGGCAAGACGTCCCATAGACATCCAGCATGGGCACCCCTCCCGTCATCACTCACCCGGCGCCGGTTGATTTGGAGCAATACGGCGGGATGAGGCACGACCACTATAGCGGCAAAAATGCGCGGAGCCTAAAATCTGAAGTACTTATTCTGATTGGACGGCCCTCCCGCCAAAGGTTATGGGCCGGGGACAGGCTCCCTCACCTCCCGCGTAGGCTCTCCACAGAGTCTGTGGATAACTGTGTTGACAAGGCCCGGCTTTTCCCGATTCGAGTCAAGCGCGACAAGGCCATAGCGCGATTTGCCCAAATTTTGGGCATGTCACACAAACCATTGAAATGCATTGCCTTTCCAGATTTCAGGGAGTGTTGCAGCGCTCACGCCTGTCAATTGGATTCTGATGCCGGACTCCCGGCGCGGCGATTTCGCGCGGGTCTGTGCCCTGTTGACAACTGATTGTCCGAATCCCCCGCATGAGGCACCCCGTTCCCGCCGCCCCTCCCCCCACCGGCGGAAACGGTTCGCCCAGCCATCCGTTCGCCAGTGTTACAATCAGCCGTTTCCTCCCGATGTCAGGGCCACCGTGACCGCGGTTCCACCGCCCGGCTTGCTGAGGACCCGGATGCCGCCGCCCATGCGCTCGACCAGCGCCTTGCAGATCAGCAGGCCGAGGCCGCTCCCCACCTCGCCGTCGGCACCGGGCGCGGCGTGGTGCGGGTCGATGCGGAACAGATGGGGCTGACGCTCCTCCGGAATTCCCAACCCGTTGTCCTGGACCCGAACGGTCACCCGCCCGTCCGCCAGGGCGGCGGACAGCATGACGATGCTTCCCGAGGGCGAGAAGCGCACCGCGTTCTCGATCAGATGCTTCAGCACGGTGTTCAGCGCGGACAGGTCGCCCAGCACCGGAGTGGCGACGATGCGGTTGACGATGAGGATGTCGCGGGAACGGGCGCGCGGCTCCAACTCCTCCAGCACGTCCTGGAGCAGGCCGCCCAGCTCATAGACCCGCAGGTCCATCGGCACCTGATTCAGCTGCAGACGGGACCACAGCGACAAATTCTCGATGGTCCGCATCATCTGCCGCCCGGCGTCGCTGCACAGCGCCGCGTAGGCCCCCAGATGCGCGGTCCCCGGCGCGGGGCTGGCGCCCGCCGGATCGGGCGACGCCACGTCGGAGGAGATCATCTGGGTGGCGCCCAGAATGGCGCTCAGCGGGTCCTTCAACTCCTGGCAGATCTGCCCCAGGAAGCGGTTCATGCGCGCGACCGCGTCCGCCAGCTGGTCCACCCGCAAGGCGCGTTGCATCTCCTCCTCGCTGCGGCGGGTGATGTCGGTGACGAAGATGCAGAAGCCCGGCGCCGGTCTGCCGTCCGGGTCGGCATCGCCGTCCAGCCGGGAATCGTTGAAGATCGCGCGGAGCCGTGTCCCGTCGGAGCGGATCAGGGTGACGTCGTAGCTGCGGTGCGGGGTCAGATCACGGATGGCCGCCTGCCGCTCCAGGACGCTCCGGCTGTCCTCGGCCACATAGGCCAGAAGATGGGTTCCGACCAGTTCCCCCGCCCGGTAGCCGAGCAACGCGCAGAGCGCCGGATTCACGCCGACGGTGACCAGTTCGCGATCGACCACCCAACAGGCCTGCGCGCTCTGGTCCATGATCCGCCGGCTCAAGCGGTCCCAATCGACCACCGGGCGTGTGGGCTTCGACAGCAGTGCCAGCATGACCCCTCCCGTCATCATCCTGCGCGGGCCAGTCACACGGCTGTGTGTTCGTGAATTTTCTTTCCGACCCGCCACCGATGATAGGCACGGGCGGCAGAAACCTTCAACAGAATGTGGGTTTCACGGATGTTATAGCGCCGTCATCGATTCGCACCTTTCCCGAGTCGCGGCTTTCTTTTCAGTAACCAAGCACGCTTTCCAACATCTGGCCTTAACTTCTTATGACGCTTTTCATAGGCGGAACGACAAGAACGCTAGGATCATTGATCCTCGGCGGTCGCTGCCCAGCAGCGCAGGACCTCCGCCACGCTCCAGGCCTGCGAGATGCAACCGCGCGGGCTGAAGGGCGGCTCGGCGTCGAAGATCTCGGAGATGGTGCCGATCCCCGTCTGGTCCAGATGCGGCAGGAAGCCCTGGAGCAGCTCCCGCGCCCCGGCCTTGTCCTCCGGATGCAGCTTCAGCCACGCATCGACGTAGGGGCCGATCAGCCACCCCCACACCGTGCCCTGGTGATAGGCGGCGTCGCGGGCGCGCAGGTCGCCAAAGTATTTTGGTTTGTAGTCGCGGTGCCCCGGCGCCAGCGACCGCAGACCGACCGGGGTCAACAGCCGTTGCCGCACCGTCTCCACCACCGGCTCCCAGCGGGCGCGGTCGAGCACCGGGTTGTCGAGCGAGACGGCGAAGATCTGGTTGGGCCGGCAGGCGTCGTCGTCGCCCCGCTCCCCGTCCACCACGTCGTAGAGGTGCCCGGCGTGGGCACACCAGAAGCGCGCGTTGAAGGAGGCTCGGGCCCGTTCCGCCAGCTCCTCCAAAGGGCGGGCGGCCTGGATGTCCCCCTCCTCCGTCAGCCATCCGGCGGTCAGGCACAGCGCGTTGTACCAGAGCGCGTTGATCTCCACCGCCTTGCCCCGGCGCGGCGTGACCACCCAGTCCTCGACCTTCGCATCCATCCAGGTGAGCTGGTAGCCCTCCCGTCCCTGGCGCAGCAACCCGTCGCCGAGGTCCACCGCGATGCCGAAGCGGGTGCCGCGCCGGTGATGGTCGATCACCTCGACCAGCCGGGGCAGCAACAGTTGCAGCGTGTGGCGGTCGCCGGTCGCGCGGACATAGCGGTTCAGCGCGTGGAAGAACCACAGCGTGGCGTCGGCGGTGTGGTACAGCCCCTCGTCCTTGCCGTCGGGGAACATGTTGGGGATCAGCCCGTCGCGGATGTAATGGGCGAAGGTGCGCAGAATCCAGCCGGCCTCCAGGTGGCGCCCGGTGGTCAGGGTCAGCCCTTCCAGGCTGATCATGGTGTCGCGGCCCCAGTCGGTGAACCAGTGGTAGCCGGCGATCACCGTGCGCACCTCGTCGCCCTCGGCGCGGGCGCGCATCTGGTCGGCGACGCGGCCCGCCGGCACGAACAGGAAGCTGTCCGCCGACAGCACCAGCTCCGCCATCGCCCCCTCGCGCAGCGACGGATGGGCCGTCCCGACGATGCGGCGGCGCCGCTCCTTCTCGAAACGCAGGACGTCGGCGGGCGGCAGCGCCCACAGCCGTTGCCAGGGTTCGGTGGCAGCGACGAAGCTCAGCGTCTGGCCCTGGCTAAGCGGGCCGCTGAAATAGCCGGGCGTCCACAGCGAGCCGCGTGATTCGTAGCCGCGCTCCGCCTCCACCGGATAGACGATGTCGCGCCGCGCCCCGCCGTCCAGGGTCAGGGGAAGCTCCGCCCCCTCGATGGTCATGCGCAGCACCGGCAGTTCCGGCCCGGCCCAGATCTCGTATTCGTGCCCGCGGGCGGTGACGCGGTAGTCGCGGGCCAGCGGTTCGTCCACCGCCGATTCCAGCTTGCGGAAGGCCATCACCGGGCGCAGGCGCAGGAAGATCGGCTGCGGTGCCTTGACCACCCGGTAGGTGACGTGGACGATGTTCTGCAGGTGCGGCAGCACGATCTGCTTCTCGATCACCACGTCGCCGAATTCGTAGCGCCAGACCGGCAGCCCGGACTCCATGCGGAATTCGGCAAGACCGGAGGGGGCGGCGTCCGACGGGTAGTTCGGGTCGGGCCACTGGTCCGCCTGCGGGTTGTGGCTGGTCAGCCGCCGTTCGGTGCCGTCCGGCTGGATCAGCACGTCGTTGAGCTGGCTCAGCATCACCACGCGGCCCAGCGGGGTCGGCAGCGCCGCCACGAGCAGCCCGTGGTACCGCCGCGTCACCGCCCCCGACAGGGAGGAGGAGGCGTAGCCGCCCAGCCCGTTGGCGACCAGCCATTCGCTGGAAAGCGCGGCGTCCGGCGTCGATCGCAGGAGGTCGCGCGTGATCTTGCGGACGTAATCAGCCATGGGTCTCCTGAGCGCTTTCGCCGTTGCCTTCGCCCGGTTCTTCGTCCGGAACAGCGTCCTTGATGGTCAGGACGACCGCCGCATGGCCGGGAAGCCGCCAAGCGCCGTCCGGCGACTCCAGCGGAGCGATGCCGCAGCCGCCGTAGCGGGCGTCCTCGCTGGACCAAAGGGGCGTCCAATCCCTGCCAACCGGCGGCGCCAGCAGCGGTTCCGGCAGGATGTCCAGCCGCAGGTCGCGGCCGAGATTGACCAGCAGCAGCCGGTCGTCCCCGCCGTCCCCCGCTCCGAAGAAGCGCAGGACGAACGCCTCCTCCCCCAGCACGGCGCCGTCCAGCCCGCCGTCCCCCTGCGCGCGGAACACCGGGTCCTCCCGGCGCAGGCGCAGAAGGTCGCGGTGCAGCGCCCAGACGTCCGCGTGAGTCTCCCGTTCCGCGTGGTCGAGCTTGGAGCGGCGGAAGGTGTCCTCGTCCTGCGGGCGTTTCAGGTGGGCGCGCATGGCCGGGTCGGCGAGGCTGCGGAACTGGGAGAGGAACTCCGCCCGCCCCTCCTCCACCTTGGCGGCGAGATCCGGTTCGTGGTCGGCGAAATAGTGGAAGGGCGCGCTGGCCGCGAACTCCTGCCCCTGGAACAGCATCGGCGTGCCGGGACCCAGCAGGGTCAGCGCGGTCAGCGCCCGGAAGCGCCCCGGCGTCGTCAGGGCGTGGACCCGCAGGCCGCGACCGGAATTGGCGATCTGATCGTGGTTCTGGAGGAAGGTGACGAAGGCCGGTTTCGGCAGCCCATGGGCCGGCGTTCCCCGCCGCTTGCCCTGCCAGCGGTACCATTGCCCCTGGTAGAGAAAGCCGTGCTTGACGGCCGACAGCAACTCCTGCGGCGTGCCGCGGTAGTCGGTGTAATAGGCCTCGTTCCGCCCGGTCAGCGCGACCAGGGCCGTATGATGGAAATCGTCGTTCCACAGGGCGTCCAGCCCGCAGCCGCCCCGTTCAACCGGAGTCGCCATGGCGGCCTCCTGGGATTCGTTCTCCCCGATCAGCAGCGTGCCGCGCCCGCGCGCCGTCTGGCGGACGGCCTGCCCGATCTCCTGGATGATGTGCGGAGCGGAGCGGTCGAAGATCTGCTGGGTGGCGTCCAGCCGCAGCCCGTCGAGATGGTATTCGTCAATCCAGAAGGCGGCGTTCGCCCGGAAGAACTCCCGCACCGGGCCGCAGTTCGGGCCGTCGAAATTGAGCGCGTCCCCCCACTCGTTCCTGTAGCGGGTGGTGAAGTAGTCCGGGGCGAAGCGGGACAGGAAATTCCCGCTGGGGCCGAAATGATTGTAGACCACATCCAGGATCACCGCGAGGCCCAGCGCGTGGGCGCGGTCCACGAAGCGCCGCATGTCGTCCGGCCCGCCGTAGAGCCGGGTCGGGGCGAACAAATCCACGCCGTCGTAGCCCCAGCCGAAGCGCCCCGGAAACTCCGCCACCGGCATCAGTTCCAGGACCGTCACCCCCAGCTCCGCCAGACGCGGCAGTTCGCGCTCCGCCGCCGCCCAGGTGCCTTCCGGCGTGAAGGTGCCGATATGCATCTCGTAGACCACCTGCCCGCGCAGGCCGCAGCCCGTCCAGCCGGCATCGGTCCAGGCGAAGGCGGACGCATCCACGACCTGCGACGGCCCCTCCGGCCCTTCGGGCTGGAAGCGGGAGGCCGGGTCAGGGAAGGCCGGGCCGTCGTCCAACCGGAACCGGTAGAGGCTGCCCACCGGCACCCCCTCCACCGTCGCGGAGAAATAGCCGTTGCCTTCCGCGTCCAGCGTCACCGCGCGCTCCTCCGGCCCGACCAGCAGCCGGATGCTGCGGCAGGCCGGCGCCCAGACCCGTGCCAGTGCGCGATCACCGGGCGCGGGTTCGACGCCTATGGGACAGCGGCGGACGGTGAAGGCCGAACCGCCGGCGTGCGCTGCATCGGGAGGACTCGACACGGGACGTTCTCACCGCACTGTTTCGACCACCGCCCCCAACAGGCGCCGGCCTCCTTCGTCCCAAGAGCGACAGGGTGATGGCGGACATTGCCGACGTCATCAAATGGGAGCGCCACGTGACGTTGCACGAGGCTCACACCCGCTCCCCAAAGCTCTCCGCCGCGGCGTCGATCACCGCGGGATGGGCGCGCAGGCTGTTGAGGGCGGTGTTCCGCTGGGAATCGTCCAATTCCAGTGTGACGATCACATCGACGGCGCCGCCGCGCTCCGCGTCGCGCTCCTCGCGTCCGGTCTGGACGACGTGGCCGCAGCGGTCGCGCAAGCCCCCGACGATCTCCGCCTCGACGCCGCGCCCCTTCTCCGCCGGGTAGGCATAGACGATCTTCATGGCCTTCCACCCCTCATTCCGGCCCGCCGTCACGGCGCGAAGACGACCCGCATGCAGTCGTCGGCCTTCTCCTTGAACATGCGGTAGCCCTGGGGCGCGTCGTCCAACGCCCATTTGTGGGTCAACAGGTAGGCGGGATCGAGGTCGCCCTTCTCGATGTGCTCGAACAGGCGCTTGACGTAGCGCTGGCCGTGCTGCTGGCCCATGCGGAAGGTCAGCGCCTTGTTCATCGCCGCCCCCATCGGGAACTTGTCGATGAGACCGCCATAGACGCCGACGATGGACAGGGTGCCGCCCTTGCGGCAGCACTGGATCATCTGGCGCAGAACGGCGGGCCGGTCGCTCTCGAGCCGCAGGGCCTGCTTGCCGCGGTCATAAAGGTCTTCAATGGCCAGACCCTTGGTGGACGGGGCGCCGCTGTCCGCCTCCATGCCCACCGCGTCGATGCAGACGTCCGGCCCGCGCCCGCCGGTCATCGCCAGCAGGGCGTCGTAGATGTCCACGCGGCTGTAATCCAGCGTCTCCGCCCCCGCCTTCATCTGGGCGGCGCGCAGCCGGTCGGGAACGCGGTCGATGCCGATCACCCGCTCCGCCCCCATCAGGAAGGCGCTCTTCATCGCCATCTGGCCGACGCCGCCGCAGCCCCAGACGGCCACCACGTCGCCCGGCTTGATGCTGCCCATGTCGGCGGCCATGTAGCCGGTCGGCACGGCGTCGGAAACGAAGACCGCCTGCTCGTCCGTCACCCCCTCCGGCACGCGGAAGCAATTGGTGTCGGCGAACGGGACACGGATGTATTCGGCGTGGCTTCCGGCGTAGCCGCCGAAGGCGTGGCTGTAGCCGAAGATGCCGGCGGTGCAGTGTCCGTAGGCCGCCTCCTCGAAGGCCGGTTGCGGGTTGGAGTTGTCGCAGAGCGAGAATTCCTCGTGCCGGCAGTGCCAGCATTTGCCGCAGCCGATGATCGACACGGTGATCACCCGGTCGCCGCGGTTCAGCCGCGTCACCTCCGGCCCCTTCTCGACCACCTCGCCCAGGAACTCATGGCCGATGATGTCGCCGGCCCGCATGGTGGGGACATGGCCGCCGATCAGATGGAGGTCCGACCCGCAGACCGAGGACAGGCCGACCTTGATGATCGCGTCCTGCGGGCCGAGGATCGTCGGGTCCGGCACCCGCTCCACCCGCAGGTCGTTCACGCCGTTCCAGCAGAGCGCCCTCATCCCGTCACCTCCTGCATTCGCGACCGCGACCCGCCCCGCTCGGCCCGCCCGCTCGGCTGGCCGTCGATGGTGGGAAGCTCCCCGACCTCCATGATCCGCTTCAGGCGGCGCAGCGCCTCGCGCGCCTGCTGCTCCGGAGCGACGCCGAACAGGCGGGACACGGCGTCGCCGCCGGCGCCGCCCGGCGGGTGGTAGGCCAGCGTCAGGCTGACCTCCGTCCCGCGCCCGCCCGGTGCCTGACGGAACAGGACGGTGCCGCGGTGCGGCAGGTCCGCCCCCTCCAGCGTGTGCCAGGTGATCAGTTCGTTCTCCCGGACCTTGTCGAGCCGGCTGTTCCAGACCACCGGAACGCCGCCGGGGCCATGGGCCTTCCAGCGGCTTTCCGTGTCGGACAGGATTTCCACGGCGTCGAGGTGGGGGAACAGCGCCGCCAGATGGCGGACGTTGCGCCAGTGGCGGAACAGCTTGTCGGCCGGGACCGCGATGGTGACGTTCGCCTGGGTGGTCGTCGGCTCCCGGCGCAGCGCCGGCAGCGCGGCCTGCCGCAGCGGACTGGACAGCGGAACCCCCGCCGCCCCGGCGAGGAACAGCCCGCCGCCAAGCGCAGACAGTGCCCAGCTTCCCCGCCGTGCCCCGGCGAAGCCCAGCGCCGTGCCGCCGAGGATGGCGGCCCAGCGTTCGAGCGTCCCGGCGGAGCCCTCCGGGTGCCGCCCGCCGTCCCGGCCGCTGGTCATTGCCCGTCCTTCTTCTTCAGGAGGTCCAACTCGTACAGCCCCTTCATCAGGTCGCGGTGCAGGTCGATGCGCTCCGCGATGTCGGTGTAGTGGGTGGCGTCGGGCGCCCGCCCGGCCTCGTCCAGCGCGCGGTCCCACTGGTTCCCGGCGAAATCGCCGCGCCCCACGAACATGACGGCGCGCAGTTCCATGCGTTGTTCGGGCGTCAGGTCCTCCAGCATCCGGTTCAACTGGCTCAACGCGCCGCTGGCGTCGGAGGACAGGATGCTGAGGGCGTCGAGATCGGTCGGGTTCCGCGAACCGCGTTCGCTGGTCTGTTCCCCAAGGTCGATGTTGCGCATTCCCGCGAGGAAACGCTGGCGGTCGGCCACGGCCTCGTAGGCGAGGTCAGCGGCCTGCTTCACGGTATCGACCGAAATCTGTTTGAGCATGTGTCGCACTTCTTTTCAGTTGCACGGCTTTGCCCGACGCCAACAGCCGGGCTGCGGGGGCGTCGGACTACGGCCCGTGTCGCGGACCGCCTCTCGGCACAACCGGAGACGGCGCGGCGAGGTTCCGAACCAACACGCCGGAGCAACAGAGATGCCCGGTGGCTTGTTAACTCCCGCAAGACCTTGGCAAGCCGGAGAACACCCATGCCGCTCCTGTCGGCGCAGATCGGTGACACCGTGGACGAGGGGTTCGCCCCCGTGCGTCTGGACACCGACCGCGGCACCGTGGACGCCCGCCTCTACGCCGCCCCCGATGGCCACAAGGCGGCGGGAACGCTGGGCGTCATCTGGCTGGGCGGCGTCGGCGGCGGCTTCGACTCGCCGGCCCACGGGCTTTATCCGCGGCTGGCGAAGGATCTCACGGCGCACGGCATCGCCTCGCTGCGCATCCGCTACCGCAACCCCCACGCGCTGGACGAGGCGGTCTACGACGCGCTGTGCGGCCTGACCTTCCTCGGCCGGATGGGCATCCATCACGTCGCCTTGGTCGGCCATTCCTTCGGCGGGGCGGTGGCGATCCAGGCCGCGGCCTCCAACCGCGGCGCGGTCTGCACGGTGGTGGCGCTGGCGACCCAGGGGCTGGGCACCGACGCGGTGGCGGACCTGAGTTGCCCGGTGCTGCTGGTCCATGGCGAGGCCGACGAGGTGCTGACGCCGATGTGCTCCATCCATGTCCACCGCATGGCGCGCGAGCCGAAGAAGCTGGTCCTGATGCCCGGCGCCGGTCATTGTCTGGACGAGACTGCCGAGGCCGTCTGCCGCGAGCTGCGCGACTGGCTCAAGGCTCAACTGCTGGCGCGGTAGGGCATATCCTCTCCCTCACGGCAGGCTCCGGGATTAGGCTGCGGCCACCTCCCCGAAAAGCCCGGAGCCTGCCGATGCTCGGCACCCTGACCCTTCTTCTCTCCTGCCAGCTGGCGGGGGAACTGACCGCCCGCCTGCTGCATCTGCCCGTACCGGGGCCGGTGCTGGGCATGGTCCTGCTGTTCGTCGGCCTGCTGGTCCGCGGCGGCGTGCCGGAGCCGTTGCAGGAAACGGCGGGCGGCATCCTGCGGCACCTGTCGCTTCTCTTCGTTCCGGCGGGCGTCGGGGTCATGGCCCACCTGAACCGGCTGGAGGCGGAGGCCCTGCCCATCGCCGCCGCCCTGCTGGGCAGCACGCTGATCGGCGTCGCGCTGACCGCCTGGGTGATGAGTATCCTGAGCCGCCGCAGCCCGGACGCCGAATCCGGCAATGGGGAGGACGTGCCATGAGCCCGGATTTCCACGAGATCTGGGTCTATCTGTCGGCCAGCCCCCTCGCCGGCCTGACCCTGACGCTGGTCGCCTATCAGGCGGGGATGTGGGTGTTCGAACGGTTCGGGCGGCGGCCCGCGCTGAACCCGGTGATGATCGCGGTGCTGTTGATCGCCGCGACGCTGATGGTGGCGGGGATCGACTACCGCACCTATTTCGACGGCGCGCAGTTCGTGCATTTCCTGCTCGGTCCCGCCACGGTCGCGCTGGCGGTCCCGCTCTACCGCCAGTTCCAGCAGGTCCGCCGCTCCGCCGTGGCGCTGCTGGTCGCCCTGCTGACCGGTTCCGCCGCGTCGGCGCTGAGCGCGGTCGCCATCGCCTGGGCGCTGGGCGCGTCGGAGCGGACCATGCTGTCGCTGGCGCCGAAGTCGGTGACCTCCCCCATCGCCATGGGCGTGTCGGAGCAGATCGGCGGCCTGCCCTCCCTCACCGCGGTCTTCGTGATCCTGACCGGGATCATCGCCGCCTCCTTCGGCACCTGGGTGCTGAACCTCGTCCGGGTGACGGACTGGCGGGCGCGCGGCTTCGGCCTGGGGGTGGCCGCCCACGGCATCGGCACCGCCCGCGCGCTCCAGGTGAACGAGGTGGCGGGGGCCTTCGCCGGGTTGGGGATGGGGCTGAACGGGCTGGTGACGGCAATTCTCCTGCCGGTCCTCTACCGCCTGTTCTTCACGTGAAGCCCCGCTCCGCGAAAGAAGATTTCATGGAATCGCGGCTTGACAGAGCAAGCCTGCCTGCGCACAGTGTGTCCCATGATCCGCATCGACCACACGAACGCCCTTCTGCGACTTATCACCCCGGCGCTTTGAGCGTCCGGGTCGTCTGCGTTCGTCTGCCCTGTTTCCTGGTCGAAGTGTCTGTTTTCCCATGAGCACCCACAGTTTGCGCCATTTCGGCACGCGCCCTTGCGGGGTGAGGCGTGTCTCCCGGCTGGGGCCGGGGCTGCGACTTAGGAACGGTCGCTGAGCCGCCCGGCAGCTCGGCGACCGTAGTCCCGCCGGTCCCCACACGACACGAGACAACGCCCCGCAGCAAGAACCGGGGCTCCCAAGGGATCACGAAGCGTCATGAACCACATCGCCACCCCCGCCGCCGCCACCACGTCTGCGACCTCTGCCGCCAAGCACGAGAAGTATGTCCCCTTCGCCCCGGTGAAGCTGACCGACCGCCAGTGGCCGAACCGGACCATCGAGAAGGCCCCGGTCTGGTGCTCGGTGGACCTGCGCGACGGCAACCAGGCGCTGATCGAGCCGATGGGTCCGGACCGCAAGCGCGCCATGTTCGACGCGCTGCTGAAGATGAACTTCAAGGAGATCGAGATCGGCTTCCCCGCCGCCTCGCAGACCGACTTCGACTTCTGCCGCGAGATCATCGAGGGCGGCAAGATCCCTGACGGCGTCACCATCCAGGTGCTGACGCAGGCCCGTGAGGAGCTGATCCGCCGCACCTTCGAGGGCATCAAGGGCGCCAAGCGCGCCATCGTCCACCTCTACAACTCGACCTCCGAGTTGCAGCGCCGCGTCGTCTTCGGGCTGGATCGCCAGGGCATCGTCGACATCGCCGTCGCCGGCACCAAGCTGATCAAGCAGCTGGCCGCCGAGCATCCGGAGACCGAGATCGTCCTGCAATACTCGCCGGAGAGCTTCACCGGGACCGAGCTGGAGTTCGCCCTGGAGATCTGCGAGGCGGTGATGGAGACCTGGGGCGCCGACGCCGGCAACAAGGTCATCCTGAACCTGCCGGCGACGGTGGAGATGTCCACCCCGAACATCCACGCCGACCAGATCGAGTGGTTCTGCCGCAACATGAAGAACCGCGACGCGGCGATCATCTCCCTGCACCCGCACAACGACCGCGGCACCGGCGTCGCGGCGGCGGAGCTGGGCATGCTGGCTGGCGCCGACCGCGTGGAAGGCACCCTGTTCGGCAACGGCGAGCGCACCGGCAACGTGGACGTGATCACGCTGGCGCTGAACCTGCTGACCCAGGGCGTCGATCCGGAACTGCGCATCGACGACATCAACGAGATCGTCCGCGTCGCCGAATACTGCACGCAGCTGCCCGTCCATCCGCGCCACCCCTACGCGGGCGAGTTGGTCTTCACGGCCTTCTCCGGCTCGCACCAGGACGCCATCAACAAGGGCCTGAAGGCGCTGGCCAAGTCCAACCACGGCACCTGGGAGGTCCCGTACCTGCCTATCGACCCGCAGGACCTGGGCCGCAGCTACGAGGCGGTGATCCGCATCAACAGCCAGTCGGGCAAGGGCGGCATCGCCTATGTGCTGGAGAAGGATTACGGCATCCAGATCCCGCGCCGCCTGCAGATCGAGTTCTCCAAGACGGTGCAGCGCATCGCCGACGAGACCGGCAAGGAGCTGGCCCCCGCCGACATCCACAACGCCTTCAAGGCCGAGTATCTGGACATCGACGCCCCGCTGGCCCTGATCGAGCATTCGACCGAGCCGCGCGGCCCGAACTCCGGCGCCCGTGTGCTGAACGTGGTGGTGTCGCGCGACGGCGTGGTCAGCACGCTGAAGGGCTCGGGCAAGGGTCCGATCGACGCCTTCCTGGACGCGCTGCGCCAGGGTGCGGGCATCGACCTGCATGTGGTGGACTACCGCGAGCACGCCGTCGGCGAGGGCGAGGACGCCCAGGCCTGCGCCTATGTCGAGGTGAAGACCAAGGACGAGCGCACCCTGTTCGGCGTCGGCATGGACGCGGACATCGTGACCGCCTCGCTGCGCGCCCTGGTCAGCGCCGCGAACCGCGCTGTGCGGTAAGGGGTTGGAGGAAAGAAAAAAGGGGCGCCCGGTGGGGCGCCCCTTTTTTGTTGGGATGGTGGGGAGTGGCGGCGCCGGAGCCCCCTCCCTAACCCTCCCCCGCTTCGCAGGGGAGGGGACTTTGGAAACTCCCCCTCTCCCGCGAAGCGGGGGAGGGAGGGGACCCACGAAGTGGGGAGGGTGGGGGCACCGCGCGGCCCCCCCTGCCCCATCACCCCTCGATGCGCGAGAAGTCCGCCACGGCGTTCAGCGTCGCCCGGATCTGGCTGAGCAGCCGCAGGCGGTTGGCGCGCAGGTCGGCCTGCTCGGCGTTCACCGTCACCTTGTCGAAGAAGGCGTCCACCGGGCCGCGCAGGCGGGCCAGCGCCGCCATGGTGCCGGTGAAGTCCTCCTTCGCCAGCAGCGGCCGGGCCGTCTCTCCGGCATCGGACAGGGCGCCGTAGAGGTCCTTTTCCTCCGTCAGCGTCAGCAGGGCCGGATCGACCGGCTGGTCGTAGGCCTTGCCGTCCTTCTTCTCCTCGATGCGGACGATGTTGCTGGCGCGCTTGTAGGCGGCGAGCAGGTTCGCCCCTTCCTCCGACCCGACGAAGGTCTGGAGCGCCTTGACGCGGGCCAGCAAACGGACGAGATCGTCCTCGCCGCCCAGCGCGAACACGGCGTCCACGAGGTCGTGCCGCACGCCCTGGTCGCGCAGCGTGACCTTCAGGCGGTCGGCGAAGAAGGCCATCAGGTCGGTGGCGACGCCACCGGCAGCAGCGAAACCACTGACCGTATAAGCGCCGTGCGCGGCCTTGAAGAGTTGCGTCAGGTTCAGCCGCAGCCCGTTCTCCAGGATCAGCCGGATGATGCCCAGCGCAGCGCGGCGCAGCGCGTAGGGGTCCTTCGAGCCCGTGGGCTTCTCGTCGATGGCGAAGAAGCCGACCAGCGTGTCCAGCTTGTCGGCCAGCGCCACGGAGACCGACACCGGAGCCGTCGGGCAGCTGTCGGACGGGCCGAGCGGCTTGTAATGCTCGGCGATGGCCTCGGCGACCGCCGGGTTCTCGCCTTCGCCCAGCGCGTAGTAGCGGCCCATGATCCCCTGGACCTCGGGGAACTCGCCGACCACCTCGGTCACGAGGTCCGCCTTGGACAGCAGGGCGGCGCGGGTCGCCGCGTCCGCGTCGGCGCCGATGGCGCGGGCAATCTCCGCGGCCAGGACCTGGACGCGCGTGACCTTCTCCGCCACCGTGCCGAGCTTGGCGTGGAAGGTGATGGCTCCCAGCTTGGACACGCGGTCTTCCAGCTTCGTCTTGCGGTCCTGGTCCCAGAAGAACTTGGCGTCGGACAGACGGGCGCGCAGAACGCGCTCGTTGCCGGCGACGATCGCCTTGCCGCCGTCCGCCGTCACCGTGTTGGCGACCACGACGAAGCGCGGGGCCATCTTGCCGGCCTTGTCCAGCAGAGCGAAATACTTCTGGTGCGTGCGCATGGAGGTGATGAGGACCTCCGACGGCACGTCCATGAACTTTTCGTCGATGGTGCCGACCAGCGCGACCGGCCATTCGACGAGGCCGGCGACCTCCTCCAGCAGCCCGTCGTCGGGGGAGAGGGTCAGCCCCTCCGTCGCGGCCAGCGCTTCGGCGTCGGCCTTGATCTTGGCCTTGCGCTCGGCGCGGTCGAGCACGACGTGGGCGTCGCGCAGCTTGGCCTTGTAGTCGGCGAAGTCGGTGACCGTGAAGGCGTCCGGCGACAGGAAGCGGTGGCCGCGGGTGCTGTTGCCGAACACCAGCTTGCCCTGAGCGCCGCCCAGGTCGAACGAGCCCTCCAGCACGGCGCCGCCGAACAGGGCGATGATCGAGTGCAGCGGGCGCACCCAGCGCACCGTGCCGGTGCCCCAGCGCATCGACTTCGGCCAGGGGAAATCGCCCATGACCGCCGGGATGATCTCGGCCAGAACCTCCGCGGTAGCGCGGCCCTTCTTCTCCGCCACGGCGAAGTAGAAGACGCCCTTTCCGGTGTCGCGCTGCTCGCACTGGTCCAGGCTGGTCAAGCCGGCGGACTTCAGGAAGCCGGCGACCGCCTGCTCCGGCGCGCCGACGCGCGGCCCTTTCTTCTCCTCGCGGACGTCGGCGGTGCGCTCGGGCAGGCCGTCGATCACCAGCGCAAGGCGGCGGGGGGTGGAATGGGCCTCGGCCGAAGCGAAGGTCAGGCCATTGGCGGCCAGCTTCTCGGTGACGAGACGCTTGAGGTCGTCCGCCGCGCGCGCCTGCATGCGGGCCGGGATTTCCTCGGAGAAGAACTCGATCAGGAGTTCGGGCATGTTGACCGACATGTTACTTGGCCCCCCCGGCGGTCCACGCCTCGCAGCAGGCTTTCGCCAGCGCGCGCACGCGGCCGATGTAGGCGGCGCGCTCCACGACGCTGATGACGCCGCGCGCGTCCAGCAGGTTGAAGAGGTGAGACGCCTTGATGCACTGGTCGTAGGCCGGCAACGCGACGCCCTTGGCGATCAGCGACTGGCACTCCGCCTCGGCGTCCTTGAAATGCTGGAGCAGCATGTCGGTGTTGGCGTGCTCGAAGTTGTGGGCCGAATACTCGACCTCGGCGCGCTTGAACACGTCGCCGTACTTCACGCCCTGCCCGTTGAAGTCCAGGTCGTAGACGTTCTCCACGCCCTGCACATACATGGCCAGACGCTCCAGCCCGTAGGTCAGCTCGACCGCGACGGGGTCGCACTCGATGCCGCCGACCTGCTGGAAGTAAGTGTACTGGGTGACCTCCATGCCGTCGCACCAGACCTCCCAGCCGAGGCCCCAGGCGCCCAGCGTCGGGCTTTCCCAGTCGTCCTCGACGAAGCGGATGTCGTGCAAGCCGGGGTCGATGCCCAGCACCTTCAGGCTTTCCAGATACAGCTCCTGCGGGTTGGCCGGCGAGGGCTTCAGGATCACCTGATACTGGTAATAATGCTGGAGCCGGTTCGGGTTCTCGCCGTAGCGGCCATCCTTCGGGCGGCGCGAGGGCTGCACGTAGGCCGCCTTCCACGGCTGCGGGCCGAGGGCGCGCAGCGTCGTCGCCGGGTGGAAGGTGCCCGCACCCACCTCCATGTCGTAGGGCTGGAGGATCACGCAGCCCTGCTCCGACCAGAACTGGTGGAGCTTGAGGATCAGGGCCTGAAAGGACAGGCCGCGGCTGTCTTGGGAAGACCCGCTCGGGGAGGCCATCGGCGGTCACTTATGATTGGTGTGGAAAAACGCGCCGCACGATACGCGGCGGTATCCCCGGAATCAAGCGCGCCCACCAATCAAGCGCCCGCCAGAGGTTGCGGTTCAGCGCCCGTAGGGGCAGACCGGCCGGCCGCAGGCCACGGCAGAGCGCGGGGCGACGTAGGCGCCGCATTCCGGGCACTTCTCCATGTCCTCCGCGGCCACCTGGGGCGAGCCGCCACCGCTGGTGGAGGTGGGCTTTCCGGAGCCGCGGCGCTCCCGCTCGCGCAGGCGCTCGCGCCCGACCGCGCCGACGCGGTTGTACCAGCGCCAGCCGAACCACACGGCGCCGATCACCAGGATCAGGAACAGGATCTTGGAAAGACTGAACATGGGGGAGGATTAGGGCCTGCGGGGTGCCGCGGTCAAGGGGGGCCTTCACCCCAAAAGATCGACCCGTCGAAAATCGATCGAACATCGAAAGAAGCGTCCGTCGAGCGCAAAGAATCCTTGTCGTCCGCAGCGGAAGCGGCACCTAATGGGTGAAAACCGTGCGCAGAGGAGACGCAACGTCATGAACGCCAGCGCCTATCCGGTCATCGTCCGCCCCCTTCCCCCGGAACAGGGCGTCGGCTATGTGGCCGAGGTGCCCGACCTGCCGGGCTGCACCGCGGGCGGCGCCACCCCCGCCGACGCCAGCACGGCGGCGCTCGATGCCATCGCCGCGTGGATCGAGAACGCCCGCCGCGCCGGGGAACCGGTCCCGCCCCCGTCCGAACGCCTGCGCGAAGTCACCCAGTGAGTGGAGTTCTGTTAACAGGGACGTAAAAGCCTTCGCACCGGGCCCTACCCCATCCCTCCCCCGCTGTGCAGCTGCGGTGTGCACAGACCTCGCAGGGTCCATCCTGCGGCCATGGTTCTGAGGGCGTCGAGGCCGTTTTCGAAGGTTATGGGACCAGGGGGTCTGGAGGATGGGCAGCCGGCCCATCCTCCAGACCCACGCGACGCCCAGGCCGGCCCAGGCCAGGGAGCGGGGCGGGTGTATGGCCTTCCGACCGCCGGCGCAGGCACACGCTTCCCAAACGCACCTTGCGTTCGAGACGCGCGGCCATGCCGGGTCAAACCTCCGCACTCCATTTCCTCCACCGGCATGTGCGCACGCCGTAGCGCCCAGCGGGGGAGGGTTGGAGCGGGGGGAGGGATCATACCACCTCTTCCTCGGTGACCGCCGCCCGCGCCCCCGCGGACAGGAGCGTGTCCACCCACGGGCCGTCCGGCATGCGGCGGGCCAGTTCGGTGATGTTCCGGTTCCACCACAGGCGCTGCTCGACCAGATCGTCGTAGTCGAAGTTCGACTGGCGCCACAGCCGCTCCTCGGCGTTGAAGGTCACCATGTCGATGGGGAAGCCGACGTCGTTCGACGAGAAGCGCGTGCTGTCGAAGGACAGGTAGGCGATCTTGAGCGCCGTCTGCATGTCGGTGTTGTAGGACAGCGCGCGGTCCAGGATCGGCTTGCCGTAGGCGGTGGCACCGATCGACAGGTAGGGCGTGCGCTCGTCCACCTCGATCCAGTTGCCCTCCGGATAGACCAGGAACATGTACGGCTCGCGATCCTCGGCGAGCTGGCCGCCGATGATGGCGTGCAGGTTGAAGGCCAGCTTGGACGCCTCCAGCGCCTCCTTGTCCTCGACCGCCACCTGGCGCAGGCAGGCCGTGAAGGCCGACAGCGCGTCGAGCATGGTCGGGTAGGTCTCGCCGCGGCGCCGGGACATGTCGCGGCGCAGGTAGGCCAGCGTCTTGTCGCGCACGCTGCGCAGGCCGGAATTCAGGATGAAGAAGCGGTCGCCGCCGCCGCCCACCATGGTCACCTTGCGCGCGGACGACAGCTGCGAGCCGCTGGTGATGCGCCCATCCGACAGGCCGATCAGGCCGTCGCGGGTCTTGATGCCGAGGCAATAGGTCATGAAAGAACGTTCCCGAACTGAAGGCTGCGACGTTCCGCCGCGGTTGGTCTGACCTTTGGCCGAAGCGCGTCCCTTCGGCGGGCAGGGTAGGATTGGGCACGATCGGCGGTAAAGCTTTCGTAAAAGCTCCGTCCAGTCGAACCGAAGTGGATCGGTTTTCCCCTTTGGCGGAACGGTGAGGCTTGCGCCGTACCGCCAAGCAAAGGGAACAGGTTCAACTGATATATTGTGCGACGCACAAGATTTTTTGTTGACTCCACGGACTACTGCCCATAGTTTAGCCATTGCTGCACTGCAGCAATTTCGGGCCCGGAACCGTCCGGGCTTCCCCAACGCAGCCGGTCTGCGCCCCGCAGGCGGACAGTCCGCCGGTGCGGGTTTTGCGCGCCGGGCTTCGACGAAGGAAGGAACGCAAGACATGACGACCGTGACGAAGGCCAAGCCGGCCCCCGCCCCCACCCAGGCGTTCGAGAGCGCCGCCATTCAGGCCGCCGCCGCCCAGGCCAAGGAGCAGGTCGAGGGCTTCGTCAAGGCCGGCCAGGAGCAGGCTGCGAAGACCTTCGAGCAGACCGCCTCCGCCACCAAGGAGCAGGTCGAGAAGCTGTCCGCCCAGCTCCTGAAGATCTCCGCCGAGCTTCAGGCCCTGAACAAGGCCAACGTGGAAGCGCTGATCCAGAGCGGCAGCATCGCCACCCAGGGCGCCGAGGAGCTGACCCGCGAGGTGACCGCCTACGCCCAGTCCTCCTTCGACAAGTCGGTCACCACCGGCAAGGCCCTGCTGACCGCCAAGTCGCTGAAGGAGGTCGTCGATCTCCAGAGCGAGTATGTGAAGGCCAGCTTCGACGCCTTCGTCGCCGAGTCCACCCGCCTCCAGGGCATCGGCACCCGCGTCGCCACCGCGGCCCTGACCCCGCTGAAGGATCGCGTGTCGGTCACCGTCAGCACCCTGTCCAAGCCGATCGCGGCCTGACGCGGCGGCACACCAGGACAACGAAGCCCGGCCGTTCCACGACGGCCGGGCTTCGCGCGTGAAGGGGCCGGCCGGGACGCGCCAAAGTTTTTGTGCACCGCACAAAATCCCGTTGACAGGCGCCGGGACCTGCCCTAAGTTTAGTCATGCTGCATTGCAGCATCGACCCGACGCCCGAAGCCACGGGGTCGCTGGTCGGATCATCCGCGCGGTCGCCAATCGGTGGGTCCGGCGCGGGTCAACCCGATGAAATTCGAGGAGCCGTTCCATGACCGACAAATTCGCCGCCGCCACCAAGACCTTCGAAGACGCCGTGTCCGCCGCCAAGCTCAACGTGGACGGTCTGGTCAAGTCCCAGCAGGTGCAGTTCGAGAAGGCCTCGGCCCAGATCCTGAAGGGCTTCGACGAGCTGACCGCCCTGACCAAGGGCAACGTCGACGCCGTCGTGAAGTCGGGCACCATCGTCGCCAAGGGCGCCGAGGAAGCCGGCAAGCAGGTCGCCTCCTTCACCCAGTCCTCGCTGGAGAAGAGCGCCGCCACCGGCAAGGCCCTGCTGGCCGTCAAGACCATCCAGGAGCTGGTCGAGCTGCAGAGCAGCTTCGCCAAGGCGAGCTTCGAGACCTTCGTCAAGGAGAGCGCCAAGCTGCAGGAGCTGTCGCTGAAGACCGCCAAGGACGCCTTCGCGCCGATCAACGACCGCCTCCAGGTCACGGTCGAGACGCTGTCCAAGCCGGTCGCGGCGAAGGCCGCCTAACAGCGCCGGCCCCAGACCAGCCTGAGACGAAATGTCCCGGAGCCAGCAATTCCACAGACCCGGCCGCGAGGCCGGGGCGGCTCCCACCTCCGCCGCCCCCGGGACGCTATCGTCCGGGGGTGCGGACGGCGCAAGGCGGTACCGCTTTAAATCCTGCCGCCTCACGGCATTGTGAAGTTCCGGGAAAGCCCGGCGGTGCAAACCGCCGGGCTTGTTTCTTTTGGGCGCGGTGGACATGTACAGGGTGCCGGCCGTGCTATTTTTGGCACGCCTGTGCGGCAGTTCTGCCGCAATATCAAATGCCTTCCACCAATTCCGGGGTAGCCGGGCAGGTCTTGTTCCGAATGGGCCTCTCCCAAATGGGGACTCACCGAAAACGGCCCCTTCCCACCGCGCCCGGAGTTCTCATATCATTCATGCGACGTACATCGCGATGCTGACCTGTTGAGACCATGGCCGAAAACGACAAGCACGGCGACGAGGGCACCACCACGGGCGTGGTCATCAAAACCAAGCCTAAGACTAAAAAGCCCTCGATGTATAAGGTCTTGATGTTGAACGACGACTACACACCTATGGAATTCGTCGTTCATGTCTTGGAGCGCTTCTTTGCCAAGTCGCGCGAGGAGGCCACACGGATCATGCTGCATGTGCACCGGCGGGGTGTGGGCTTGTGCGGCGTGTTCACCTACGAAGTGGCGGAGACGAAAGTCACGCAGGTTATGGACTTTGCGCGCCAGAACCAGCACCCGCTGCAATGTACGCTAGAAAAGGATTAAGGCCACAGATGCTGTCGCGTAACTTGGAACAGACGCTGCACCGAGCCCTGGCCCATGCGAACGAGCGCAGGCACGAATACGCGACGCTCGAACACTTGCTGCTCGCATTGACCGAGGATGCCGATGCAATGGCCGTCTTGCGCGCTTGTGGGGTCGATCTGGACCGCCTGCGCGCCGAACTCTCGGATTACCTCGACAACGAGCTTGCGAACCTGATCACGAACAGGCCCGATGATGCGAAGCCGACGGCTGGCTTTCAGCGGGTGCTGCAACGCGCGGCCATCCACGTCCAGTCGTCGGGGCGTGAAGAGGTGACGGGAGCAAATGTGCTCGTCGCCCTGTTCTCTGAACGCGAAAGCCACGCGGTCTATTTCCTGCAGGAGCAGGAGATGACCCGTTTCGACGCGGTGAACTACATCTCTCACGGAATCGCGAAGGCCCCGGGCCGCTCGGAAGCGAAGCGCGTTACCGGAGCCGACGAGGACGCGGCGGCGGAGAAGGTCGTGAAGAAAGGCAGCGAAGCCCTAGAGGCTTATTGCGTCAACCTGAACAAGAAGGCGGCCAGCGGGAAGATCGATCCGCTGATCGGACGGGAGCAGGAGGTCGAACGGACCATCCAGATCCTGTGCCGGCGGTCGAAGAACAACCCGCTGTATGTCGGTGACCCCGGTGTCGGCAAGACCGCCATCGCCGAGGGGCTGGCCCGCCGCATCGTCCATGGCGAGGTTCCGGAGGTGCTGAAGGGCGCCACCATCTTCGCGCTCGACATGGGCTCCCTGCTCGCCGGTACGCGGTACCGCGGCGACTTCGAAGAGCGCCTCAAGGCCGTCGTCTCCGAACTGGAGGCCACGGAAGGTGCCGTCCTCTTCATCGACGAGATCCACACGGTCATCGGCGCAGGTGCGACCTCGGGCGGTGCGATGGACGCCTCGAACCTGCTGAAGCCGGCCCTCGCCTCCGGCTCGCTGCGTTGCATCGGTTCGACGACCTACAAGGAGTACCGGAACTATTTCGAGAAGGACCGGGCGCTCGTCCGGCGCTTCCAGAAGATCGACGTCAACGAGCCGACGGTCGAGGATGCGATCAAGATCCTCCAGGGGATCAAGACCTACTACGAAAAGCATCACCGGGTGAGCTACACCAACGACGCGATCCGTTCGGCGGTGGAGCTGTCCGCGAAGTACATCGGCGACCGCAAGCTGCCCGATAAGGCCATCGACATCATCGACGAGGTCGGGGCCGCGCAGATGCTGCTGCCGGAGAACAAGCGGAAGAAGAAGATCTCCGTCAAGGACGTGGAGGCGGTGGTCGCCAAGATCGCCCGCATCCCGCCGAAGTCGGTCAGCCGCGACGACAAGGAGACGCTCCTCAACCTGGAGCGCGACCTGAAGACCATGGTCTTCGGCCAGAACAAGGCCATCGACGCGCTGGTCTCCGCCATCAAGCTGGCCCGTGCCGGCCTGCGTGAACCGGAGAAGCCGATCGGCAACTACCTGTTCACCGGCCCGACCGGCGTCGGCAAGACCGAGGTGGCCCGCCAGCTCTCCCTCACGCTGGGCATCGAGCTGACCCGCTTCGACATGTCGGAGTATATGGAGCGGCACACCGTCTCCCGCCTGATCGGCGCCCCTCCGGGCTATGTCGGGTTCGACCAGGGCGGCCTGCTGACCGACGCCATCGACCAGCATCCGCATTGCGTGCTGCTGCTCGACGAGATCGAGAAGGCGCATCCGGATCTGTTCAACATCCTGTTGCAGATCATGGATCACGGCAAGCTGACCGACCACAACGGCAAGACGGTCGACTTCCGCAACGTCATCCTCATCATGACCTCCAACGCGGGCGCCGCGGACATGGCCAAGCCGGCCATCGGCTTCGAGCGCGAGCGTCGGGTCGGCGAGGACATGGAAGCGGTGGAGAAGCTGTTCACGCCGGAGTTCCGCAACCGTCTGGATGCGATCATTCCCTTCGCGCCGCTGACCCAGGAGGTCATCAACCGCGTGGTGGACAAGTTCATCATGCAGATGGAGGCTCAGCTCGAGGACCGTGGCGTCACGATCGAACTCGACGATCAGGCCCGCGAGTGGCTGGGCAAGAAGGGCTACGACCCGCTCTACGGCGCGCGTCCGCTGGGCCGGGTGATCCAGGAGCACCTGAAGAAGCCGCTGGCGGAGGAGCTGCTGTTCGGCAAGCTCGCCAAGGGCGGTCTGGTCAAGGTCACGGTGAAGGACGACAAGCCCGCCTTCGACTACACCGAAGGGTCGCGCAAGCGGCGCTCCGGCGACGAGGACGAGGACGAGGTCGTGCACGAACTGGCGGAATGACGCCGCGTCGCACGGAACGCGAAAAAGGGGGCCGCAAGGCCCCCTTCTTTTTGTGCGGCATTCGGAAAAGCCTGCCGGCGCTCATTCCTCGACCAGGACAACCGCGTCGTTGGAACCCTTCATCAGGGCGATGCCGTGCAGGCAGTCGCGCTCGGCCGTGTAACCCTCGCTGCTGACGGCGATGGTTTCGCCGTTGGCGGCGTGGAAGGTCCAGCGCCATTCGTTGCGGTGATCCTTGTAGACCTTGTACTTGGACGCCTTGCCCGCGGACATGTTTTCCTCCTCGTCGTTGGTCTGTTACGGACGGCTGTGGCGGCACGAATGTGAGGGGCGGATGGTTGCATTCCCGACGCTGCATCGCGGACACTCCACAGCGGCGCCCTTCCTAAAACGAAGAATGAGGAAACGCACCATGCCCCTGCCCTTCCTGAGCGGACTGCGCGTCATCGACCTCGGCCAGTATCTGCCGGGTCCCTATGCCGCCCAGATGCTGGCCGACCTCGGCGCCGAGGTCGTCAAGGTGGAGCCGCCGAGCGGCGATCCGCTGCGCCGGATGGGTCCCACCGACGCCGACGGCACAACCGCCGCCTACAAGCTGCTGAACGCCGGCAAGACCGTCATCCGCCTGAACCTGAAGGACGACGGCGACCGCGCCGCCTTCGAGACGCTGATCGCCGGGGCCGACGCCCTGGTGGAAAGCTACCGCCCGGGCGTGCTGGACAAGCTGGGGGTCGGCCACGCCCGGCTGCGCGCGCTGAACCCGCGGCTGGTCCACGCCAGCCTGTCCGGCTGGGGCAGCAGCGGCCCCTACGCCCGGCGGGCCGGGCATGACCTGAACTACATGGCGGTCGGCGGCGGGCTGGACTCCTCGGGCACGCCGGACCGCCCCTCGATCAGCCACCCGCCGGTCGCCGACTTCGCGTCGGCGCAGCAGGCGGCGCTGGCGGTGGTCGCCGCCCTGTTCGGGCGCCAGCGCAGCGGCGAGGGCTGCTTTCTCGACCTGTCGATCATGGAGACGGTGCTGGGCTGGCAGGGCTTCAACCTGACCGCCGACGCCCGCGGGGAGGTTCCGGAGCGCGGCGAGGCGCTGCTGTCCGGCGGGGCCGCCTGCTACCGCATCTACCGCACCGCCGACGGCCGTTTCGCCACCCTGTCGGCGCTGGAGGCCAAGTTCTGGCAAGGCTTCTGCGAGGCGGTGGGGCGCCCCGACTGGATCGCCCGGCAGGCCGACCCGCTTCCCCAGGCCGCCCTGATCGCGGAGGTGGATGCCTTGTTCGCCAGCCGCAGCCTCGCCGACTGGAAGGCGTTGCTCGACCCGGTGGACTGCTGCTTCGAGGCACTGCCGACGCTGGCGGAGATGCCGGACCACCCGCACATCGCTGCCCGCGGCCAGATCCGCGTCACGCCGGGGCCGGAGCCCCTGGTGGAGACGCTGATGGGCCTGCGCGTCGATGGCGGCAATCCGCCCGAGCGAGCCCCATTGCGCGAATCCACCGCCGCCGCGGTGGTCGACGCCTGGAGGTGAAGGTTACAGGGCGATGAGCGGCCCGCCGCCGTCGCGCGGCGGCCGCGCATCCAGAGGGCCGCGGCGGGTGCCCATCAGGCTGGCCTTCGACAGGTTCGCCGCCGCGTCGTCGCAGCCGCGCAGGTCGGCGGAGGCGAGGTTGGCCATCTCGAAGCTGGCGCCGGCCAGCTTGGCCCCAGTCAGGCGGGCGCCGCGCAGGTCGGCAGCGGCCAGCGTGGCGTTCGTCAGGTTGGCGGGCCAGCTCCGCCCGGTCGGGGTGCCGTCCGGGTTGCGCAGGTCCACCATGCCGAGGTCGCCACCGTGGAGGTCCGCCCCGGTCAGGTCGGCCCCGCTCAGGTTCGCCCCGGTCAGAACCGCCTGGTCCAGCCGCGCTCGGCGCAGGCTGGCTCCGCCAAAATCGGCCAGCGAGAGCGAGGCGTTGGACAGGCGGGCCTCGTCCAGATTGGCGTCGCGGAACACCCCGCCCGACAGGTCACAGGCGGTCAGGTCCAGTCCGCGCAGGTCCATCCCGGTGAAATCCGCCCGTAGCCCGGCCCCGCCGCCGCTGTTGATCCACAGGATATGGGCGTCCAGCACGTTGCGCACCGGCATCGGCAGGGCGTCGGCGTTCCTCATGTAAACGGCGCCGCTCAGGTTGGCGCCCTGCGTGTCCGCCACGGTCAGGTCGACGTTGCGCAGGGTCGCCTCGCGCAGGTCGGCGTTGCGCAGGATGGCGCGGGTCAGGTTGGCGCCGTTCAGCACCGCGCGCTTCATCTTGGCCCCGCTGAAGTTCGCCTCGGTCAGATCGGCCCCGGCCAGATTGGCGGCGAACAGGTTGGCGTTGCTGAAATCGCCGCCGGCCGTCGAGGCGTTGGCCAGTTCGGCATGGCTGAGGTCGGCGCCCTTGAAGCTGACGCCGTCCATCCGCGCGTCCGTCAGGTTGGCGGGCCGCCGCTCCTCCTCGTCCTCGCGCCCGGCGCGGTGGACCATGATCTGGCCGGGGCGCAGGTCGGCCCCCTCGAAGTCGGTGCGGGTCAGGTCGGCCTTCAGGAAGTTCGTCCCACGCAGGTCCGCCCGCGCGAAGGAGGAGCCCACCAGCTTCGCCCGGCTGAAATTCGCCCCGAACAGGTCGGACATGGCGAAGCTGACCTCCTCGAGCTGGGCATCGGAGAAGTTGCCCTGGGTGAGGATGGCCGTTTGCAGGTTGAAGCCCTTCAGCCGCAGCCTCGATAGGTCGACGCCCTTCGCCTGAAGCCGCACACCGCCCGGCTTCAGTTTGAGATAGAATAGATGGTCCCGCACCTGCTTCAGGAAATCCATGGTGCGGTCGGTCATCGGGCGGGTCCGTCGGTCGGCTGTTCCCGCCCACACTACGCCTTGTGTATGGTCAGTAAAGGGGAAATCCCCAATCGTCCGCCGCCCCTGCAATGCCGCGGGCGCATGCCGGGCCTGGGCTGCGGAGCAGTCACTAAACGATTGATCGACAACGCGGTTAGGGTTGGGAGAGGGAAAGCATGACGAGTTTCGACACGGATTGCCTGCGCCGCGCCATCGCGCTCAGCCGCACACACATGCAGGGCAACGCCGGCGGCCCCTTCGGCGCGGTCATCGCGCGGGACGGCCGGATCATCGGCGAGGGCTGGAACTGCGTGACCTCCACCAACGACCCGACGGCGCACGCCGAGGTCGTCGCGATCCGCAACGCCTGCCGCGACCTCGGCAGCTTCAGCCTCGCCGGGGCGACCGTTTACACCAGCTGCGAGCCCTGCCCGATGTGCCTGTCGGCCATCTACTGGGCGCGGATCGAGCGCATCGTCTACGCCAACGGGCGCGACGACGCGGCGGCCATCGGATTCGACGACGCCTTCCTCTACACCGAGATCGCCCTGCCGCTGGAGCAGCGGGCGATCCCCATGCAGCGTCTTCTGGCCGACGAGGCGCGCGCCGTCTTCGACGAATGGGCCGCCCGGCCCGACCGTGTTCCCTACTGATCCAAATGGCCATCCCGGCGGTAGGGTGACAACTCCATCAGCGCTTCCCGCTCCGCCGCCACGCCGGGCCGCTCGCGGCGCAGGTAATCCGCGATGGCGCGGCGGAAGCCGGGGTCGGCCACCCAGTGGGCGCTGTAGGTCGGCACCGGCAGATAGCCGCGCTGGATCTTGTGTTCCCCCTGGGCGCCGGCCTCGACCCGGCCGAGACCGCGCTCGATGGCGAAGTCCAGCGCGCGGTAATAGCACGCCTCGAAATGCAGGAAGCGGTAGCTCCCGTCGGAGCCCCAGTTGCGGCCGTAGAGGGCATCGGTCCCGATCAGGTTCAGGGCGCCGGCCACCCACTCCCCGCCGTCCTCGCACATCACCAGCATGACCCGGTCGGCCATGGTCTCGCCCAGCAAACGGAAGAAGGCGCGGTTCAGATAGCCGCCGCCCCATTTGCGGTCGGCGGTTTCCAGATAGAAGCGGTGGAAGGCGTCCCAATGCTCCGGCTTCAGGTCGGCGCCGGTCAGGCTGTGCAGGCGGACGCTGCTTTCCGCCACCTCGCGCCGTTCCTTGCGGATGGCCTTGCGCTTGCGGCTGTTCAACGTTTCCAGGAAGTCGTCGAAGCAGGCGTAGCCGCGGTTCTCCCAGTGGTACTGCACGCCCTCGCGGAGCAGCCAGCCGGCCTCGCCGAGGCGGCGCCAGTCGCCCTCTTCCGGGAAGGTGACGTGGACGGAGGAGACGCCGTAGCGCCGCGCCACCTCCTCCATCCCCTGGATCAAGGCGCCGGCGACCGCCTCCATCCCCTGGATCGAGGCGCCGGGCCGGACGAGAAGGCGCGGCCCCGGCACCGGGGTGAAGGGCACGGCGCATTGCAGCTTCGGATAATACTGCCCGCCCGCCCGCTCATAGGCATGCGCCCAGGCGTGGTCGAAGACATACTCGCCGTAGGAATGGTTCTTCAAATAGAGCGGCACCGCCCCCATGATCCGCCCCGCCCCGTCGAGAGCGGCGAGGTGGCTGGGCTGCCAGCCGGTGCGGCCGACGGTCGATCCCGATTCCTCCAGCGCCAGCAGGAAGGCGTGGCTGAGAAACGGGTTGTCCGGCCCGGCGCAGGCGTCCCACTCCTTCGGGTCGGCCAAGCCGATGCCGGTCAGGACCTTGACGGTGATGGCCTCCCCGGCACCGGGGTCGGAGCTGGGGCCGGTGTCCTTGCCGTCGGGCATGCTTTCTCCTTCGCGGGCTCCTTCGCGGGCACGCCGAGGGAGGTGGGCGCTGTCCCGCGCCGCGGCAAGAGGCCCGCCCCTCCCCCGATCCGAAGCCCGGATCAGGCCAGTTCGAGGATGGCGTCCACCTCGACGGCCACGTTGCCGGGAAGCGACGGGGCGCCGACGGCGGCGCGGGCGTGCTTCCCGGCGTCGCCGAACACCTGCATCATCAGCTCCGACGCGCCGTTGATGACCAGCGGCTGGTCGTGAAAGTCCGGAGTGCCGTTGACGAAGCCGCCCAGCCGCAGCACGCGCACCACCCGGTCGAGATCGCCGCCGCAGGCCGCCTTCGCCTGGGCGATGATGTTGAGGGCGCACAGCCGCGCCGCCTGCTGCCCCTGCTCCACCGTGAAGTCCTGGCCCAGTTTGCCGATGAAGCGGCGCTCGCCGTTCCACACGGTGACCTGCCCCGACACGTAGAGCGTGTTGCCCGACCGGGTGTAGGGCACATAGGCCGCCACCGGGGCCGCCGCCTGCGGCAGCTCGATCCCCAACTCCTTAAGCCGCGCCTCGATGCGTCCGGCCATGCTCATCCCTCCGTCTTTGTTGCGGGCGCCCGCGCGCCTGATGGGGAGCGCCCGATGGGTGCGACACCCCGACGATAGCCCCCTCCTCGGCCGACACCAAGAGCTTACCGGCACCCCCCAACTGGGTAGTTTTGTCCCGGAGTCCGGGGCGCAACACCCTTTCTGCCCGGCAAAACTTTCCACCGCCATGGGAAGGACCGTCCCGCCGGCCAAAGCCGAAACGCCGCGCAAGGTCAGCAAATATCATTTTAAAACAGTATCTTATCGAGATTTTTTAGAACTGGCACGGGACTTGATAGAGGAGGACCGCGCAAATGCACGTTGCCTCGCTTCGGTTTCAAGCACCAGCCGCGGGGCGAGCCTCAGAAGGAGACTTGGAACCATGGCCATCAACGACGTCACTCTCACCGCGTCAATGCGCACGAATCTGCTGCAACTGCAGAGCGTGAACGACAAGATCGGTGTCAAGCAGAACATCCTCTCGACCGGCAACAAGATCAACTCGGCGCTCGACGGCCCGACTTCGTTCTTCGCAGCGAAGAGCCTGACCCAGCGCGCCGGTGACCTGTCGTCGTTGAAGGACGCCATGGGTCAGTCGATCAGCACCATCAAGGCCGCCGACAAGGGCGTGACCGCGATCGAAAGCATGATCGAGCAGGCGCGCGGCCTGACCACCGCTGCCTATTCCGCGCTCGGCACCGACGCCGGCTCCGTCGCCACGCGCAAGACGCTGTCCGCCCAGTTCAACGCGCTGAAGGAGCAGATCGACAAGCTGGCCGGCGACAGCGGCTATGCCGGCAAGAACCTGCTGGCCGGCAACGGCCTGCGCCTTGACTCCACCAGCGAATCGCGCCGCGCCGTCAACACCATCCAGGGCATCGAGAACGCCCGCGTCACCAACGTGGTGTCGACCGACACCTACACGGTGCGCATCAAGGGCGACGGCTCCATCGAAGGCGCGGCCGGCGAGATCAACAGCGCCGAAATGGCCCACGGCCTGGTCGGCCTGAAGCTGTCCGGCACGATGGCCACCACGCTCGGCAGCTTCTCCGACGTGCAGATCGAGGTCCGCGGCGCGTCGGGCCGCGAGCGGTCGTTCATCATCACGGACGGCAACGAGTCCCGCACGATCACCTACTTCGACAACAGCCAGACCATGGCTGCCAACACGACAACGGCGGCCAAGACGGGCACCCCGCAGATTACCGAGGTGACGCTGGGCGGCACGATCGAAGCCGGCGACAGCTTCACCATCACCGTCGAAGACCAGACCTTCACCTACACCGCCACCGCCGGCGACGTGGCGACGGGTCAGACCGCGCGCAACAACATCGCCAACCAGCTGAAGGCGTCGATCAACAGCGCGCTGGGCGCCAACGGCCGCCTCAGCGGCAAGGACGTCCAGACCGTCACGACCGGCTCGTCGGGCACGATCACGCTGTCCGGCGCGACGACGACCAACGCCGCCCGCGAGATGACGGTCAAGGCGACCGCCGAGAACGCCCTGACCAAGCGCATCTCCGAGAGTTTCGCGTCGGGCACCATCGTGTCCTTCACGGTCGACCGCAAGCTGCTGGAGCAGGCCGCCAACGCGGGCAACGGCATCTCGTCGATCGAGAAGAAGGTCGACATCCAGATCTCGGTCAGCAACCTGAGCGGCGCCACGGTGACCCGCGACGGCATGTCCAAGCGCGGCGAGGGCAAGCTGTCGGAAGGTGAGAACGCCTTCGCGTTCGACACCGGCACGGTGCGCTTCAACGTCGATCAGAAGAGCATCAAGCAGGCGGCGGCGGCCAACTCCGCGGCCAACCTGGTCTCGGTGCAGGTGACCGACGCCAACACCTCGAACGACCTGACGGTGCAGCTCAACGAGCGCAACACCAACGCGATCACGGTGAAGTCGCAGAACCTGAGCACCAGCGGCCAGGGCCTGCGCATCGACTACGCGCAGAACGACTGGACCGACCGCGCCGACATCGACAAGGCGGTCGCCAGCATCGATTACGCGAAGCAGAACCTGCGGTCGGCCTCGCAGACGCTGTCGACCAACCTGAACATCATCACGACCCGCGAAACCTTCACCAAGGAGTTCAGCGACGTGCTGGTCGAAGGCGCCAACAAGCTGACGCTGGCCGACCAGAACGAGGAAGGCGCCAGCCTGCTGATGCTGCAGACCCGTCAGCAGCTCGGCACCATCGCCCTCTCGCTGGCCAACCAGTCGCAGCAGTCGATCCTGCGTCTGTTCTAACCGGCAAGGTCCAGCCGGCGACCACAGGCCGAGGCAAGGCATTGCGCAGCAGGCGCCCCAACCGGGGCGCCTGTTTCCTTTTGGCGCACCGGCCACCCTACCGCAGGGCGGCCTCGATCAGGGCGCGCGCGTCGGCGGCCAGCTTCGCGCGCTCCGGCGCCCGCGTGTACATCATGTGGCCGCCCTCATAGACCGTCACGGCGACCCGGTCAGCCTGCCCGTCCGGCAGTTCCAGGCGGGACGCCACCCAGCGCGACGCCATATAGGGGGTGATGAGGTCGGTGCGCCCATGGGCGATCAGCACCCGCAGCGCGGGTTGCAGGGTCAGGGCGGCCTGGAGGTCGTCCACCGCGCTGGGCTGGCCGGAGCGCGGCCATTCCCAGCCCCGGTTCACCCGGTCGCTGAGCAGGTCGAACGGCACCTCCGTCCGCACGCCCAGCCGCTCGTGGGCGTAGGCGGCGAAGGCGGTGGTGTAGGTCGGCACCGTGCCCTTCAGGAAGGGGTCGAAGGAGAGGCGGGCCGCCGACGGGTCGGGGTCAGCGGCGGTGAAGGTGCCGTCATAGACGCTGGCGACCCGCCCGCGCCCGCGCAGCAGTTCGCGGGCGAAGATGTCCGTGGGGATCTCGCCGCGGAAGCGGGTCACCAAGTCCTCCGGCAGGCCGGTGGTCCGCGCCACCTCGGCGAAGAAGCCCTGCGCCGCGTCGGGCCGGCGGTAATCCAGACCGGCCAGCCCGGTGAGATAGCCGGTGAAGGCGTAGCGCTCCGCCGCCGCGGCCGCCTGCTCCGGGGTCCCGGCAACCAGACCGTTGGCGGCGGCCGAAGCGGCGTAGGAGGGCAGCCGCAGCGCCGGCACCAGAAGCCCGCCGCCGCCGCGGATGGTGGCGAAATCGACCACCGGCGACACCATGATCAGCCCGTTGACCGCGATGCCGGTGTCGTCGATCAGCCGGTTGGCCATCTTGGCGATGCGGAAGCCGCCATAGCTTTCCCCCACCAGGAACTTCGGCGACTCCCAGCGCCCGTTGCGGGTCAGCCAGAGCCGGACGATCTCCGCCATGGCCCGGCTGTCGGCATCGACCGACCAGAAGCGCTTGCCGGGGTCCTCGTCCCGCCGCGCGCCCTCCTCCTTTCCGCCGTCACGCCGTACGCCGCGGCTGTAGCCGGTGCCGACCGGATCGATGAAGACCAGATCGGCGAAGGCCAGCCAGCTGTCCGGGTTGTCCAGCAGCGGAGCCGGCGGGCGGGCCAGCGACCCGTCCTCGTTGAAGCCGACCACCGTCGGTCCCAAGGCTCCCAGATGCAGATAGGCCGAGGACGCTCCCGGCCCGCCGTTGAACACGAAGGCGACCGGCCGCTGGCCGCGCGGCGCTCCGTCCTGTGTGTAGGTGACGGTGAAGACGCGGGCCGCCACCTCCTCGCGCGGGCCGTCGCGCAGGGGCAGGAACTCCGCCACCGCCGTGTAGGCGAGCGGCCCGGCGGGCAATGGCAGCTGGTGCCTGGTCTCGCTGCGCTGGGCGTCGAACCCGCCGCCGGCCCGCTCCGCCGGTTTCGGCGCGCTCCGGGTCTGCTCGTTCTGGGCCTGCTCATTCCGGGCCGGTGCGTTTGGGAGCGGTCCGTCCTGGGCGTTCGCGGCCTGAAGCGGCGGCAGCGCCAGCAGGGCGAGCAGCGGCAATAGGCGGAGGCGGCGGTTCATGGCACGTCGCATGGCGCATCCCGTCGGCTGTGTCGTCACAGGCCCGCATATTGACCCGCGCCCGGCGTCCGGCAAGGACACAAGCACTCCGCCAGCGCCACGGTTCGCCGCCAAAACCGCGACAATTTATCTCAATTCAAACCGTTGATGCACATACGACCCTGACTATGATGACCAAATCGTTACCACTTTAAGCCGAGTCACCCCGATCATGGACATGCCCGCCGAGAATTTCCAGGATCTCGTCTGGAGCGACGATCTTTCGTTGGGCATCGACGACATCGACGAGCAGCACAAGCATTGGATCGAACTGGTCCAGGCGTTCCATGTCGCCGTCGCCGAAGGCCGTTCCCGCGAGGAGGTCTATCGCACGCTGGCCGACGCCGTGGTTTATACGGAAATTCATTTCGCCAGCGAGCAGAAGGTGATGGAAGAGGCCGGTTATCCCTTCCTGGCCGATCATCTCGTCCAGCATTCCCTGGCGTGGGAGCAGTTGCACGCCTTCACCACCGGAAACGTGCCGGAGGAGAACATCGCCGAATATCTGGCGACCTTCCTGCCGCAATGGCTGATGCTGCACATCAACTCCGCGGACCGCCAGTTCGCCCGCTGGCTGAAGGAGCGTGACGCGATCCCGGCGGAGTTGGCCGACGCCCAGCTGTCCGGCCGCGTCTTCCCCAACATCCCCGTCTGATCCCGTTCCACGCCCGCACCGGAGCGCGCATGAAAAAAAGGGGAGGTCCGAGGACCTCCCCTTTTCCACGCCATGCCGGGGATGGAGCCGGCTGGCCTCAGCTGCAGCCCGTGGTGGAGCCGCAGGTGTCGCACTTCAGGCAGGTGCCGTTGCGGACAAGCGTCATGTTGCCGCACTCCCCGCACTGATCCCCCTCGTAGCCGCGGGCGCGCGCCTCGCGGATGCGGTCGTAGCGCTGGTCGCCGTTGCTGCCGCCGTAGGCCGTGCCGGTGGTGCCGCCGACCGGGGCCGTGCCGCCGGCATGGACCACCGCGGCGCCGACCGCCGGGCTGGAGGCCACCGCCGCGTGGGCGGCGGACGCCGTGGCCTGGACCGCGGCGCCGGTGGCGGCCAGGGCCGCCGCGGCCGAGGCCCGCTGGGTCTGCCCGCCGTTGAGGACGCGCAGGTTGTTGCGGACATAGCCGGTGGACGCGACCTTGCGGACGATGTCCGAGGGCTGAACCGCGCCGGTCTCCGGCAGGTCGCCCTGCTTGTCGCCGCTGCCCACCGTGAAGGGCACCAGATCCTCCGGCGTGGCGTGCGCCAGATCGGTGCGGCCCAGGTAGGAGATGGCGATCTCGCGGAAGATGTAGTCGATGACCGAGGTCGCCATCTTGATGGTGTCGTTGCCGGTGACCATGCCCGACGGCTCGAAGCGGGTGAAGGTGAAGGCCTCCACGAACTCTTCCAGCGGCACGCCGTACTGCAGGCCGATCGACACCGCAATGGCGAAGTTGTTCATCAGCGAGCGGAAGGCGGCGCCCTCCTTGTGCATGTCGATGAAGATCTCGCCGATGCGGCCGTCCTCATACTCGCCGGTGCGCAGGTAGATCTTGTGACCGCCGACGGTCGCCTTCTGGGTGTAGCCCTTGCGGCGGTGCGGCAGGCGCTCGCGCTCGGTGCGCTTGCGCTCGATGATGCGCTCCACGACTTTCTCGACGATGCGCTCGGAGACCATCTGGGTGCGGGTGGCGTTCGCCGCCTCGACGATCTCCTCGACCGCGTCCTCCTCGTCGTCCAGCAGGGCGGCGGAGAGCGGCTGGCTCAGCTTGGAGCCGTCGCGGTACAGCGCGTTGGCCTTGATGCCCAGGCGCCAGGACAGCAGGTAGGCGTCCTTGCACTCCTCCACCGTCGCCGTGTTCGGCATGTTGATGGTCTTGGAGATGGCGCCGGAGATGAAGGGCTGCGAGGCGGCCATCATGGTGATGTGCGATTCCCAGGACAGGAAGCGCTTGCCGATGCGGCCGCAGGGGTTGGCGCAGTCGAACACCGGCAGGTGCTCGTCCTTGAGGAAGGGCGCGCCCTCCAGCGTCATGGCGCCGCAGCAGAAGGTGTTCGCCGCCTCGAGCTCGGCCTTGGTGAAGCCCAGCGCGGTCAGCAGGTCGAAGCCCGGCGCGTCCATCTGCTCGGCGGGGATGCCCAGCGTGTCGACGATGACGTCGGCGCCGACCGTCCAGCGGTTGAAGGCGAACTTGATGTCGAAGGCGGTGGCGAGGTTGCCCTCCAGCTTCTCCAGCACCTCGGCCGGGAAGCCCTTGGCCGTCAGCGTTTCGTGGTTGACGCCCGGCGCGCCCTTCAGCGTGCCGTGGCCGACCGCGTAGCGCTCGATCGCGGCGATCTGGTCGGCGGTGTAGCCCAGCGTGCGCAGGGCCTCCGGCACCAGACGGTTGACGATCTTGAAGTAGCCGCCGCCGGCCAGCTTCTTGAACTTCACCAGCGCGAAGTCCGGCTCGATGCCCGTGGTGTCGCAATCCATGACCAGGCCGATGGTGCCGGTCGGGGCGACCACCGTGGCCTGGGCGTTGCGGAAGCCGTGCTGCTCGCCCAGTTCCAGCGCCATGTCCCAGGCGCGGACGGCGGCCATCGCCAGTTCCTGCTCCGGGCACTCGTCGGCGACGAAGGGCACCGGCTTGACCGACAGGCCCTCGTAGCCCTCCATCTCGCCGCAGGCGGCGCGGCGGTGGTTGCGGATGACCCGCAGCATGTGGTCGCGGTTCTGCTCATAGGCCGGGAAGGCGCCCAGCTCCTGCGCCATCTCGGCGGAGGTGGCGTAGGCGACGCCGGTCATCACCGCCGAGATGGCGGCGCAGTAGGCGCGGCCTTCCGCCGAGTCGTAGGACAGGCCCGACGCCATCAGCAGGCCGCCGAGGTTGGCGAAGCCCAGGCCCAGCGTGCGGAACTCGTAGGACAGCTGGGCGATCTCCTTGGACGGGAACTGCGCCATCAGCACGGAGATTTCCAGCACCATGGTCCACAGGCGGCAGGCGTGCTCGAACGCCTCGACGTCGAAGGAGCCGTCCTTCAGACGGAACGACATCAGGTTCAGCGAGGCGAGGTTGCAGGCCGTGTCGTCGAGGAACATGTACTCCGAGCACGGGTTCGAGGCGTTGATGCGCCCCGAGGCCGGGCAGGTGTGCCAGTCATTGATCGTCGTGTCGAACTGCACGCCCGGATCGGCGCAGGCCCAGGCGGCGTAGCCGACCTTGTCCCACAGGTCGCGGGCGCGGAGCTTGCGGTGGACCGTGCCGTCGGTGCGGCGGATCAGGCTCCATTCGTCGTCGTTCAGGACGGCCTGGATGAAGTCGTCGGAGATGCGCACCGAGTTGTTGGAGTTCTGGCCGGCCACCGTCAGGTAGGCGTCCGAGTCCCAATCGGTGTTGTAGGTCTTGAACTCGATGCTGGTGAAGCCCTGGCCGGCGAACTGGATCACGCGCTGGACGTAGTTCTCCGGCACCTGCGCCTTGCGGGCGGCGACGACGGCCTTCTTCAGCTCCTTGTTGACCTTCGGGTCCTGGCCGTCCTGGGCGGCGGCCATGATGGCGGTCAGGTGCTCGCGGCAGATCTTGGAACCGGTGACGAGGGCGGCGACCTTCTGCTCCTCGGTCACCTTCCAGTCGATGTAGGCCTCGATGTCCGGGTGGTCCATGTCCACCGTGACCATCTTGGCCGCGCGGCGGGTGGTGCCGCCCGACTTGATGGCGCCCGCCGCGCGGTCGCCGATCTTCAGGAAGCTCATCAGGCCCGACGACTTGCCGCCGCCGGCCAGCTTCTCACCCTCGCCGCGCAGGCGGGAGAAGTTGGAGCCGGTGCCCGAGCCGTACTTGAACAGGCGCGCCTCGCGGACCCACAGGTCCATGATGCCGCCCTCGTTCACCAGATCGTCGGCGACGGACTGGATGAAGCAGGCGTGCGGCTGCGGGTGCTCGTAGGCCGACGCCGAGGAGGTCAGCAGGCCGGTCTTGAAATCGACGTAGAAGTGGCCCTGGCTCGGGCCGTCGATGCCGTAGGCCCAGTGCAGGCCGGTGTTGAACCACTGCGGGCTGTTCGGGGCCGCCATCTGGGCGGCCAGCATGAAGCGCATCTCGTCGAAGAAGGCGCGGGCGTCGGCCTCGGTGTCGAAATAGCCGCCCTTCCAGCCCCAATAGGTCCAGGTGCCGGCCAGACGGTCGAAGACCTGCTTGGCCGACTTCTCACCGGCGTAGCGCTTCTCCTTCGGGAGGGCGGCCAGCGCCGATTCATCAGCGGTCTTGCGCCACAGCCAGGACGGGACGGTGTTCTCCTCGACCGCCCTCAGGGCGACCGGAACGCCGGCCTTGCGGAAGTACTTCTGGGCCAGGATGTCGCTGGCGACCTGGCTGTAATTGTCGGGAACCTCGATGTCCGTCTGCTGGAAGACCACAGAGCCGTCAGGGTTGCGGATCTCGCTCGTCGTGCGGCGGAAGCCGAGAGCGGCGTAAGCATCCTGACCCTCTTTCGTGAAACGACGCTGGACCCGCATGTGACTCGTGCTCCCTCTGGCTGGCGAACAAAGGTGTCGCGCTCCGTGCGGCGCAGCTCGCGCTGGCTGACGAACGCAACACCCTGTATGTTGGTGCGCATCCTAGCCTCAAGCTTTGGGCCAAGCAAGAGCCGGCCCAAGATATTGTGTGCTTGACGCGGGCCCACCTCCTAGATATGGCGCTTCCGGTCAACGGGCCAAGCCGCCGCGGGTTCCCGGAAAAAATCCACCCACCCCCCACATCTAGTCCCGCGCAGGGAGCCTCCAGCGCCCGGTTTCTGTAAGGAATCCGTCATTTTCGCGGGGTTGCCGGGACCACCCGAACGCAGGAGTCACAGGGGGCGAATCGGCGGTAAGCCCTTCTTCCGATCCCCTCACCCGCAGCGCCACGTTTTCCCGCTGGACCAGCCCTGCGGCAGGGCCGCTCCAACGGTGCCCGAGTCGCCCAACGATGTCACAGGCGGCCCCGCGCGACCTTTCCCGCTCCCTCCGGTTGGAAGGGGCGGTTTCGTGCAACGAGGAGACCTTCCATGCACAAGACGGTGATCGCGACCCTGTCCGCCCTGGCGCTGACGACCGGCGCCGCGGTGGCCCAGACCGGCACCGGCGGTTCGGCCCAAACCCCGGGCGCCCAGGCCCCGAACTCGGTCATCATGGACCAGGGCCAGAGCGCCCGCCCGGCCGGCCCCACAAGCAACGCCACGGGCGGCGCCAGCGTCGAGCATCTGATGAGCCGCACGGTGATCGGCGCGGACGGCGAGAAGGTCGGCAAGGTGTCCGACGTGATCCTCGGACCGGACGGCAACGCGCAGCTCCTGGTGATCCAGAGCGGGGGCTTCCTCGGCATCGGCGGCAAGGAGATCGCCGCGGACATCGCGTTGGCCGACGTGCTTCCGGGCAACGGCCCGATCACGCTGCGCGACGTCACCCAGGCGAGCGTGCGCGACATGCCGGAGTTCGAGTACAACGACAGCATGACCTCGCTGAACCGTGGCCCGAAGAACAGCGGCGAGCCGAACAAGCAGTGACGCGCTGAACATCAATATTTCCCCTTTCCCCTCTGGGGAGAGGGTTAGGGTGAGGGGGTTGCGCGTGGCGGTACGTCCGGCACCAGCACATCCCCCTCACCCGGCCTTCGGGCCACCCTCTCCCCGCTTTCGGCGGACCGAAGGTCCGCCTGTCGCGTCAGCGCAAACTTCGTTTGCGCGTGAGCGGAGGGGAGAGGGGTTTTGCCCTTTACGACTCCACCCCGCGATCGCGCAGGTAGGCGCCCAGTTTCGTGTCCACGCCCAGGATGTGGCCGGACAGCCATTTGGCGAGGAAGCCCAGCACGAAGGCGCCCTTCTCGCCCCCCGCGTCCAGCGCGCTGTTCACGTCGTGAAGCTGGCGGACGAAGCTGTCGTGCAGCGCCTTATGGGCGGTGTAGTCGGGATAGCCGTGCTCGCGCATCAGCGTTTCTTCCCGGTCGAAATGCGTGTCGGTGTAGTCGAGCAGCTCCCTCAGCACATCCTGGATCTCGCTGTCGGCGCGGAACTCGTTCACCGCGGTGACGAATTCGTTGAACAACTCGAACAGGCGCTTGTGGTCGGCGTCGATCACGGCGTTTCCGACGCCGAAGCCGTCCTGCCACGCCATCGTCGCCCAACGCGGGTCGGCAAGGTTCGGCTTCATCGTCTTCGGCTGCGTATTGTTTAATTGCATGACGTTTCCCCCTTCAGGAAACATCATTATAAGCCGCCGCCCGCCCGCCGCCGGGGCGGCAGATAGTCACACTTACAGTATGGTTATAGGATTGCTGATCAGTTCATCTGTGTCAGCGGCAGGTTGACCAGCAGGTTCTGCGGCTTGAGGCGCAGCTTGCGGTCGGCGGTCATCGCCAGGGCCAGATAGACGGGCCGCCCGGCGATGTCGGCGCGCATGGCCGCGGGGTCGGCGAACTCCAGCCGGAACAGCGACAGGATGCGGGCCAGCCGCTCCTCTCCCACCTCGGCCCCGTTGTAGAGGTCGTTGAGGATCGCCGTGGCCTCCCCGTCCAGCCCGACATGCCAGACCCAGCGCTCGTCGCTGATCCGCTGCACCGGCTGGATCGACACCGCCACCCCCAGGAAATGCCGTACCCAGCCTTCCAGGACGCGGCACAGCGCGTCCAGCCCGGCCGCGGCGAAGGTCACGTCCAGCACGGTGTCGTGCCGCGAATCGCGCTCCCAGTAGCGGGGGTGGTTGGTCTCGTCAAGGATGTCGAGATCGACGGAGCGCGGGACGGTCCCGGCCTCCACCACCAGCCGGCCCAGGCTGCCGAAGCCGCCGGTCGCGGCCAGCATCTCCACCGTCTCGCTGTCGGCCAGCCGGACCCGCCCGTCGTCCACCGACACCGTCTGGGGCCGGAAGAACAGCTCCCCCGCCCGCGCCCGCAGGCCCGACGGCGTGCCGTCCAGGATGTTGCGCAGGATCACATGGGCCATCTGGTCGATGAACAGACCCGGCACGCCCCGCGCCCCCTCGCGGAACAGGCGGAGGTAGCAGCCCTCGACCGTGCCGGCGGCGAGCAGCCGGTCGCGGAAGCCCAGCCAGACCGCCCAGTTCTCCCGCGCGTCCGCGTCGGCCAGCGCCTCCACCATGCCCGGCGGCACGGGGCGGGCGGGATCGTCGAGCAGGCCGGCGAACAGCGTGTGCTCGGTCTCGCAGGCGTCCTCGGGCGGGCGCATCTCCGGCCGCATCAGATAGGCGCGCAGGAAGTCCGGCGTGACCGCCAGCCAGCCGTCGGCGTCGCGCGTCAGCAGATGGAAACCGGACTCTTTCCAGAAATCGGACATGGAAGGCAGACCCTTGAGCGTAAAGACGGGCGTAAAGCCGGTGGCAAAACGTCCATCATGTGGGCGCGTGACCGTCGGCGCCAAGGACCTAGCACAGCCCGGCCTACAGATGCCCGGCTTACAGATGTAGGGCGGCCAGGAAGGCGTCGATGTCCGCCCACACCCGGTCACGGATGTCGTCACGCTCCATCAGCAGCTCGTGCTTGGCATCGGGATGCTCCTTCAGCACGGCGTTGCCCAGCCGGGCGGCGGCCAGCCGGTGCGACTCCGAGCGGACGACGGCGTCGGCGGGCGCGCTCAGCAGCAGGATGGGCGTCGTCACCCGCTCCAACGCTGCGGTGAAGCGGATGTGGTCGGCGGCGCGCAGGGCCGCCCGCACCCAGCCGAAGCTGACCCCGCCCACCCGCAGCTCGGGCCGGTCGCGGAAGGCGTCGTGGTAGGTGGCGTAGCGGCGGGGGTCGGCGGTGATCGGGTTGACCGGGGTGAACAGCCCCTCCACCGGGTCGTAATCGTGCTGCCCGAAGGCGTATTCGGCGGCCCGCCCGCGGGCGCAAAGGCGCTCGGCCAGCCAGACCGCCATGCGGCGCGGCACCGGACCGGTGAAGATGTCGAACATCGGCGCCGTCAGCACCGCCGCGTCGCACAGGGCCGGGTTGCGCAGCAGGGCCATCAGGGCGACCAGCCCGCCCATGCTGTGGGCGACCAGCAGCAGCGGCCCGTGCCGCCGCGGCCTCACCAGCTGCTCCACAACCTCGTCGAGATCGCCGGCCAGCGTGTCGAAGCTGTCCAGGTGATGGATCTGGCGGTTGGGCAGGGGCCGGTCGGACAGGCCCTGGTTGCGCCAGTCGAAGGCGAAGACGTCGAAGCCGCGGGCGAGCAGCTCCCCCGCCGTCTCGGCGTATTTCTCGATGAACTCGGCCCGGCCGGTCAGCAGCAGCGCGGTGCCGCGCGGCGGGGTGGCGGTGGCCGTCCAATGGGCCGTGCGCAGCCGGGTCCCGTCCCCCATCGTCACCCAGCCGAATCGTGGCTCCACACCCAGATCCGCCACGCTGACGGCCATTCCCGCGCTCTCCATCGTTGACGGGACGATTGAAGCATCATCGGGCCGGGCGGGTCCAGCGTCCGGCGGCGGGGCCGGCCATTCGCCCGCCATTCGGTGGAACCCCCACCCAACCCCGGATGTTGTCCAGGTCCGATGGGAGGTACATTCGAATGCACATGGCGCGTACACTGTCCATGGCGCTCTGCGCCCTGTCCCTGTCCCTATCCCCCATGGCCGCCGCCCAGGCCCAGCCCTCATCCAAATCGCAAAGCCCCAAGGACGCGTCGGTGCCGCCGATCGCCGTGGAGCGTACGGACGAGGGCGAGCCGGTGATCGTCCATGAGGGCGAGGCGTCCTTCTACGGCGGCTCGTTCCACGGCAAGAAGACGGCCAGCGGCGAGCGTTTCGACCAGAACAAGCCGACGGCCGCCTCGCGCGAGCTGCCGCTGGGCAGCAAGGTCACCGTGACCAACCAGGACAACGGCAAGAGCGTCGACGTCATCGTCAACGACCGCGGCCCCTATGTGGACGGGCGGGTCATCGACCTGTCGAAGAAGGCCGCCAAACAGCTCGACATGATCGAGGACGGCGTGGCCCCGGTCCGCGTCGAGGCCAAGCCGTCCGAACAGCCGACCGAGTCCGTGAAGGAGAAGGTCGAGGCCAAGGCCGAGAAGGCCGACAAGACTCAGGTCGCCGAACAGCCCTCGCCTGACAAGAAAGGGACCGGCGCCGCCCGGTCCGGCTCGTCCCGCGCCGATCAGCAGAGCGGGTCGGGGTCCGACCGCTAAAGCGGATTTCAATCCGCTTTGGACCGCGACTGCGGTCCCGGCCGAAGCCCGGCCGGCAAATGAGGCCGTATGAATCTAAAGCGAATGAAAATTCGCTTTAGGGTCAGGCCCGCGGCGGGCGGACGGTCCTGCCGGCGCGCTGGCCGCGGTCGAAGGCGGCCAGCAGAGCGCCCAACCCGCCGGACGCCGCGTGGCGCGACCACAGGAAGGGGCGCAGCATGTTGCGGGCGCCGAAGCCGTGCACATGCACCGTGCGGCACCCCAAAGCCTGCAACCCCTCCCGCGCCACGTCCAGCGGATCGGCGGCCCCCGGCAGCGCGTTCAGGGCGAAGCCGGCGCGCTTGCCGAAGGCGGTGCGGGTGGCGCCGGGGCACAGGACCAGCACATCCACCGGCTTGCGCTTCAGCTCCGTCGCCAGCGCCTCGCCATAAGCCAGGATGAAGCTCTTGCTGGCGCAGTAGGTCGCGAGGAACGGGACCGGCTGGAAGGCCGCCGTGCTCGACACCAGGATCAGCCCCGCCCGCCGCCCGTCGCGCGCCGCCCGCTCGATCATGCCGGGCAGCAGCGCGCGGGTCAGCACCGTGGTCGCCACCACGTTAAGCTCCACCGTCGCCCGCTCCGCCTCCGGCGCGTTGTCCAGCACCGGCCCGAAGGCGCCGGACCCGGCGTTGTTGATGAGCAGGTCGATCTCCAGCGTCTCCGCCTTCTGGATCAGGGCGTTGCGCCCTTCGTCGGTGGTCAGGTCGGCGGACAGCACCTCCACCCGGCGGCCGGCGGATTCCAGCTCGGCCTTGCGGGCGGTCAGTGCCTCGGCGTTGCGGGCGGCCAGCAGAAGGCCGGTGTCGGCGGACAGGGCGCGGGCGAAGCCGGCGCCGATGCCGGAGGTGCCGCCGGTGACCAGCGCGAAGCGGTGGAGCATGGGTCGGACTCCGTCACGGTTCGGGGAAGGGATGAAAGGTGACGGTTGGCCGCGACGGCGGGATGTCAAGACGTCCGCCCCCGAGTCGCCGCGCATTCCGCGGTGCAGCACGCCGAATTGTCAGTACACATATTAACTGGAGCCGCTCCGGACTTTTACTGTCACGGATCTGAAATCGCCGGGCCAGAGGAAGCAGGCGAAAGGCCTCGACTGCCTCCTCTTTCGAAAGAGGTTAGCGGTTTTTTCACTTTTTCAGGCGAGTCGTGTTGCCATCACGTGGTTGCAGTGCATATATCGCATTGCACCATACGTGTTGCCGCACCGCTCTGCCGGTGCTTGATGAAAAGGAACCGCGGTATGGATGATGTTCGCCAAGTCCTGAAGGACAACGAGGGCCACTGCATCGAGGATCTGACCGTCGGCATGACGGCGTCCTTCGCGAAGACGGTTACCGAGGCGGACATCGTGCTGTTCGCCGGCATCTCCGGCGACACCAACCCGGTCCACCTGAACCAGGAATACGCCAGCGGCACCATGTTCCAGGGCCGCATCGCCCACGGCATGCTGAGCGTCAGCTTCATCTCCGCCGTTCTGGGCACCAAGCTGCCGGGTCCGGGCGCCATCTACATGAGCCAGACCGTGCGCTTCAAGGCGCCGGTCCGCGCCGGCGACACGGTGACCGCCCGCGCCACCGTGACCGAGATCATCCCGGAGAAGCGCCGCGCCGTCGTCCGCACGGTCTGCACCGTCGGCGAGACGGTGGTGATCGAGGGCGAGGCCCTGCTGATGGTCCCGTCGCGCGGCTGATCCCGCCAAACCTGTAAAGCGGGCAAGCCTTTAACACGTGAAACGACTTGCCGGTCGCCGGTGCGTAGACCACGCGCCGGCTCCGGTCTATATAAGACGCCCATGGCATGGCCCGCCCCGGCGGGCCGCCATCGTTTCCGGGGGCCGTCCGCGGCCCGCAGACCATCAGGGCGTGACGCATGCGATTGTTCCGACACACCGCCGACCTGCCGGAGGACGCCCGCGGGGCCGTCGTCGCCCTGGGCAACTTCGACGGGGTGCACCGCGGTCATCAGGCGGTGATCGCCACCGCCCAGCGGATCGCCCGCGATCTCGGCGCGCCCTCGGCGGTGATGACCTTCGAGCCGCATCCCCGCTCGGTCTTCCGCCCCGATGACGCCCCCTTCCGCCTGTCGCCCTTCCGCGTCAAGGCCCGCCACATCGAGGCGCTGGGGGTCGACCTGCTGTTCGTCTGCCATTTCGACGAGAGCTTCCTGCACAAGACCGCCGACGCCTTCATCCAGGAGGATCTGGTGGCCGGGCTTGGCGTGCGGCACGTCGTCTGCGGCTACGACTTCCTGTTCGGGCACGGCCGCGGCGGCGACCCCGCCCTGCTGCGTCAGGCCGGCGCGGCCTACGGCTTCGGCGTGACCGAGGTCGGGCCGGTGGCCGACGATGCGGACGGCGTCTATTCCTCCACCCGCGTGCGCGACGCGCTGGTCGCCGGCAACCCGCGCGAGGCCGCCCGGCTGCTCGGCGCCCCCTGGGAGATCGAGGGGCGCGTGGAGCATGGCGACCACAAGGGCCGCACCATCGGCTTCCCCACCGCCAATGTCGAACTGGCCGACTATCTGCGCCCCGCCTTCGGCGTCTACGCGGTGCGCACCGGGGTGGACCAGGGGGCGGGCACGGTCTGGCGCAACGGCGTCGCCAACCTGGGCCGCCGCCCGACCGTGGGCGGAACGGTGGAACGGCTGGAAACCCACATCCTGGACTTCGACGGCGACCTCTACGGCCAGCATTTGCGCGTGCAGCTCATCGAGTTCCTGCGGCCGGAGCGCAAGTTCGGCAGCTTCGGCGAGTTGAAGGACCAGATCGTCCAGGACGCCGCAGCCGCCCGCGCCGTGCTGACCAAGGAGCCGGCCGGCGGAGCAGAGGGCTGAGCGACGATGGAACCGTGCAAGGCCGCCGAGCCGTCGCCGTCCGGTGCTGACCCGCTGCATCACGCTGGCGCTGCCGGGGAAGTGACGGCGAAGGGCGAGCCCGCCCCATTGCGATTCGCACGCCGGGGGGCTACACACGGGGCAGTTTGAGCCTCCCTGGGAGCCGTTAGGCCATGACCACCGCCGCCGCCCTGCCCGCCCCGACCAATGGTGACCGGGCCACGATTGCCGCCACCGCCGCGAAGATCCTGCTGGAAATCAAGGCGCTGCATTTCAACGCCGAGACGCCCTTCATCTTTACCTCCGGCTGGGCGAGCCCGGTCTACACCGACTGCCGGCGCATCGTGTCCTTCCCGCGCGCGCGCAAGGCCCTGATGGACTTCGCCGTCCAGACCATCGAGCGCGAGATCGGTTACGAGAGCATCGATGCGGTGGCCGGCGGCGAGACGGCAGGCATCCCCTTCGCCGCCTGGATCGCCGAACGGCTGGAACTGCCCATGCAGTATGTCCGCAAGAAGCCGAAGGGCTTCGGGCGCAACGCCCAGATCGAGGGCGTGCTGACCGAGGGGCAGCGGGTCATCCTGGTCGAGGACCTCGCCACCGACGGCAAGAGCAAGGAGAACTTCGTCACCGCGCTGCGCAACGGCGGGGCCACGGTGACCGACAGCTTCGTGATCTTCCATTACGGCATCTTCCCGCAGTCGAAGACCAACATGGACCGCATCGGCGTCCGCCTGCACGAGCTGTGCACCTGGTGGGACGTGCTGAAGGTCGCCCGCGAGAACCGGTACTTCGACGAGAACACCCTGTCGGAGGTCGAGAAGTTCCTGAACGACCCGGTCGGCTGGTCCGCCGCCCATGGTGGCAAGGCCAGCTTCGACTGAGGCCCTTCGCAGGGAAAGCCGCTCGCCCTGCTCCTTGACCGCACCGCACACCCCGCTAATATCCGCGCCATGAAGCTCGATTGGCGGGTCACGGCGCCTCCGGCGCGAATTACCGGCCCGGCTCTCTGAGGAGGGCCGGGCAATTCCGTGTGTGCGTCGGGCGGCCCGACCGCTGCCGCCCGAAGAATTCGTCTTCCAGGAATCCCCGATGACCCGCGACTACAAGTCCACCGTCTTCCTGCCCCGCACCGACTTCCCCATGCGCGGCGGCCTGCCCACCAAGGAGCCGGAGCTGCTGAAGCGCTGGGAGGACATGGGCCTCTTCCAGCGGCTGCGCGAGACGGCGAAGGACCGCGAGAAGTTCGTCCTGCACGACGGCCCGCCCTACGCCAACGGCAACATCCACATCGGCCACGCCGTCAACAAGGTGCTGAAGGACGTCATCGTCCGCTCGCGCCAGATGCAGGGCTTCGACGCCAACTACGTCCCCGGCTGGGACTGCCACGGCCTGCCCATCGAGTGGAAGATCGAGGAGAAGTACCGCGCCGAGGGCAAGGACAAGGACGAGGTTCCGCTCAACCAGTTCCGCGCCGAGTGCCGCCAGTTCGCCCAGAAGTGGGTGGATGTGCAGGCCGGCGAGTTCCGCCGCCTGGGCGTTGAGGGCAACTGGGCCGACCCGTACCTGACCATGACGCTGCCCGCCGAGGCGCAGATCGTCCGCGAGATCCACAAGTTCGCCATGAACGGCGGCCTCTACAAGGGCGCCAAGCCGGTCATGTGGTCGGTGGTGGAGAAGACCGCGCTGGCCGAGGCGGAGATCGAGTACCACGACCACACCTCGACGACGGTCTTCGCGCGCTTCGCCATCTGGGGCTCGCCGGCGCCGGAGGTCGACGACGCCAACATCGTCATCTGGACGACCACGCCCTGGACCCTGCCGGGCAACCGCGCCATCGCCTTCGGCGACGACATCGAATACGCGACCTACAAGGTGCTGGCGGTCGAGGAGGGTAGCCTCGCCGAGGTCGGCGAGCGGCTGGTCATCGCCACCGCGCTGGCCGAAAGCGTCTTCAAGGAAACCAAGATCGCCGACGCGCGGCTGCTGCACCGCTTCCCCGGCTCGCGTCTGGCCGGCGGCTACTGCCACCACCCGCTGACCCGCAGCGGCTACGACTTCAAGGTGCCGCTGCTGGCCGGCGACTTCGTGACGACCGACGCCGGCACCGGCTTCGTCCACATAGCACCCGGCCACGGCGAGGACGACTTCCACCTGGGTCAGGCCAACGGCATCGAGGTGCCGCAGACGGTCGGCGAGGACGGGCGCTACTACGATCATGTGCCGCTGTTCGCCGGCCTGCGCGTCTACACCGCCGAAGGCAAGCCGGGCGAGGCCAACGGCGCCGTGCTGAAGGCCTTCCAGGAGGTCGGGGCGCTGCTCGCCAAGGGCCGCGTCAAGCACAGCTACCCGCACAGCTGGCGCTCGAAGGCCCCGCTGATCTTCCGCACCACGCCGCAGTGGTTCATCTCCATGGAGACGAACGACCTTCGCAAGACGGCGCTGCAGGCGATCTCCGACACGACGTGGTTCCCCGCCCAGGGCGAGAACCGCATCCGCGCGATGATCGAGCAGCGTCCGGACTGGTGCATCAGCCGCCAGCGCGCCTGGGGCGTGCCGATCGCCCTGTTCGTCCGCAAGGACAACGGCGCGATCCTGCGCGACGCCGAGGTGTTCAACCGCATCGCCGACATCTTCGAGAAGGAAGGCTCCGACGCGTGGTTCGCCCGCCCGGCGCAGGACTTCCTCGGCAACGCCTACCGCGCCGACGATTACGAGCAGGTCAAGGACATCGTCGACGTGTGGTTCGAGTCCGGCTCGACCCACGCCTTCGTGCTGGAGCAGCGGCCGGAGCTGAAGTGGCCGGCGTCCCTGTACCTTGAAGGCTCCGACCAGCACCGCGGCTGGTTCCACTCCTCCCTGCTGGAAAGCTGCGGCACGCGCGGCCGGGCGCCCTACGACGCGGTGCTGACGCACGGCTTCACGCTCGACGAGCAGGGCCGCAAGATGTCCAAGTCGCTGGGCAACGTGGTCGCCCCGCAGGAGGTCTGCGACAAGTACGGCGCCGACATCCTGCGCCTCTGGGTGGTCAGCACCGACTACACCGAGGACCAGCGCATCGGTCCGGAGATCATCAAGTACCAGGCCGACCATTACCGCCGCCTGCGCAACACGCTGCGCTACATCCTCGGCGCGCTGGCCGACTACACCCCGGCCGAGCGGATCGCCGTCGCCGAGATGCCGGAGCTTGAGCGCTGGGTCCTGCACCGCCTGTCGGAGCTGGACGCGCTGATCCGCGCCAAGATCGAGGCCTACGACTTCCACGACCTGTCGGTTGCGATCCACAATTTCTGCGCCGTCGAGCTGTCCGCCTTCTACTTCGACGTCCGCAAGGACAGCCTCTATTGCGACGCGGCCGGCTCGGTCCGCCGCCGCTCGGTCCGCACGGTGATGGAGCATCTGCTCTCCACCCTGACCGCGTGGCTGGCCCCGATCCTCTGCTTCACCGCGGAGGAGGCGTGGCTCGCCCGTCCCGCGGGCCTGACCGGCGTCGATGGCTGGACCGAGGAAAGCGTCCATCTGCGCGTCTTCCCGGCCATCCCGGCGGAGTGGCGTAACGACGATCTCGCCGCCAAGTGGGAGTCCATCCGCATCGTCCGCCGCACCGTCACCGGCGCGCTGGAGCTGGAGCGGGCCAACAAGAAGATCGGTTCGTCGCTCCAGGCCAACCCGACCGTCTTCGTGGACGCGGCGACCAAGGCATTGCTCGACGGCGTGGACTTCGCCGAGATCTGCATCACCTCGCAGATCACGGTGGCGGAAGGCACGGCCCCCGAGGGCGCCTTCGTCCTTCCCGACGTGGCCGGCATCGCGGTGGTGCCCGGACTCGCCGAAGGGGGCAAGTGCGAGCGCTGCTGGAAGATCCTTCCGGAGGTCGGCACGAACGCCGCACACCCGACGCTGTGCCTCCGTTGCGCCGAAGCCGTGGACGCGGAACCGGCGTTCTAATACGCGTTGCCGGAGCCTGCGCCTTATCCCCTCTCCCCTCTGGGGAGAGGGTTAGGGTGAGGGGGTTCCGCCTCCTCGCCGCGTCCGGCAAACGCGCAACCCCCTCACCCCGACCCTCTCCCCAGAGGGGAGAGGGAGCAGGAGCACTCCATGAGCAGCCTCTCCACGTCCGGCAGCCGCAGCTTCACGGTCTTCGGCCTGTCCGTCGCCGCGCTGGTGGTGGTCCTCGACCAGCTCACCAAATGGTGGATTCTCGACGTGGTCATGCAACCCTATCCACGGGTTGTCGAGGTCACGCCTTTCTTTAATCTCGTGCTGGCCTGGAACACCGGGGTCAGCTTCGGCACCTTCGGCAGCTCCCACGCCTGGATGCCCTACGTGCTGGCCGCGGTGGCCTTCGCCATCGTGGTGGCGCTGCTGCTCTGGCTGAGGCAGGCCGACCGGCGCTACCTCGCGCTGGCGCTGGGGATGGTCATCGGTGGAGCCATCGGCAATGTGATCGACCGGTTCCTCTATGGGGCCGTCGCCGATTTCCTCGATTTCCACATCGGGGGGTGGCATTTCTGGGCCTTCAACGTGGCGGACAGCGGAATCAGCGTCGGCGTGGCGCTTCTCGTGCTGGATGGGCTGTTCGCGGGCCGCGAAAAGTCGTAATAGTTCACGCGACGGAGCCGCTATAAGGGACGCGGCCCGACGACAAGCGGCCTGACGACTAGACGACGGGACTCGAACGTGACCATGCTTTCCTTCGCCTCCTCCATCGCGCGGCGCTCCACCCGTTCCCTGGGGCGGGGTCCGCTGCTGGGCTTGGCGCTCGTCGCGCTGGCGCTCACCGGATGCACCGACGTCCGCCGCTCCATCGGCCTCGACCGCACGAGCCCGGATGAGTTCACGGTCGTGTCCCGCGCGCCGCTGACCATGCCGCCGAGCCTCGCCCGCCTGCCGGAGCCGCGCCCCGGAGCGGCGCGCCCGCAGGACGCCACCTCGGCCGCCGTGGCCGCCGCCTCGGTCTTCGGCGGCTCCTCGCGCGCCACGGCTGCCACCGCCGGACACACGGCGGGCGAGTCGGCATTGATCGCCCAGGCCGGCGCCAAGAGCGGCATCGAGCCGGGCATCCGCAACAAGGTCGATCAGGAGACGACCCAGCTCGTCGTCGCCGACAAAAGCTGGATCGACTCCCTGCTGTTCTGGCAGACGCAGGAGCAGCCCTACGAGGTCGTCGATCCGAAGAAGGAGAACCAGCGCCTGCGCGAGGCCCAGGCCACCGGCAAGGCGCTGAACGACGGCACCGTCCCGACCATCGAGCGCAAGCGCCGGGCGCCGCTGGAAGGGCTGTTCTAAGCCGATTTCAGGAGCCCAATTCAGGGCCCCAACTCAGGGCATTGTTCCGGGTGCTTCGCCGCACCAGTATCTAGGGGGCGTTCCCAGACGGGGACGCCCCCTTTGCATTCCCGTCCCCTTCGCTCCCAACGAGAGGCCCATGCTCCCCAACGGCCCCACCGCCCCGCCACCCTGGAAACGGCCCTGGCGCCGGCTCGCCGCCGCGGGCGTCCTGGCGTTCGCCCTGGCCGGCGCCATCCCCGCCGCCGCCCCAGCCTTCGCCGCCGAGAAGGGCGTCTTCTTCCCGGAGACCTTCACCCTGTCCAACGGGATGCAGGTCGTGCTGGTGACCAACCAGCGCGTGCCGGTGGTCACCCACATGGTCTGGTACAAGGTGGGTGCGGCGGACGAGCCGCGGGGCGTGTCGGGCATCGCCCATTTCCTTGAACATCTGATGTTCAAGGGGACGGAGGAGGTTCCGCCCGGCGCCTTCTCCCGCATCGTCGCCAAGAACGGCGGGCGCGACAACGCCTTCACCTCCTGGGATTACACGGCCTATTTCCAGAACGTGGCGCGTGACCGGCTGGAGCTGGTGATGAAGATGGAGGCCGACCGCATGTCGAACCTCCGCCTCACCGATCAACTGGTCTACCCGGAGCGCGACGTCATCATCGAGGAGCGCCGCCAGCGCATCGAGAACGAACCCGCCGACCGCATCGGCGAGCAGATCAACGCCACCCTCTACGTCCACCACCCCTACGGCACGCCGATCATCGGCTGGCCGCAGGAGATGGCCACCCTGACGCGGGAAGAGGCGGAGTCCTTCTACAAGAGCTGGTACGCGCCCAACAACGCCGTGCTGGTGGTGTCCGGCGACGTGACGGCGGAGGAGCTGAAGCCGCTCGCCGAGAAGTATTACGGCGGCATCGCCGCCCGCCCGGTGCCCGAGCGCGTCCGCGTGCAGGAGCCGCCGATCAGCGCCGCCCGCCGGGTCATCCTGCGCGACGACGAGGTGCGCCAGCCCTCCATCCGCCGCAACTGGCTCGCCCCCTCCTACCGCACCGACAAGGAGGGTCACGCCTACCCGCTCCAGGTGCTGTCGGAGATCATGAGCGGCGGCCCGACCTCCCGCCTCTACCGCAGCCTCGTCGTCGAGCAGCGCATCGCCACCTCGGCCTGGCTGGGCTACAGCCCGTCGGCCTGGGACATGACCTCGCTGGCGGCGGGCGCCTCGCCGGCCCCCGGCGTGACCATGGAGAAACTGGAAGCGGCGCTGGAGGCCGACATACTGACGCTCGTCGAGAAGGGCGTGACGGAGGAGGAGGTGGCCACCGCCAAGAAGCGCATGCTGGCCGAGGCCGCCTACGCCCGCGACAGCCTGACCGGCCCGGCCCAGACGCTGGGCGCCGCCGTCGCCACCGGCCAGAGCATCGACGATGTGGAGAACTGGCCGGTGCGCATCGACGCCGTGACCGCCGATCAGGTCAACGCCGCCGCCCGCGCCGTTCTGGGCCAGACCAACCACGTCACCGGCCTTCTGCTGCCGCTCCAGGACAAGGGAAGCTGAGATGATCGTCCTATCCAAGCGCCTCATGTCCAAGCGCGTCTTCGGCGCCTGTCTTTTCCTTTTCGCCTTCGCCATCACCACTCCGGCAACCGCCATCGAGATCAAGCGGGTGGTCAGCCCCGGCGGGATCGAGGCGTGGCTGGTCGAGGACCACAAGGTCCCGATCATCGCCCTGGAATGGGCCTTCGAAGGGGCCGGCGCGTCCGACCCCAAGGGCAAGGAGGGCCTCGCCAACCTCGCGGCGCGCACGCTGGACGAGGGCGCCGGCCCCTATGACAGCCAGGCCTTCGCCGCGCGGCTTCAGGACAACGCCATCGCGCTGGGCTACGACGCCGGGCGCGACGGTTTCGGCGGCAGCCTTCGCACGCTGAGCGACCGCCGCGACGAAGCGTTCGAGCTGACCCGCCTGTCGCTGGCCGAGCCGCGCTTCGACGCGGAAGCGGTGGAGCGCATGCGCGCCGCCGTGCTGTCCAGCCTGCGCCGCGATCAGGCCGATCCCAACTATGTCGGGCGGCGGCTGTTCTACTCCACCGCTTTCCCCGGCCATCCCTACGGCGACGAGATCCGCGGCACGCTGGAGTCGCTGCCGACGATCACGCCGGACGACCTGCGCGGCTTCGTGAAGAACGGCTTCGGTCGCGACCGTCTGGTCGTCGCCGCGGCGGGCGACATCAGCCCGGAGGATCTGGGCCGCGCACTCGACCATGTGTTCGGCGGCCTGCCGGCGACGTCCGCGAACGCCGCCATTCCCGACGTCGAGCCGAAGGGGCTGGGCGAAACGCTGGTCGCCACCCGCCCGACGGCGCAGACCGTCATGCTGATGGGCCAGACCGGGCTCAAGCGCGCCGATCCAGACTGGTACGCGGCGACCGTGATGAACTACGTCCTGGGCGGCGGCGGCTTCGGCTCCCGCCTGATGGAGGAGGTTCGGGAGAAGCGCGGCCTCAGCTATGGCGTCTACAGCTACCTGATCCCGATGGACCATTCCGCGCTGGTCATGGCCGGCGGCAACACGGTGAACGCCAAGGCCGGGCAGGCCCTGGACATCATGCGCCAGGAGTGGAAGCGCATGGCCGACGAGGGCGTGACGGAGGAGGAGCTGGCCGACGCCAAGACCTACCTGACCGGCAGCTTCCCCCTGCAACTCGGCAGCACGCAGGCGATCGCGGGTATCCTGCTCCAGGTCAAGCGCGACCAGCTGGGCATCGACTATCTGGACCGCCGCGACGCCTTCATCAACGGCGTCACCCAGGCGGACGTGCAGCGCGTGGCGAAGCGGCTGCTCGACCCCAACCGGCTGCTGACCGTGCTGGTCGGCCGTCCGGAAGGCGTGACGGCGACGCGGACGATCGAGGGGGGAAGCTGAGCAACGTTGTTGCGACGGGCCCCCACCCAACCCTCCCCCGCTCTCGGCGGACCAAAGGTCCGCCTGCCGCGTCAGCGCAAACCTCTGGTTTGCGCGAGAGCTGACGCAGGGGAGGCTTTTCTCCTCCCCCAGCGAAGCGGGGGGAGGTCGGGAGGGGGCCCCGCCGCGACCACGTCACTCACGCCAAGTCCGGCTGGCTCCCCGGAAAGCGCGGATCGCCGGGGTCCACGGGGCGGCCCGGCACCTTGCCGGGGATGATGCCCACCTGATCGGGCCGCTCGTCCTCGCGGCGTTCCTCCTCAGCCGGAACCGGCGGATTCTGTTCGGGTTTGCTGGGATCGGTCATCGTCACCTCCTGTCCCGAAAAGAACACAGGGCAGCGGTTGCCGGTTTCATCGTCCGCCCCGCATAGTCCGCTCACCCTAGACCTTTGTGCACGTTGGATGCGCCGCTTTGGCGCGTACCCGCCGCGCACCGAACGGTGCTAGGCTCCGCGCACGCGAGAAGGAGGCAAAATCCCAATGTCAGCGCTCACCCGTTCGCCCGCCTGGGAAGCCCTGGCCCGTCACCGCCAGGACGTTTCGGCCCTCCACATGCGCGACCTGTTCGCCGCCGACGCCGACCGCTTCAACCGCTTCTCCCTGGAAGCCTGCGGCCTGCTGTTCGATTATTCGAAGAATCGCATCACCGAGGAGACTCGGACCCTTCTGCTCGACCTCGCCCGCCAGCAGGACGTGGAGGGCTGGCGCGACCGCATGTTCGCCGGGGAGCGGATCAACATCACCGAGGACCGCGCCGTCCTGCACACCGCGCTGCGCAACCGCTCCAACCGCCCCGTGCTGGTGGACGGCCAGGACGTGATGCCGGAGGTGAACGCCGTCCTGCACCGCATGGAGCGCTTCGTCCGGCAGGTCCGCGACGGCGCCTGGACCGGCTACACCGGCCACCCGATCACCGACGTCGTCAACATCGGCATCGGCGGGTCCGACCTCGGCCCGGTGATGGTGACGGAGGCGCTGACCCCTTATCTGCACCCGCAGATCGGCGTGCATTTCGTCTCCAATGTGGACGGAACGCACATCAGCGAGACGCTGGAATGGCTGGACCCGGAGACGACGCTGTTCGTCATCGCGTCCAAGACCTTCACCACCCAGGAGACGCTGACCAACGCCCACACCGCGCGGCGCTGGTTCCTGGAGAGCGCCGGCGACCCCGCCCACGTCGCCAAGCATTTCGTCGCCGTCTCCACCAACGAGGCGGAGGTGCGCAAGTTCGGCATCGATCCGGCCAACATGTTCGGCTTCTGGGACTGGGTCGGCGGGCGCTATTCCCTGTGGTCGGCCATCGGGCTGCCCATCGCGCTCGGCATCGGCATGGACCGCTTCCATGAGCTGCTGGCCGGCGCCCACGCGATGGACGAGCATTTCCGCACCGCGCCGCTGGACCGCAACATGCCGGTGCTGATGGCGATGCTGGGCGTCTGGTACGTCAATTTCTGGGGCGCGAAGTCCCACGCCGTGCTGCCCTACGACCAGTATCTGCACCGCTTCCCCGCCTATCTCCAGCAATTGGACATGGAGAGCAACGGCAAGACGGTGGACCGGCAGGGCGCGCGGGTGGACTACGCCACCGGCCCGGTGGTCTTCGGGGAACCGGGCACCAACGGCCAGCACGCCTTCTACCAGCTGATCCACCAGGGGACGGAGCTGGTCCCCGCCGACTTCCTGGCCCCGGCGGAAACCCACAACCCCATCGGCGACCATCACCGCATCCTGCTGTCGAACTTCTTCGCCCAGCCGGAGGCCCTGATGCGCGGCAAGACCGCCGACGAGGTGCGCGCCGAGATGGTCAAGTCGGGCAAGCCGGCCGACGCCGTCGAGCCGCTAGTCCCTCACCGCGTGTTCGAGGGCAACAAGCCGTCCAACAGCATTCTGTTCAAGAAGCTGGACCCGCACACGCTGGGCGCCCTGATCGCGCTGTACGAGCACAAGGTGTTCGTCCAGGGCATCGTGTGGAACATCAACAGCTTCGACCAGTGGGGCGTGGAGCTGGGCAAGCAGCTTGCCGGGAAGATCCTGCCTGAACTCCAAAGCGGCCCGACCGGCGCTCTGGGGCATGACGGCTCGACCAATGGGCTGATCGGCTGGTACCGGAAGAACCGCTGAGCGGACCCATACGGCAAAGAGATGGCCAAGCGGAAGAGCGGCAGCCTGCCGCTCTTCCGCCTTTCTATCGCCCTATGCCGACCGGCGGGAAACCCGTCAAACGACACCCAGCAGAGCTGGGAAGTTGTAGACCGTGCTGCCGACCTGGAGCTGCTCGATCGTCGAAATTCCGACGGTGTTGGAGTTGGTCCGGAAATTCTCGATCAGAACACCGTTGTCGATCTGCTGGTTGTCATTGATGTCAGCGATCGTATAGAGCCACAGGTCATTGGTGTTGACCCAGGTCGCCTGCAGGTCACTCAGCGACACGTTCAGGAAAACCAGCCGGTCCGCCGAACCCGGATTGCTGTTCGCCGAATCGAAAATGTAGGTGTTTCCGCCCAGAAGGGGATCGTGGTAGTAGGTGTCGTCGCCGGCACCACCGTAAAGCTCGTCCCACGAGTAGGAACCGCCCCCGATCAGCGTGTCGTTCCCCGACGCCGAGGTCGTTCCGCCGTAGATCACGTCGTACCCACTGCCACCATGCAGCAGGTCCGCCTCGGTATCGCCGTTCAGATCATCGTCGCCGTTGCCGCCCAGCAGCGTATCGGAACCGCCATGGCCGAACAGGTTGTCGTTGCCATCACCGCCGTCGAGGTAATCGGCATAGTAGCCGCCGGCGATCGTATCGTTGCCCCCCAAGCCGTAGATTGAGAATTGATCCGTGATAGAGCCCGGGTATGATCCACCCGGCGCCAAGTCATTCCCATTGGACAGCGCATAGTTATAGTAGGTCACAATTTTCCTCCATGAATTAAAGTTCGTGCCCATACAATGAATGCACGCTATTCATTTATCATGATTCTTGTGAATGGCAAAATAATTTTAAATGAAATACAGCTGTACGGGCGCATACTATAGTATTACTTAGATAACTAAGTAATATAGAGCCGCCTTGTATTTCGATCCTATTGCGGATATCAAAAAAAAAGCATATAAGCGATGGAAGGAATCGAGATCCCAGGAGGATGCGGCCATGGATGTTCAGTCAGCCTCGATCGGTGCATATTCGATATCATCGGCCGCCTCCACAAAAGCCACCTCCCAGTCACGCGCCGCCGATGGCGATCAGATCGGCAGCACAGCCGCTACCGCCACTGCGGGCACCAAGGACACCCTGTCCCTGAGCACGCTGGCGGCAAGCCTCAAGGGGCCTTCGCTGGACCTGTTCAACAAGCTGAAGCAGAACGAACGCACCCTCCTCGGCGACCTTGTGGACAGTGGCAAGGTCACCGGGGACGACGTGAACAACGCGCTGATGAGCAGCCTGAAGCAGGCACGCCGCACGTCTTTCGCGACCGGCAGCATGATGTTCGAGTCCCGGAATCCCGGCCTCTTCGCCCGTGCCGACAGCGTCACCGCAGACGAGATGCTAAAGGCGACGGACAACACGCTGGCCCGGCGCAAGGAACTGGTTTCGCGGCTGGGCGAACTGGAAAAGAACGGCCAGGGCGGTTCGGACGATTACAGCGCGATCCTGAGCGCTCTCTCCGGATCGGAATCCGGCTCGGGCCGCCGGGACATGCCGGTGAATGGTCCTCCCCGTTCGACCCGGATCGTGTCGCCCTATACCATGAATCTGGCCGATCCGCGCTTCCTCCAAAGCGGCGAAGAGGAAGCGGCAAGCAATAAGTTGAAGGACTCCGGTGTCTCGCTGTCCAGTTTCACGGAAGCCGCCCGCAGCATGGCCGAAGAGGACGTGATGGGCATGGTGAAGGAACAGGCGTCCTTCCTGGCTGAGATCATGCGGCGGAACGGCGGCTGAGTCAGCGCAGCGGGGCGGATGAGGTCAGGTTGGATGGACAATGCGGCGTCCATCCGGGCGCCGGCCCCACCCGTCCGCCAATTTGGTGCAATCGCTTGTAGCGCCATCAATCCTCCACCGCCACGCTTCTCCGGACCGCCTCGGAAGCCCCCGTGCGTGTGGAGACGCTGATGCCCATCCTGAAATTCATCGAGGTCAACGCCGCCAAGGCCATCCTGGCGGAAGCCAAGCCCAAGAACATCACCTTCGGCAACGGCAAGCTGAACATCGGGATCGGCGTCGAGTTCGATAAGGAGTTCATCGAGAAGCTCCAGGACGATCCGCTGTCCTGGCAGAAGCTCCAGGACGCCGCCTCCTCGGCCTACAAGGACTTCATCGCCGAGGCGGTCGCCGAAGTCGTCAAGACGGACAAGGTGATCGGCCGCCTGGTCGGCGACCCCACCATGCAGAAGGCGGCGGCGGACGTCTGCTACGCCGGCCTCAAGATGAAGGCGTCCAACCTGACCACGGCGGTGGACGCCAACGTCAAGAAGGCGTGGGCGCAGATCATCAAGACCAACAAGGACTACAGCAAGTACAAGTGGCGGGCCGCCGTCCATGTCGGCCTCCAGATCGGCGGCGTCGCGATCTCCGCCGCCGGGATCGGCGGGGCCGTGGCGACCGGCGGAGTGTCCGCGGTCATCGGCATCTATGGCATGGTCAAGAGCTGCCTCGGGCTGTTCAAGGACCTCGTCAAGCTCTGGCTGTCCGCCGAGAAGTTCCGCACGGCGATCAACGGGCAGGTCACCAAGCTCGTCAAGGCCTACAACGCGAAGAAGTCGGTGGCGCGCAACAGCTCCGACTCCGCGAAAGAGGTCATCAACGCGGTCTTCGGGACGGAACTCGGCACGATCGGGAAGTGCCGCGGCGACATCAAGCAGTATCTAAGCAAGCTCGACGGCGTGGACGTCAAGTCCCACGAAATCTCGCGGGAGCTCGGCAAGGTGATGTCCAAGCTCGACCGGGCGATGAAGGACATGAAGACCGTCGCCAAGAACAACAAGGCGCTGGCCGCGGCGCTGCCCAAGCTGGAAGAGCAGATCAACGACCTGATCGTCAAGATCGTCGCCAAGCAGGAGATGATCAACGAAGGCCGCGAGTGGGCGAACCGGATGGACGAGGCGCTGGAGATGCTGGAGAAGGGCAAGCCGGGCTGGCTGAAGGTTTTCGACAAATCGCTCGTCCTGCTCGATCTCGGCCTCTCCTTCACCGACCTGTCCGCCCAGGCCGACAAGATCGTGGAGATCGCCTGGGGCGCCGCCCAGGCCGCGGAGGAGCTGTACGACGACATCAGCGAGGCGGTCGCCTGACGTCGGCATGACCGAGACGCCGGGCGACGCTCCAGCAGGAAAACCTTGTGCGGCGCGGCGATCCGGCGTAGGGTGCAGGCCATGAACCCCGTGCGCCTCACCTCTCCCGCCCTTCTGGGGCGATTTTGGTACCGCTGGTACACACCGGCGGCCTAGGTATCGCACACCCACGATGCACCCGAAGCCGCCCGACCCGAGGCGGCTTTTGTGTTTTCAGCACGCGGTGCACGCAAAATCCCCCTGACGGTCACGGCGGCCTCCCTTACGAACCGGAGGTCCCATCATGTCCGATTTCGATTTCGACGTCGTCACCGGCCCGTCCCGCGCCAGCTGCCCCGCCGCTCCTGCCGAGCCGGAGGCGGAGGACCATGGGCACCCCGCGGACGCGACCACCCCGGCGTGATCTGCCCCGTCCGTCGGTGGACGGGACCGGGCAGCACGGTTTGACGGGTCGCATTCGCCGCATGGCCAACCAGCGTCGGACAAGGCATTCTTCTGCACCACCTCAGGCTGTGACTTGAGGGCCGAACCATCGGCGATCAGGGGAAACGCGCATGTCCGTCACCGACATCACCGGCACCACCCCCGCCGCCTATGGCGTGGGCTCCGCGAAGCCGGCTCCGGCAAAGTCGCCCGATGCCTCCGCTCGGGGAGCGGCCACCGCCGGTCGCGGGAGCCGGGAGGATGTGGTCAGCCTGTCTCCCGATGCGGTCAAGGCCATGAACGCCCGGTCCTTCTCCATCACCGTCCCGCCGGAGGGAGGCGGCGCGTCCGGGGCCGCCCTGCCGTCCGGCATCGACGCCGCGAAGCTCAACCCGAACTACATGCTCGCCCGCATCGACTATATGGAGAAGCATGGAGACTACATGGAGAAAGCGTTTGGCCTGCTGCGCCAGACGCTCGGCCTCCCCGAAGACCGGCCGTTCTTCCTGGGCGGGGCGGGCAATGCGCTTCTGGACAAGATCGCGCAGAAGAACGGCCTGACCAAGCCCGAGATGCCGGAGATCCTGCGAGCCGCCGGGGAGAAGGACCCGTTCGAAGACGATTCCGACGCCGATGCTGGAGTGATCGGGATCGGCCTGCCCAACAGTGGCAAAGAACTGCAGGTCGTCTTCAGCCGCCACGACCTCGCTTCCATCTCAGCCAAAGCGGCCGATTCGCTGAAGATGGTTTCCCTGACGGACCAGAACGAGCGCAGCGGCCCGCTGCTCGGCACCATCAAGGAGGGCGTGCTGGGGCGCTTCACCGACACCCGGCCCGGCCAGGGCGCCAACCTGTGGGCGGTGACCGATGGCGGCGGCCCGAACGCCCGCGTGGTCGCTTCGGTCCGCTCCGTGGGCATGGACGACGTTGCCGGCGAGGTGGCGACGGGTTTGCTGAAGAACCTGAAGGAACTGTTCGCCAAGGCGTAAGCCCCGCCGCACATGGTGGCATTCCCGACGCCGGCCTACTATATTTGGGCCATGCCGATCCGCATGTTGCCCGACACGCTCGTCAACCGAATCGCCGCCGGCGAGGTGATCGAGCGACCCGCCGCCGCCGTCAAGGAACTGGTGGAGAACGCCATCGACGCCGGGGCCACCCGCATCGACGTGGTGGTGCGCGACGGCGGCAAATCGCTCATCACCATCACCGACGACGGCTGCGGCATGGCGCCGGACGAGCTGGCGCTCGCCGTGGAGCGGCACGCCACCTCCAAGCTGCCGTCCGACGACCTGCTGGACATCCGCTCGCTGGGCTTCCGGGGGGAGGCGCTGCCCTCCATCGGGGCGGTCAGCCGCCTGACCCTGACCAGCCGCCCGCGCGGCGCCGACAGCGCCTGGGCGCTGACCGTGGACGCCGGGCTGAAGGGCGCGCCGCAGCCCGCCGCGCTCGCCCAGGGCACTCGGGTGGAGGTGCGCGACCTGTTCGCCGCCGTGCCCGCCCGCCTGAAATTCTTGAAGGCCGCCCGGACCGAGTTTGACCACATCGGCGACTGCATCGAACGGCTGGCCATGGCCCATCCCGGCGTGGCCTTCACGCTGGACGGCGAGGGGCGCTCGACGCTGCGCCTGTCGGCGGCGCAGGGCGACCTGCTGGATGCCCGGCTGACCCGGCTGGGCGCCCTGATGGGGCGCGACTTCCAGGACAACGCCGTGCCGGTGCGGGCGGCGCGCGAGGGGGTGGCTCTCGCCGGCTGGATCGGGCTGCCCACCCTGCACCGCCCCACGGCCCGCCACCAGCACCTGTTCGTCAACGGCCGCCCGGTGCGGGACAAGCTGATGGTCGGCGCGGTGCGGGCCGCCTACGCCGATTTCCTGCCGCGCGACCGCCACCCCATGCTGGCGCTGTTCCTCGACCTCGACCCGCAGGAGGTGGACGTCAACGTCCATCCCGCCAAGGCGGAGGTGCGGTTCCGCGACCAGGGTCTGGTGCGTGGGCTGATCGTCGGGGCGCTCAAGCACGCGCTGGCCGAGGCCGGGCATCGCGCCTCGACCACCGTGGGGCTGGCGACGCTGGGCGCGCTGCGCCCGGAGAGCGGGGTGGACGCGGACGGAACCATGCCACCGCCTTCTCCCCTGCCCTACCGCAACCCGGCGCACCAGCCGGCGCCGTCCTGGGGCGGCGGCTACGGCTCCGTCGTGCCGCGCGGGCTGGCCGACCGGGCGACCGCCTTCCAGGCGCCCCATCAGGCACCGCTCCCCCCCTTGCAAGGCCGCCTCGCCGGCTGGCAGGCCGCACCTGCCGCGCGCCCGCCGGATTACGCGACGCAGGCCGCCGCCGCTCCGCCGCTGGACAGCCACCCGCTGGGGGCGGCCCGCGCCCAGGTCCACAACACCTACATCGTCGCCCAGACCACCGAGGGCATCGTCATCGTCGACCAGCACGCCGCCCACGAGCGGCTGGTCTATGAGCGGATGAAGACCGCCCTTCTGGAGGGCGGCGTCAAGCGGCAGGCCCTCCTGATCCCGGAACTGGTGGAGTTGGACGAGCCGTCCGCCAACCGCCTGCTGGGCCGCGCCGCGGAGTTGGCGGAACTGGGTCTGGCGGTGGAGGGCTTCGGTCCGGGCTGTGTCCTGGTGCGCGAAGTGCCGGCCCTGCTGGGGCAGAGCGACGTGAAGAGCCTCGTCCGCGACCTCGCCGAAGAGTTGGCGGAGTTGGGCGACGCGCTGTCGTTGAAGGAGCGGCTGGAGGACGTGTGCGGGACCATGGCCTGCCACGGCTCCGTCCGCGCCGGGCGGTCGCTCAGTGTGGAGGAGATGAACGCCCTGCTGCGCCAGATGGAAGCCACCCCCCACAGCGGCCAGTGCAACCACGGCCGCCCCACCTATGTGGAGCTGAAGCTGTCCGACATCGAACGGCTGTTCGGGCGACGGTGAGTGAGCTGGTCCCCGTTTCCCGGACAGTCGGATAAGCTTGGTTCGCCCATCAGGAAGGACGGAC